>JBGTFW010000323.1:0-17484 GCA_041747075.1 Pirellulaceae bacterium
GGATGGGGCCGGCTCCGCGGCGGGCCGTTCGACGGTTGTAACATTTTCCGACGGTGCGTTGGCCGTGCTTTCAGCAACCTGCGCGGTGGGCCGGTCGGCGGGCGTCGGCTCGGAGCGCGGGGCGGGGCGCGCCATCTCGACCGCTTCAATCGATTTCGGCTGAACCGATTCAGTTTGGCGGCTCGTTTCCGAAAGGTTTTTCCCGAGACGCGGAACGGTGCGGCCCGGTTGTTGCCTTCGCACAAGTTGCGGGTTTTCGGTTGGTTGTTGGGAATCGATCGCCGTGGGCTGGGGACGCAAAGGCGTTGTCGAAACTTCGGCCTGCTGTTCGGGCTGGACTACTGCTGGAGTCGTTCGTGGCACCGGGTTCATTTCGAGCCATGGCTGGTTTTCAACCTGCCGCGAAATATGAAGGATTCGTTGCGGGCGAACCGGTGTTGTTTGCCGAACGATGTGGAGCAGATACCCTTCAAAAACACTTGTCTGGTGCGCGACGATGAGGAAGATGCAATGCGCCGCAAGGCTGAGAACGACCGCCAGTTGCAACGAGCGGCGAATGCGCCGGTCATCGACGAATCGAAGCACGATCAGCAGCACCGCCAGCGCCGCGGGCAAGATCATCAGACTGACCCACATCCAGAATCCCGCCAGCAACGTGACAATCGTCGCGGCAAGGATCGTTGCCGTGATGCACAGCGACATAAAGATCGGCCAGAACTGCTGATCAAAGGCCCGGTATTGGGGAGGCTGGTACGTGCTGACGATCGGGCGGCGAAGTGGCATGGATCATTCGTCTGTCATCGCGGTGTAGTTGAAGATTCCCGTTTTTTTGCAGAGGTCCATCGCCGTCAGGACGTGCTGCCATTCCGCGCGCCGGTCGGCGCGAATCACGACGGTTTGAGTCAGCGGGTTATTGGCGACCGCCTGGCGCAACAGGTCCTCGACCGCTTCCGGCATCCGAAACTGGCCGTCAATAAAGTATTTGCCTTCGCGGTCGATGTTGATGAACAGTTCTCTCGGTTCGGCGGTCAATGGAAGCGCCTCGGAGGCGGTGGGCAACTCCAGATCGATCTCGCGCTCTTCCTCGGCAAAGCGCGTCGCGACGAGAAAAAAGATCAGCAGCAAAAACACCACGTCAATGAGCGGTGTCATGCTGAGCGATCCGAACGAGCTGCGTTTGAGCCTGATTGCCATGTTCGACTAGCGGGGCGCGGATTGTCGTGGACGCGCGGGCGCGATCGCCTCTTCATCTCGCCCGGCTGGCGTTTCGGAGACCGATTCGGGATTCGCACCGGCTCGTAAACGACCTTCCCAGGATTCCAGCAATGGAGTCAGCCCCGCCGCCATCTCCTCGATCCGGTGGAAGACCGCCACGATGCGATTTTCAAACCAGTGCGCCAGCACGGCCGCGGGAATCGCGATCACCAGTCCGCAAAGCGTCGTCACCAGTGCCGTGTAAATGCCCGAGGCGAGCACTTCGGCCTTGTTCTGTCCCGCGACGAGCTGAGTCGTATCGTAAAAGGCCTGAATCATCCCCCACACCGTGCCGAGCAGTCCGATCAACGGCGCAACGGTCGCGGCGAGCGTCAACCAGGTGGCAGGCGCCTGCAAACGAGTCGCTTCGCGCTGTGCCGCCTCGGCGACCGCGTGCTCGATCTCGGATTGGGGTCGACCGGCCTTGAGCAACATCACGCGAATCACGCGCGAAGCCGCCGACGGATAAACCTGACAGGCGCGAAAGGCAAGTCTCGGATCGAATCCCGACGGGTCGCGGGCGATCGCACCAAGGTCGCGGACAAAGGGGTGCGGCATGATCTTGTCCTGCCGCAGCGCCAGCGCACGCTCGATACCCAGCGCGACGACGACGATCGAGAGCAGTCCGAGCGGCAGCATGAACCACCCGCCGCGCGAAAGCAGATTGAGCAGGTTCAGTCCCTTCTCACGAAAAATCGTTTGATTTTCGGGACTTGCGTTGCGGGTCGCATCGGGTTCATCGTCGCCAGGCGCGGCGGGCAGTGATTCCGCGGGCGTCGGGCCGTCGATTTGAGGAAGTTGAGGGGAATGGGCGTCGAGCGGCAGAGTCGCCGCCAAGGCAATTCCAAAAAGAGTCCCAATGAGGATAAACCGGAGGAACCCGGTCGTCGGTGCGCGTGTCATCGATCGATTTTCTCCAGCAGATCAAGTTGTTTTTTCGCGTCGCCGACGAGCGCGTCGTCCTTGAAATTCGTTATCAGGTATTCAAACCAGTGCCGTGCGTTTTTAATCAGTTCACCCCGATCGGCGGCCGCCGCGTCATTGATCTGGACGTAATAGCATCGCGCGGTTTCGTAGGCCGAGAAGGCTCGCCACGGATCGATCTCCTTTTTGCCCTCCGGTTCCGGGTATCCGTACATGACGAGCTTGAACTCCTCGATGGCGCGATCGTAGTCGCGGGACTTGAAATGCTGTTCGCCGATCATGGCACGGGCGCGTGCTCCGGTCTTGTCAATCGAGTTCTCGGCGACGGACTGCCACGCCTCAATCGCTTTGGCGTCCTCGCCAAGTCCCTGATACGCCGCGCCCAGTTCGTACATCGCCGGGTAGCGGTAACCGCTGTCGGGAAATTCGTCGATCACGGATTGGGCGAATTCCCTGGCGGCCTCGTAATCGCCGGTCTTATTGGCCGCCTGGGCGGCGTGCAGCGGTGCGAGGATTCGCACGCTCTCGTCGTTGACCGAGGCGGTGCGAATGGCCGGTATCGCGACCTTGTAGGCGGTAATTGCGTCGGCGTGATTCTTGTTCTGGAAAAAGGATTCGGCGACCATCGAAAGTCCGATCGCTTTCAGTGGACCGTCGGGGTACTGTTCGACCTGTTGCTGGAATCGCGTTCGCGCCGTGTCCCAGTCTTCCTGCTCAAACGCGCACCACGCCAGCTTGTAGGCGGCCCGTTCCCCGATATCGACGGAAGGCTCGCCCGCAAGGCACTTTTCATATCGCGCGCGGGCCTCCTCCCATTCGGAAGATTCATAGGCGGCCTCGCCCACGTGATAGTGCGCTTCCGAGGCAAACTCGCTCGCGCTCATTTCGTCGGCGAGTTTCTGGAAGTACCGCAACGATTCCGCCGCGTCACCCTTCTTTTTCAAGGCCCACGCAAGCTGATAAACGACGTTGTCACTTCGCGGATCGGTTGCGTCAAAATTTTCGGAATCAACCAGCTCGCGGAAATCGCCAACGGCGCGATCCCATTGCTCCGCCGCCGCGCCGGTCATGCCGCGTTCATAGAGAGCCTGCTGGCGTTCGGAATCCGGCGGTGACGTCGCGAGGTAGGCGTCGAGGTCCTCGACGGCCTCGCTAAACTGACCGGCGGCGCGCCGCGCAACGGCGCGACCGAGAAAGGCCGAATTCCGGTTCGAGTTTTCCGGGAACTCGTTGATCAGGCGATTAAAGTCCTCGATCGCGGCTGCCCCGTTATCGGTCTTGATATACGCCCAGCCGCGTCCGTACAGCGCGTCGGGCAATTGCGCGTCGGCGGCAGATTCAATGACCGACGTATAATGAGTAATCGCTTCCGCATAATTGCCTTGCTCGTATTCCAGCTCGGCGAGTAAATAACCGCTGGCGGTCGCCGTGCCTGCGTCGCGCTCGTCCTCGGGAATGGCCGCGAGCACTTCGCGCGCCTTGTCGGCGTCACCCAGTTTCCGGTAGACTCGAACGAGCAACAGTCGCACATCGCTTGCGTCGCCGCGGTCAGGGTCTTCACTGAGCGCCTGGCGGAGTGCCTCGGCCGCCCGCGCGAATTCACCCAACTGGAACCAGCTCGAACCCATGACGTAGTACGCTTCCGAGCGGCTGGCCGGGTCAGCCATTCCGGTGACGGAACTGCTGAGCGAGGCGACCGCGTCGTTGTGCCGGTTCTGGAGGTTCAACGTCCAGCCGACGCGTGTTTCCCACCAGGAGCGCGATTCATGTTCGGGAAAACGCTCGATCAAGTCCTCGAAAGTCGACTGGGCAAGCGGCCACTCTTCGGTTTTCATGGCGGCGTCGCCAAGGATGCGCAGTACATCGGGGATCAACGCGTCGCCGGGAAAGGCCTTTTTGAATTCCTGCGCGTTCCTGATCGCGTCAGCGTACTGCTCAACGCTCTGGTTGGCGAATGCGGCGAAGTAGAGTGCTTTCGCGGCCAGCGGATCGTCTGGAAATTCGCGCGCGACCATGTGATAGAGCGGGATCGATTCGGCCCGTCGCTCGGGCAACTCGTGCAGGGCGTCGGCACCATCCATCAAAAGGCTCGCGCGAAAGTCACCACCACCGCCGTCCGCGGTCGCCGCGTTGGCAAGGTCGAGCGCCGCCTGGCAGTCCTGGTTCTGTAAATGGACGCGACAGAGCCAATGCGCCGCTTCGTCATGGAGTTCGGGGTGGCGATCATTCACGAGCTTGAGCCACTGGCCCGCCCGTTCCAGGTTGTTCGCTGACAAATAGTACTTGCCCGCCGCCAGCGCTGAGGCCGCTGCGAATTTCGAGTCGGAAAATTCATTGTGCAACGTCGCATAGGCGTCCGCGGCTTCCTGGAATTCGCCCAATTGCAACAGACAAAACGCCTTGTGGTAAAGCGCCACGTCACGCTGGGGAAACGCAGCCCGCTCAAGCACTCTGTCATACTGCGAAATCGCTTCGCGAAATCGCTCGTCCGCCTTTGAATCGTTGGCACTGCGAAGCGCGGCCGCCTGCTTGCGAGTCGTCTCGGCGTTCCAGAATTCCACCGACGGTGCCATTTCATGCTCCGCGTATTGCTCAAGAAACTCGCGGTAACGGCTCGCTGCGCCGTCGAGATCGCCCGATTGCTCAAGACAGAGACCCGTTTGCGCCAGCGCCTGACCATACATTTTTGATTCGGGATAGTCCTCGACGACCTTTTGAAAGGCCTCGCCGGCGCGTTCGAGCAGTTCCGGATCGGGACTCAGCTCGTTGAGATGACTGAGCGCCTCGCCCTCGAAGAACCATGCCTGGTCGGCCAGCGCGTCTTGCGGAAACTTCTCGTGAAACAATTCGTAGTTGGCGATTGCCTGACGTAACAACTCCTGGGCCTTGTCACTCTCTTTCGTTTGGCGGGCAACCGAGTACTCGCTGAAGCCGAGAAAAACGAGGAGGCCGGGACCGTGCTTGTAACCGCTAAGCTCCTCGATCGAGTCACGAAGCTCGCGAAACTCCGTGGCAGCCTTCCCGTAGTCAACGAGATTGAACCACGACTGTCCAATCTGGAATTTCACGTCGCGACGGGCTGAATAGTCCGGGTACTCGGCGAGCAGCCTTTTCCATTGGTCGATCGCCAACTGGAACTCACCCTCCTCGTAGGCCTTGATCCCGGTGGAATGCAAATTGATCGCCGCCGCGGTGTCCTCCTGGGCACTCGCCGAACGGCATCCGCTGAAGGCGGCCACCACAGCAAGGAAAACGAACATCCCGTGGCCCAACGGGCGCGGTCGCAAACGGGTTGGCCGAGTCCTGGTTAAGTTCACTGAACGGCCTGTCATCTGGCTGGAAAGGTGCCGCATTTCGCGCTCCTGGTTATCCGCTTTGAGAATTCGTCGGGTTTGTACGTCCACAGGGCGGGTCGGGTTCAGTCTATACCTGCGAATTTAGCGTGCAAAGTCTCTATTCTTGGCGACGTACCATGTAACTAACGAAAACGAGCCAGGTTTCTTTCAATACCAGCCCGAAGCGCCAGCGAGTGAACGGGATTTCCGGGGCCGGTATTTTCGGACCTGCCGTCCGAAATCCACTCGATCAAGTTGCCCCCGGTTAACCCGGTCTGGCGAAAAAAGGCGAACTTTTTGGCGTTCCGCGGAAGAAACCTGCCGGTCCTGCCGTGTACAATGGATCGTCGGACGCTAAAATAAGGAGTGCGGTCTGCCGTCGGGCGACACTGGATTTAAAACCTCCTGCGGTTTACAGTTCGGCCCGCGGCTAGCGCCGGCGGTTTACCGCCGGTCGCGATGTGGAGCGCCAAAACCCCATCCCGTTGATCGCCACCCCGCGTGGCATTAGGCTTCCAGCCTGTGATCGTCCAGGTTGTTTTGCACGTCTTTTCTCGGCGATCGCCAACCCGAAAGGGCTTCTCATGAATCGGCTGGCCCCCAAAAAACATGCTCCTCCCCGGTGCAAGTCGTCTTGCGCTTCGTTGGTTTCAAGCCGTCGCGGTTGCCGCGGCGGATTTTCGTTGATTGAACTGATGATCGCCGTGACGTTGACGCTCGTGATCGTGGGCGTCATGGTTCGCGCGTTCAAGTCGACTGGCGACGAGATCGGAATCGGCCGCGCGCGACTGGACATGCACACACAATTGCGGATGGTGACGGAAACGCTCCGCCGCGACTTGCAGAATGCCACCTGCCTGCCGCGCGTCCGCGGACTCAATGACGAAGAGAGCGGCTATTTTGAGTACGTCGAAGGCCCCGAGTTCGACCTTGAACATGTCGATCCGACAAGCGACAGTTTCATTGGCGACCATGACGACGTGCTGGCGCTGACCGTGCGCAGTGAAGGCCGACCCTTTCGAGGCCGGTACAACGGCGGCTTCGTCGAATCGTACCTGGCCGAAGTCATCTGGTTTGTCGTTCATGAGGGAGCCGACGGCTACGAGGGCAATTTTCGCCTTTATCGCCGCGTGCTATTGATTCGTCCCGACCTGGCCGCCAATGCCGCCGCTCCGGCCGACTTTTTTGAGGCCAACGACATCTCCGCGCGGCCGGAGGGCGGAAACATGGTTTCCAACACACTGGAAGACCTCGCCGATCGGGCCAACCGCTACGCCCACGATCGAAGCACGTTTCCGTACGAATTGCAAACCGGTGTAACCCCCCAGGCCCCGTGGCTGGAGCAACGCGTGCTGGGTATCGACGGCGGCGACGGCGTTTTTGATTCGACGCTCGAGGGCCAGGACTTGATGCTTGCCGGGTGCGTCGGATTTGACATTAAAGTCTTTTCCCCGGACGTCCCGTCTTTTGTGCCAGCGATATCTAATGGACCGCTCCAGTCGTCTCCACCCTACTTGCCCGCCACCTTTACGGATATTGAACAGACCATTGAATTCAACGATCCGGGTTTTGACGACCTGTATTCGGCATACCCAGCGACCACGTATTCGGGAATTACGGGATTTCCTCCCATGTATGTGACCTCGTATCCACAAACGGGCGGGTTCGTCGATTTGGGTGTCAATCCCTATACGCCACAGGATCCACCGCTGATGGACGTTCCCCGGCCATTTCAGGGTGCCGGCAGCGACGCGAAGTTTATTGGTTCTTCTTATCCCATGGAGAGTTTTCCACCGTCAATCAGGCCCTATCGCTGGATTGCCAATACCTGGTGCTCGTGGTACGGCGGTTTCGATTCCGACGGGTTCGACAATGACGGTGACGGGCTTATCGACGAAGGGGCCAACGGAATTGATGATAACGGCGTCAACGGCGTCGATGACACGGCCGAGCGCGAGTCGCAACCCCCCTACCCTTACCCGATCCGTTCGATCCAGATTTCGGTGCGGATGGTCGAGAAGAAAACCAACCAGGTCCTGCAAAAAACGATCAAGGAAAGTTTCGTGCCCAATTAGCTGGACAGTGCCAGGTCGTTACAGACTGGCGGTGTTCGTAGCTGCCGTTGCCAAACGGCGGGTATTCCCCGATTTCGCTAACGAATATCCACGCTTTGGCAAGCGTAGCTACCAAAACCGCCTGATAATCGCTTGAGCCATACCATTCAGCTTCGCGGACCGTGGACGGTACACCTTGAGCCGGCAAGCGGACTTCCCCACGCGGTTTCGATCTTCGTCCGGTCGCCCGGAGATTGGCTCGCCTGGCTGAAGGAGGAGACCTTCACGGGGCGGATTGTGCTCGACCGGTCCTTCAAGTGGACATTCCCCCATCCGCCTCCCGCCAACGTGGCGGTCTGCGTCTCCGGTCGGGAACCTTCATCGGTGCATCTGAACGGCGAACGACTTGACGGCGAACGAGTTGAGCCGAGCGCGACGCGCGGCTGGTTCGACGTGACGAATCGCCTTCGCCCGACCAATCATCTGGAACTGGAGTTCCATCTGCGGCAGTTCAGTGTGGAGGACCGCCTGATCGAGCAAGTCGCTCTTTCGCTCGGAAACGGCCAGATGAGAGCGAAGTCAGCGTCACAGAGTGACGCTGCTACTACCTGCTAAATAGAGTCGTTCCGATGCGTTCGTCTAGTTTCTGCCGTTAGTGGCATCGCGCGGAACATTCACTGAGTCAAGCACTCTTTCCCGGAATTCTTCCATCGCCTCGGCCAACTCCGCCCGCGCGGCGGGTTCCGGTTCGTAGTGCAACGGCACCCGCACCGAGAATGAACTTCCCGTTCCGACTTCGCTTTCAACATCGACGCCGCCGCCAAGCAAAATGCACAGTTCACGAACGATCGACAGGCCAAGCCCCGTTCCGGAATGCTTGCGTGTCAGGGAATCGACTCCGATCGTCGACGGTGCCTGGCGAAACTTCTCAAAGATAATCGCCCGGTCCGATTCGGGAATTCCCACTCCCGTGTCGCTGACACGAAGATCCAGTTGATCCGCGTCGCGGCGAGCGGTCGCGCGAATGCGTCCTCCTTCGGGAGTGAACTTGACGGCGTTCGAGAGCAGGTTGACGAGAATCTGGCGGATTTTTCCCTGATCCTGAAAAAGCAGCGGCATTCCACGCTCGACGTCCATGGTGATCTGGATGTGCTTTTTCTCCGCCAGGGCGCGAATCATTTCCAGTTGCTCGTTCAACAGCGCCTCGATGGAAAACTCCTGCGGGATCACGTCCGACTTGCCGGCTTCCAGCTTGGCCAGATCGAGGATGTTGTTGATAAGGTCCAGCAGGTTGTGCCCCGAGTTGCGAATATTGCTGGCGTAACGCTGTTGCTTGGGGTCGAGCGCGTCGATGCCGGCGAGTATTTCGCTGAAACCGATGATGCTGTTGAGGGGTGTTCGCAGTTCGTGGCTCATGTTGGCGAGAAAATCGCTCTTGAGCTGGTTCATTTCGTACAGCTTCATCGTGAGCCGTGCCTGTTCGTCGACCTTGTGGTCGAGGTCGCGGTTGGCCATTTCCAGCGCGGACTGGGAATCGGCGAGGTGCCGCAACATCTTGTTAAGCGATTTGGAAAGTTCCTCGAATTCGTCGCCGGTGTTCAGGCCGGAACGCACGTCCATATTCCCGTCCGAGACCTCGCGAATGACCCCTTGCAGGTGCTGGAGAGGTTTGACAATTACGTAACGGATGATGGCGTACAGCGCGGCGGTCGAGAGAAAGGCGGTGACGATCGCGGCGGCGAGCAGGATGGCCCGGCTCCGCGTAATGCCCTTGTTCGCTTCACGGTAGGTCTGCGTGAGGCGGATAACATACATCGCCGGGAGGGGTGGAACCTTCTGCTCAAAGCCAGGCGTCTCGACCACCGGCAAATTTTCCCAGTCCTGCAGTGCCTCATCGAACCGCGCGGGCGTGTGACAGATGATGCATTCGTCCGTAAAAAGTACCGGCTTGTAGAACTGGTACAGGTCGTCGGGCGCGTTGCGGTCCTTGTAGTCGCCGGACAATCGGGCAGTGGCGGGAAACACACTGGAATCCTGACCCGGCAAGGAACTGATAACACTCGATCCGCCGGAATCTCCATTGGAGTCGCCGTGACCCGCACGATACTTGCGATAATGCTCGTCGGCCTGGACCTTGCGGTACTTTTCAACCAGTTGCTCGACGAGCGAGCGCTCCTCGTCATCGGCGGGAAGCTGCGCCGGAGCATTGCGGCGAACGATCGAATCGTCCAGCACGATCGAATCGATCCTCGCGTCGAACTGCGTGAACTTGTCGGCCATCGCGGCGAGCAGCGAGTTCGTCTCGTCCTCGCGAAAGCGGATCGACTGGAGGTGCAGCTTGAGCAAGTGCATCTCGAGCATCTCCCGCGATTTCATCCGTGTGTCGAGCCGGATGAAGTCCTCGGTCAGCCGCATGACGCCCCAAAACGAACCGCCGATGAGGATCAACATACAAACGCCAAACAGGATCCGGCACTTTCGCTCGAGGCTGTTTTCGCCAAGGACGCGTTTGATTGACCGATACGACATGCCGGAGAGGGTCCACCAGGGGGACAGAATGAAAAACCGGGAGAGGCCCGGATACCGCCAGGGACGCGGCTTTCCCCATTCTATGACGAGTGCGGTACCGGTGAAACGTCGAACCGCGCGTGTTTCGACGGTTTCGAACCGTCTGACGCAATATCCGATTATGCGCATCCCATCGAAGGCAGCCAAGGACCGATTTGCGGGCCTACAGCATTTCCTGGGGGTCAAAGTCGACGATAAAACGGACCTCGTCAACTTCCGGCGCCGAATTCTCAAGATGCGAAATCCACCGGTGCAAGTACGCTTCATCCGCCGACTGCAGGACGAGATGAAACCGGTACTCGCCGCGCAATTTCGTGATCGGTGCCTCGGCGGGTCCCATCACGCGACTCCCCGCGTCGATGACGCGACTCCCCGCGTCGATGACGCGACTTTCTGCGTCGATGACGCGACTTTCGGCGTCGAGTTCCGGCCACTGCCGGGCAAGCTCGCCCAGTTGCCTCGCCATCTCTCGCGCCCTGGATTCATTGGGACTGCGAACGACGAACCGCGCCCACCAGCGAAAGGGGGGTTGGCACCACTGGCGACGGCTTTCCATTTCCGTTTTCGCGAACGTCGCGTAGTCGTGCCGCGATGCCGCCACGATCGCCGGATGTTCCGGTGAAAAGGTCTGGACCAGCACGCGACCGCCACGCGGGCCGCGACCAGTCCGACCGGCGACCTGGGTAATCAGGGTGAACGTCCGTTCGCCCGCCCGAAAGTCCTCGAAATGCAACGAGGTGTCCGCGTTGACCACCCCGACGACCGTCACGTTGGGAAAATCAAGTCCCTTGGCGATCATCTGCGTACCGAGAAGGATTTTTTTCTCACCCGCGCGAAAGGATTCGAGCGCGGCCTCATGACTGCCCGGTCGCCGCATCGAATCGGTGTCCATCCGGACGCACGGGTAATCGGGAAAGCGCGCCTCGACTTCCTGCTGCAACCGCTGCGTGCCAACTCCCCAGAAATCGAGCCGCGCGGCACCGCACTCGGAACAGACAACCGGTTCCGGCTCGCGGTGATCGCAGTAGTGACAGACGATCTGCTTGCGGTCCTTGTGATGCGTCATCGCGATCGCGCAGTCCGGACAATAACGGGCCTTGCCGCAGGCGCGGCACTGAACCGTCGTCGAGAATCCGCGTCGATTGAGCAAGAGGATTACCTGGCCGCCGTCGAGCAGCGCCTCGTGCATCGCTGCGTGCAACGGGCGACTGATCGCACCACGGCTGCGGCGACTGGCAAACTCCCCTCGCAGATCGATGGTCGTGACGATCGGCAACGGCAAGTTCATAATCCGCCGGGGCAATTCCACGATCGTCGATTGTTGTTCATGGGCCAGTCGCCAGCTCTCAAGTGATGGCGTCGCGGAACCAAGTATCAGCGGGACGCCCTCGCGGCGACTCCGCTCCCGGGCTACGTCACGTGCATGGTAGCGAGGCGCCGAGTCCTGCTTGAATGATCCGTCGTGCTCTTCGTCGAGCACAATCATCCCGAGATGCGGAACCGGAGCGAAGACAGCGCTCCGCGCTCCGATCACGACCTGCACGCTTCCCGAAGCGATCTGTCGCCAGTGCCATGCCCGCTCGGCCGCGGTCAGATTGCTGTGAAGGACCGCGACGCGCTCGAAACGTTCGCAAAAGCGACGCCGTGTCTGGGGAGTAAGACTGATTTCGGGAACCAGAACGATCGACGCACGGCCAAACTCGATCACTTGCTGGATGGCGCGAATGTAAACTTCCGTCTTGCCGCTTCCCGTGACTCCGTGCAACAGAATCGTCTCCTGCCGGTTTTTCCGCAACGATTCGACAATCGTTTGAAGCGCCGCGGACTGATCGGCGTTGAGCCTGTGATCTTCCTGACTCGAGGACGGCGCCAGTTCGTGACTTCGCTGCTCGACTCGCGCAGTCGTCTGGCGGACGAGGCCTTTCTTGCGAAGTGCCATTACCGGACCGGCGGAACAGCCAACCGCGTTCGCCAGTTCGGCCGCCGTCAGTGATTCCGGACTGTCGCGCAAGTGCTCCAGCGCACGGCGCTGAACCGGTGAGAGCTTGAGCTGATCAAGTCGTGCGGTGACTTCCGGATCACTTTCCAGAAAGACCGTTTCGCGCGTGTTGGAAAAGTCACGCACCGCGACCGGCACAATCGTCTCCAGAGTGACCCCCAGCGGGCAATGCCACCGCTGGCTGATCCACTGGCCCAGCTCGAGCAGGCCCGCCGTGGCAAGCGGTTGCTCGTCAGTGATTTGTTCGACGGGCTTCAGTCGATCCGGCCTTACGGTCGCGGCACGCTCGCCGCGCGGCGAAATGACCTCGATGCACCAGCCGATCAATCGCCGGTTGCCACGCCCCAGCGGGACGGCGACGCGCTGTCCGGGCTGCAAGCGGCCGCGCAAGTCCCCAGGTATCAAATAGTCGTACGGGCCGAACGGCGTTTGCGCAAAGACGACCCGCGCCGCCAGCCAATCGGCGGCGTCGTCAAGCACCCACGGAGCGGGTGCCGTGTCGAAGAGGGATTGTTGCTCGTCCATGCTCAAATGTTAGGGCCGAACGGGACAAGGCTGGTCAATCGAAGCTCATTTCCCCCGAAACCGTACGGCCTTCCAAGGCCGTTTGTCCGACAACGCGACACGGCCGTGATGCACATCCCGGCGCTGCGACGGCCCTGGAAGGCCTTCGCACAGACCCCGAGGCCATCGCATTTAAAGTAAAGGTTAAGATCAAGGCCCGGCGGCCTCAAGCACGCACACTTCCTGACGGATTCCCCACGATGCGAATCGGTATTTTCGGCGGTTCCTTTGATCCGCCCCACCTTGGACACCTGATCCTCGCCGAGACGGCGCGCGGTTCGGTCGGGCTGGAAAAGGTCGTTTTCATTCCGGCGGCACAATCGCCGCTAAAACCTCACGGGCCGGTCGCCAGCGGACGCCAGCGGCGCGAAATGCTCGATCTGGCGACGGCGGGAAATCCGCATTTCGAAGTCTCGGTGATCGAACTGGAACGGGAAGGGATCAGCTATACAGTCGATACGCTTGAGCAGCTTGCGCGCAAAAACGCGGACGCGGAATGGTTTCTGCTCATGGGTGCCGACTCGCTGGAACAGTTCGGCAAATGGCGCAGTCCCGAACGGATTTGTGAACTTGCGTTGCCGCTGGTGGCGGCGCGGCGCGGGTCGAGCACCGGCTTGGAAGCGCTGGCTCCGTACGTGAGCGTTGAACGGCTGGCGGCGATCCGCGCCCGCGCCTTTGAATTTCCCTGGATCGAGATCAGCAGCACCGAACTCCGGGAATGCGTCCGCCAGCACTTGAGCATTCGCTACCGAGTCCCCGCCGCCGTCGAGGCTTACATCGAAAACGCGGGTCTGTACGGTGGCAATTGACAAATGACAAATGGATACCCCGTCGAGGAATCGAACCCCGTCCGGCTGGTTCGAAGCCAGCCATGCGTCCGTCACACCCACGGGACAAGATGCGGCATCAGCGCCTGGCCTGCGCATTCATCCGAACAGACGCGCTCCGGTCCGCAAAAGTTCGCGACGTCATGGCGGAATATCCCGCTGCGGAACATCGCGGAGAGTTTCGTTATCAGCAAATAGACCGCTTCACAAATTCCAATCCCCGCATCCCGCCGCGTTGGAGATCGTCCCGGTCAACCGACGCACCGTTGAACGGGCTATTTCAGCACGGGTCGCAGCGGGGGGGACGCGGCGTTGTTCGGTGGCGTGGCGGTCGGCGATGTTGCCCTGACCTGCGTGAATCCGGGTTCCATGGAACCGAATGCCTTGTCAACTTTCCGGATCCAGAATGTCGACTTTCCGAAAGGCCATTGGTCGACGCTCATGCTGCGGAAACCACCGACGCCTTCGGAAAACTCGTACACGGTCCCGTCGGAAACCAGAACGACGTGGGTGGACTTCCACATGATGTAGTTCCCGGTCGTGTGTTCCGCAAAAAACTTCTTGATGTCCGCTTCCTTTTTCCCTTCCATATCGCATTTCGAGGCACCGAGGTAGTCCGCCAACTGGGTCCCGTAGCCGGAGAGGGCACCCGTCGATGCCGGGACTCCGTAGACGGCACCGACATAGGTGATGCAGTTCAGTCCTCGCCGCGCGTCGTCGTTTTCCAGTTTACCTCCATAGGAAAAATAATAGTTCCCTCCAATAGCCGGGAAATGAAAGAAGCGTCCGTCGAGAACGCCCGAATAAACCAGGCCCGGCTCGGCGCCAATTCGATCGGGCTGGAGCGTTCCGCAGTACGGTTTGACGGGACAGGCCATCGCGGCACCGGCCGATTCACTCACGGTATGCATTCCACGCGTTACAAAAAGCCGCAGCATCGCCGTTTTCCCCCAGGCCTTTGCCTTGTCGACAAGGAACATGAGGGTCGGCAGATTGTCGCGGGTGATGAGGTCGCGGGAATTGCCAACGGGTTCCACGTGCATTTTCGCCGCGGGGTTGTTGGCAAAGGCCAGCCAGAGTTGCCAGTAGTCGGGCAACGGCTCTCCATCGAGACGAATCTGGAAGGCCCCCTGTTCGATACCGATGCGCGCAATCGGTTTCAGCGCAAGCGGACTGGCAATTCGATTCAGGTGATAGAGCGTGCTGCCCCGGCGACCGCCCGGATCGATTCGCCCGTCGGGCGTGCCGCCGAACAAAACCTGAAAGGCCCGAATGGCCTCGATCATTCGATCGTCACACTTGCCGTTGGCAACCACTTCTGGCTCGGCCCGGACGGCGAGCAGTAACCGCTGGATCGCGGTCACATCCGCGGGTTTGTTCGGTGCCTCGGTGCCAGTACTGTTCTTCGCGCCTACTGCGGCGGAAATTGCAACGGCCATCATTCACCTCGCTTTTCTCGTGTTTGTTTACGCGAAAGCGCCGTGCCATGGACGTTTGCCTGGCATGCGCGCCGTCCCGCGTGGATTGTACAGCATTACTGACGGTTGATCGTCGCCACAACGGGCGGGACGGGGCAATCGAGCGATTCCGAAAGGGCGCGGAACAACTCCGCTTCCTCGACCGTCACCTGTCCGTCGTGTGTAATTGCCGTCGCGGCAGCCGTCAGGACCAGCTTCTTGATCCGCGGCGCGGCGCCAACCAATCGCTCAAGAGCCGTCGCCAAGCCGCGCAGACTGAACTCCCCGTCGATACGAACGGATTCGCCCGCCCAATCGACGCCCATGACGGCGGTCCCGGAAACAAAGGCTTCTCGCGCCGGACCGGTCTCTTCGTGCCCGACCCGCACCAACATCGCAAGCAGTTGACAGATGTCGTCACGCAGTGATTCGAGCGTCTTGTACCGCACGCGCGGCGGCGGAATTCGTCCAAATCGCCGGTCGAGATGGACGATCAAGTGATGCCGCAGGAAAAACTCGAACAAGTCGACTCGCTCGTCAGCGTCGATCAGTGCATCGACGCTTTGGCGGAACGACGTGTACTGTTCGGGGGACATGGCCGTCAGTGTCCCCTGGAGGATTTCGAAGAGAGGCAGTCGCAAACGCGGCTCAAGTTCGTCGATCAGCGGGAGAAACCGCACCGTGTCGCGCAACGTGGGTGAACCTTCGTTGGTGGCGACCGATTGCAACTGGGCCTCGCGGACTTGCGGGTTCGTGTTGATGAGGGAAGCAAAGACGACGCTCCGCGCGTTAAAGACGTCGCGCGCCGCTTCGGCGAGTTCGTCGGGAATCCGCTTGACAAGCAGTTCCGAGTATTCGATATCGTCGTTGTCGGGCAATCCGATTCCGGCAATGAGAATGGCCGGATCGATTGGAAAACGATCGCCGAGCATTCCGGGGAACATGCCGCTGCGTCCGCCGAATTGCGGAAACTTCGCAGGTTCGCGAGGAGGCGTGGCTTGATCCTCGCGCCGCTCGATTCGCCGTTCGCGAATCCGCCGGTACTCGGCAAAATCTCCGTCGAATCGCGGATCGATCTTCTGGATTCGCTTCACCAGGGGAGGGTGCGTGGCGAAAATATCGGCGAACGAGTCCGAGAACATGCTTGCAAAGAACATATGGCTCGCTTCCTCGGCATGGGACGCCTTGACCTCGGACCCGGCCGTGCTGGCACCAATCATTTTGAGCGCGCCGGCGATCCCGTCCGGATTGCGCGTGAACTGAACTGCCGAGGCGTCGGCCAGGTATTCGCGCTGGCGCGAGACGGAAGCCTTGATGATCCGGGCAAAGAACAATCCGATCCAGCCAATCACGATGACGGCGACGGCGACGAGGATGATGGCGCCTCCCCCCTTGTTGTCGTTGCTGGAACGGCGTCCGCTCCAGGCGCTGCCGCGCAGGACGTAATAGCCAATCAGCGCAAGCAACTGGATTCCATGAAGAATACCGATCATCCGGATGCTCATCCGCATGTCGCCATTGAGGATGTGGCTGAACTCGTGAGCGATGACCCCTTGCAGTTCGTCGCGGCTGAGTTGTTCGATTGTCCCGCGATTGACGCCAATCACGGCGTCGTCGATCGTGGATCCGGCGGCAAAGGCATTGATTCCCTGCTCGTTGTCGAGCACATAGACCGGGGGGACAGGCGTCCCGGCGGCGAGCGCCATTTCCTCGACGACGTTGAGTATTTTTTTTTCGGCCAGATCGCCCGAACCGGGAGGGAGCCGCCGACCGCCGAGCATCGCGGCCACCGATTCACCGCCGCCGCGGAGCGCCGCGATCTTGTAAAGGCTTCCGCATCCGACGACCGAGACGACACTGGCCGCCACGACGGCAAGTACGATCGGATCGAACCACACGACGTCGAAACCCGCTTCACGGGCCGGTTCGTTGAAGACCGAAACGGCCATGATCACCGCGTAGATGGCGGCGACCATGCAGACGAGCGCGACGATGAACCAGACGATCAGCCACCGCGTATTGCGGCGCGCGAGTTCCTGGCTTGCGAAAAAATCCACGGTGGTCAGGCTCTCCCGGGAATCGACTCAAGAACAATCTGGAGTTTTCATGAATTTAAAAAACAGCGAGACATATCCCATGCCTGTCACATACCTGAATGAACAGGTGGTAACCAGGGCAACCGAGCTTGCTAGAACGCAACCTTGGGCGCAACGCGCTCTTCGGGACTCTCGATTTCAAGCAGTTCGGCTTCACGGAAACCCAGCATTCCGGCGAACAGGACGGCGGGAAAGGTTTCTCGCTGCGTGTTGTAGGCCGTCACGGCATCATTGTACCCCTGCCGCGAATAGGCGACCTTGTTCTCGGTCGAGGTCAACTCCTCTTGCAACGACAGCATGTTCTGGTTCGCTTTGAGGTCCGGGTAAGATTCGGCGATCATCAGCAGTCGGCCGAGGGCACCGTTCAGTCCCGATTCGGCCGCGGCAAGTTGCCGCATCGACGTCG
>JBGTFW010000324.1:0-19387 GCA_041747075.1 Pirellulaceae bacterium
TCCCGGAAACAAAAAAGTGAAGTACGCTGCCGTCGGCCCCGTTTCCCTGTGCTTTCCCGAGACCGTTGAGACCAACGAGGACTTGCAGCGCGAACACCCCGACTGGAACATGGCATCGATCAGCGCCAAAACGGGGATTTACCGCCGCTACGTTGCCGCGCCCGGCGAGTGTTCGTCGGACCTCGCGGTGCGCGCCGCTGAAAAACTCTTTGCGGAACACGGCGTCGACCGCGATTCGATCGACTATCTGTTGTTGTGTACGCAAACGCCCGACTATTTTCTTCCCACGACCGCCTGCCTCATCCAGGATCGATTGGGCCTCCGCACCGCGATTGGCGCTATCGATTTCAATCTCGGCTGTTCAGGTTTCGTCTACGGTTTGTCACTGGCGGATGGACTGATTCGGACGGGTGAAGTTCGCCGCGTCTTGCTGATCACCGCCGAGACCTATTCGCGATTGATCGACGCGGGCGACCGGAGTCTCCGCACGATTTTTGGCGACGCCGCGGCGGCGACCCTGATCGAGGCCCATGACGAGCCTTCCCTCACGACGTTCGTTTTTGGAACGGATGGTTCGGGCGCTAATACATTGATCGCAAACCGGGGGGGCTTTCGTCCCGAATCCGACGCGATCCAGCCGCGCCATCGACACCGCTGGAAAAGCAACTTGTACATGGACGGTCCGAGCCTCGTAAGTTTCACCGTGACGGCAATCCCCGTTGTGATCGATCAGATTCTGGAAAGGGCAGGGTTGCAACTCAATCAAATCGACTTGTTCCTGTTTCATCAGGCAACACTGAAGTTGCTGGAAATGCTGCAGCAGCGGATCGGCGTCGATTCGACGCGCCTGCCAATTCGGCTGGAGGAAGTTGGTAACACGGTTTCATGCACGCTGCCGATCCTGATCCGGCAATTGCGCGACGAGGGCGCGTTGACGTCCGAATTGCGTTCGATGCTGCTGGGATTCGGCGTCGGCTGGTCGTGGGCCGGTTGCCTGTGGCGCGATGTCCTCGGTTGCCCGACCGGATGAAGCGACAATCCCTCCAGTTACGCACTGCTCCCCGGCTCAATAACTACGCCCTTGATCTCGCCGTCGACGACCAGCTTTTTTTCGACGTAGCCCTGAAAATCGCAAATGACCATCGTGTTGCGCCGCAAGCGACGGACCTTCGCCATCACCACCAGCCGGTCACCGGGCAAGACGACGTTTCGAAAACGCACGTTGTTCAGCCCGCCAAAGGCCATGATGCCGCGGTCGGAACAGTCGAACCTGGCCGCCATCCAGGCGATCAACTGGGCCGCCGTCTCGCACATGATCACGCCAGGCATTAACGCAAATTCCGGCATGTGCCCGCGAACCCAGAATTCATCGGGTCCCGTGTCCTTGAAGCCAACGGCCCGCATCCCCTTCTCGTCGACGAAAAGGATGCCGTCAAGCTGCGCCATCTCAAACCGCTGGGGAATGGACCGTTCGATCGCGGACCTGTCTTCCACGACACGCTCCCGATCGAACTCCGTAAATTCGACAATCGCTGGTTGTTCCGCCAAAGTGAACTCCCCGTTTTCTGAATCAGGCATCGATCGACGATCGGGTCGCCGGCCAGGGCTGGATTTTACCCGCCGCGCGCGGATTTTCAACCAGTTACAATTGGGGCGTTTCGATATCGTTGCATTTACAAACGAGGCATCCCGTGTTGAACCGCCGACAACTACTCGCGACGATCTCCGCTACAGGACTGGGCACTTCCGTTTTTCACGAAGCACTGGCCGGACTGGTTCAGGAAACGGAGAACCAGGTCGAGTCGCCAAAACTGACCGCCGAGATGGTGAAGAACGCCGAATGGATGACCGGTACGGAATTCACCGACGAGGAACGCGAAGAGATTGCGGCAAGCGTCAACCGCTCAGCCGCCAACTGGCGCGAGCTGCGCAACCAGCGGCTCGAGTTTGGTGATCTTCCGGCAATGCACTTTCAGCCATTGTCGGGACCGATCGCGGGTCCGGTTGAAATTCAACGCGCCGCGGCAATTTCCGATTCGCCCGGCGACTTCACACGACCGGCCAGCGACGAGGAGCTTGCATGGCTGCCTGTAACGCGGCTGGCCTTTCTCGTTCGCACGCGACAGGTCTCGTCAGCGGAACTGACCCGTATCTATCTGGAACGACTGAAGAAATACAACCCGCTCCTCAATTGCGTTGTGACGATCACCGAGGAACTGGCGCTCAGCCAGGCGGCGCGGGCCGACGAGGAAATCGGGTCGGGCAAGTATCGCGGTCCGCTCCATGGCATTCCGTGGGGCGCGAAGGACCTGATCGCCGTGCCTGGCTATCCGACGACGTGGGGAATTCCCCAGTTTGAAAACCGCGAGATCGACAGTGCGGCGACTGTCTTCACGCGACTGGAAGAAGCTGGCGCGGTGCTTGTCGCGAAACTCTCGCTCGGAGCGATTGCGATGGGGGACCAGTGGTTTCGCGGTATGACGCGGAGTCCGTGGAACTACAAGCTCGGCTCGAGCGGCTCGTCGGCGGGGAGCGCTTCGGCCACCGTCGCCGGTCTGGTCGGTTTTTCACTCGGAAGTGAAACGTTGGGGAGCATCGTTTCCCCGTCGCGCCGCTGTGGCGCCAACGGCTTTCGTCCAACGTTTGGCCGCGTCAGCCGAGCGGGCTGTATGCCCCTTTCCTGGTCGATGGACAAGATCGGTCCGATCACTCGCTCGGTGGAAGATGCCGCACTGGTCTTCGCAGCAATCCACGGCGCGGATGGCGTCGACCCGACCGTCGCCGATCGCCCATTTACGTGGCCGGTGAAGCTGGATTTTGCCAGCCTGCGAGTCGGCTATATGAAACCTCCCGCGCGGCGCCGCGACAACGAAAAGTCCAATTCGGACGGCAACGGCGCGGGGAAATCGGAGACGGAACCGCCGCGCGAGGACCTGGAAATCCTCAAGCGAATGGGTTGTCAACTTGTCGAGATCGAATTGCCTCCTGAACAGAATCAGTGGACTCTTGCCGATATCATCGACATCGAGGCGGCGTCGGTCTTCGACGATATGCTCCGCGCGCGTCAAACCGGGGGCTGGAACACCTGGCCGGGCACGTTTCGCGCCGCCCAGTTCATCTCCGCCATCGATTACCTGCGATTGTTGCGCCGGCGGAGACAGCTCCAGTTCCGGATGGAGGAACTAATGGAAACGGTGGACTTTCTGGTGAACTGCAACGACTTGCTCATCACGAACCTGACGGGGCACCCATCGGTCGTCGTGCCGCAATCGTTTCGCGAAGCCGATGGACGCCGCATCCCGGTTTCCACCCTCATCACCGGACGGCTCAACGACGACGACCGGCTCCTCGCACTCGCAATGGCCTTTCAAAACGAGGTGACGGCGCACCGCGAGCACCCTCCCCTCGACGCGCTGATGGAGGAAATGCTCGCCGACCAGGCGACCGGCGACATGGAAAAAGCCGACGGCGGGAAAGGCGGACAGGGCAACTCACCCCAGACACCGAAGGTAAAACAGGGCAAGAAATCAAACGGATGAGGCTGAACGGACCGGACCCGCCGCTCGTTTGAAACCTTGCGCCTTCTTCGTATGACGGGCGATGAAGAGCCACAAGGCAGCGACACAAAGGCCATGAGTCATCAAATCGTTTCGATGTGCAGGCCGCGAAGTCGTCGCTCCTTGCGCCGTGCGTCATCGATCAATTCGGAAATGTGCTTGACGTCCGCAATCCCGATCATGTCAAAGTCCGGATCGCTCGTGTCGGTCGTCTTGAGCGTGATCGTCCCCACGCCCAACATTGCCTGGATCGGGCCTTGCTCGTACATCACGTCGTCGATGTCAATCAACTCGATGCGATTCATCTTGCGAAAGAGGATGCCCTTGCGGTGCTTGAGCCGCTGGGTCGTCAAATCGTAGTGGCGGCTGAACTTGCGATAAAGGAGCGTGCCGATCAGCCAGACCCAGAGGGCCGCGAGGATTGCCCCCGCGATCCACCAAACCGTTTGCTCGTCGCGCCACGGAGAAAAACCCAGCCCTCCGAGAAGGACCACCGTCAGCAGACCGGCGGCGATCCATGCACCGATCATGGAAAGCGCCGAAAAAGTTCCTGACCAGAGCGCTTCTTCTGGTTCGTCCAGGTCGGATTCATTGTCCGTATCCGCTCGTTTTTTCAAACGATCAATGGGTCGATCTCCAGGTTGGGACACGTTGTTGGCTCACTTTCGCTGAAACAGAGAACCGCTTTGACGGGGTCGTCAAGGAAAGGATACACGAGCCGGCGGGTCAAATAAAGCTCTTCACGGATTTTGTTGCTTGCCAGAGAGGCGTTTCGAGGATAGTTTGTTTGCGAATTGACTCGTTTGATGCCGACCCCGTGATTCCCATGAAGTGCCCGTTTTGCGGACTCGACAACGACAAGGTGATTGACTCGCGGAGCGGCGAGGACGGAGTGACGATACGCCGTCGCCGCGCGTGCCTCGAATGCCACCGCCGCTTCACGACGTATGAGCGCGTCGCCGAAGTCGACATCAAGGTCGTGAAGAAAAACCGCGAACGCCATCCATTTCAACCCGAGAAGCTTCGTCAGGGGCTGGAACGCGCCTGCTGGAAACGCCCGATCGGAGCCGACCGCATCGACGATCTCGTCTCGCGAATCGAGCAGGAAGTTTACTCGCAATACGAGGGAGAGATCGACAGTCAGGAGCTGGGCCGACTCGTCATGAACTACCTGATTGAACTCGACGAGGTCGCCTATATCCGATTCGCCAGCGTCTACCGGCAATTCACCGACATCAATGACTTTGTGGACGAGTTGAAGCCCATCCTCCGGCGCGGTCGGAAGTAAATTTAGAGGCACGTCGATCAGGAATTCATCAGCGTTCTCGTCAGGATTCCTTCAGCCGCTCGATTTCCGCCTGGACGTCGGCGAATTCCTTTTCAAGCGACTGGACCTCGGCGGGGTCGTCCATCTGACTCCGGGCGCCGACAAGCTGGGTTCGCAATTTTTCCTCGCGCTTGCGAAGGACTTCCAGCCGTTTCTTGCTCTTCTTGTCCATTTGTTAAAGGTTTCCGCGCCGTTCCTGTTCGAGTTCGAGCGATTCAAAAAGCGCCATGAAGTTTCCCTTTCCGAACGATTCGCTTCCCCGGCGACAAATGATCTCGAAAAACAGGGTCGGGCGATCCTGAAGTGGCTTGGTAAAAATCTGCAGCAGGTAACCCTTGTCGTCGCGATCGACAAGGAGCCGGAGATCCCGGACCTTTTCGGTGTTTTCGTCGATCTCACCAACGCGCTCCCACACCTTGTCGTAATACGACTCGGGAATGTCGAGGAAATCGACGCCGCGTTCGCGAAGGCGGCTGACGCTGTTCAACTCATTCCTCGTCAACAGGGCCAGGTGCTGGATTCCCGGCGTGTCGTTGTGCCAATCGAGATATTCCTCGATCTGGCTTTTTCGCTTCCCTTCGGCGGGTTCGTTGATCGGAATCTTGATCAGCTCGCGGCCTGAGTCCATGACCTTGCTCATCAACGCCGAAAACTCGGTGGAAATATCCTTGTCGTCAAAATGCTTGAACAACCGAAAACCGAGCACCTCCTCGTACCATGCAACCCACTCGTTCATCTTGCCCTGTTCGACGTTGCCCACGCAATGATCGACGTAAAAAAGTCCCACCGGATTGCGGCGATTGTATTCGTTGATCGCGAGTCCATCCGTCTTTCGGAATCCCGGCATGAACTCCGCCCGTTCCTTCTTGATCTTCTCCAGATCGTAAGCAGCATTGCGCGAGA
The DNA here is from genome assembly GCA_041747075.1 of Pirellulaceae bacterium. Lineage (GTDB taxonomy): Bacteria > Planctomycetota > Planctomycetia > Pirellulales > Pirellulaceae > CAJQPP01. The sequence continues at coordinate 5,788 of JBGTFW010000324.1, forward strand.
CAAAGGAGTGAACGACACGGCCAAACGTCTTCACGCCCGCCCGGACAACCGTCCCGCGTTCGTCAGTCATCTCGACCGGTTCGCTGGCGCTTTCGGCCCCGTTGCGAATCGCCTGTTCCCACGCAACCGTTGCGTCGTCAACCGTAAAGGCGATATCCTTGATGCCGTCGCCGTAAAGCCGGATTTCCTCGTTGATCGGATGATCGGGCGTCAGCGGTGACGTAAGGAGGAACCGGATGTTGCCTTGCGTCAGCAGATACGAAGCCGCTTGCCGGTTTCCTGTCGTCAGATCAGAAACCTGCTCGATCTCGAAACCGAAACACTGAGCGTAGAAATAAGCCGACTGTTTTGCATTCCCGACGTAAAACTGCACGTAGTCGACGTCGACGAGCCGCAACGCATCGATCGTTGACGCCTTCATGCCCGTTTCGTTGGTGCTTGTACTCATAGGTTCTCCAGTGGGTTCGCCGCGCTCGCGGTTGTGCGCGGGGCTGTCAACTTGTATTGTATTTGGCGCGGGCAACAGGTCCCAGTAATTCGGATAACGGGCCCGCCGCATCGCCGAGTATTTATAACCAATTTCCGGTATTTTGCGACCGCGACCGCGTTGCGGGACCAATCGGGGGACAATTCACGTGATGAAAAATCGTTCCCGCCGACTACAGCGACCGATCGCCAGTCCGTGGCCGCGGCTGGTGCTGGCCGCCGGGTTGACGGTGTGGGCGGGTGCCAACCTGTGGTCAGCGTTTTTTCGCTGGCGTGACATTGTCGGCGCGGAACCGGGAAGCCGCGTCACGGGCATTATCCTGACGTTGCTGGTCACCCTCGTGCCGCTGGTGGTCGCCATCTTGCTGTTTGGATCGGTTTCCCGCGCGATGGAAAGTAAATCGCTGCCCGAAAAGAAAAATTGAATCAACGATACTTGTCGTTCAGTCCTCCGCCACCGGCGATCATGGGAAGGATTTTTCCGAGGCGGCGCTGCTTCGTCTCGTTCTGTTTGGCGCTCGCGATGTACTCGGCGTATTCGCGGCGGCAACCCTTTGACATTTTTTCAAAAGCCATCCGCGCCTTTTTGTTTTTTGCGAGCGCGTTTGTCAGTTCCGGCGGCACCACCACGGGCTTGTCGCGGTCGGGTTTGATGCTCTTTCCCGCGCGAGCAAGCTCAATGGCCTCCTTGACGTACGCCTTGATCGGTGCGACGCGAATTTGCTTGCCGTCAGTGAAGCGCCACTGTCGCATCGCCTTCGTCGTTCCCGACTGGGCATTCACAAAAACTCCGTCGGGGTCCTTCAGCAGGCCACCCTGAAAGAACCACAGCGCGACCCAGTCCTTGAACCCGGCGACGCCGACGACGTTCTTGCCGTCGACGGTGTAGACCGGCCCTCCCCACTTCACCGTTTCCTCAAGCGGCATCGCAAGAAGAACCTTTCGCAATTTGGCAAGCTCGGATTTCCATTGCGTCTCGTTTTTGAAAAACTCGTCAGCCGTTTGGTATCGCTTCATCACTATCTCCCATGAACGTGAAAACTCATGCCGGGCGACGCAAGTGCCGCCGTTTTTTGATCGCCAAACACCGGCATTTCGCATTATGACGACCAAATAAGTCCAATAAAACCGGGCGGCTCTCGAATAGCGATGCAAAATGTGGCAGAATTTTTCCGGCGGTCCAATCCGCCACGCGGACCGCCCGCCAATCGCGCGGTCAGTTCGCCAAACAATGTCACGGAATTTTCCGGAGTCCATCGATGGGCGAGTTCTTTCTCGAATGCATCCAGCCCGCGAACTTGCCGGCCACGGTTCTCATGGGTCTGGTCCTGCTCTATTGGCTCATGATGATCAGCGGCGTGGTGGGGATGGACCTCTTTGACCTCGGCATGGATTTCGACGCGGAGATTGACGTCGACGCCGACGCGGGGATCGACGGGAGCGGCCACGGAGGTGGGATTGTAGCGGATGTGCTGACGTTTTTTCATCTTGGCGAAGTGCCGGTCATGATCTTCGCGTCGTTTTTCGTGCTATTTTTCTGGGCCGCGACCCTCGTCAGCAATCATTTTTTCAACCCTGACTGGAGCTGGCTGGTCTCGGCGTATTTCCTCATACCTGAAATCCTCATCAGCCTGTTACTGACGAAAATTGTCATCATGCCCATGACCCCGCTCTTTCGCTCGATGATGAAAAAGGCGGAGTCCCGAATCATCGGAGCGCGGGGACTGGTGTCAACCACGTGGCTGGATGGCGAGTTCGGACAAGTGGTTATTGAAAACGACGGCCCACCGATCGTCGTCAACGCGCGAACAGAAAACGGACAGAGACTGGACAAGCATCAAGCCGTCAGAATCCTTCGCTTGCACCCGACCATCGACGCATACTTCGTTGCCCCCGCGAAACCGGAGAAACCCGCATGAATTTCCTCTCCCTGTTGGCCCAGTCGAGCTTTGCCGGGAACCTGACCGCCGTGATCATCACGATCGCCATCGTGATTTTTGTCGGTGTCTTCGTTCTCATCGTCCGCTGCTACCGCAAGGTTCCCCAGGGAACCGCGATCGTGCGAAACGGAATCGGCGGGACGGGAGTCGACTTCTCCGGAATGTTCGTCATTCCGATTCTGCACAAGGCCGAGTACATGGACATCTCGGTCAAGCGGATCGAGATCGACCGGACGGGCGAGGACGGCCTGGTGTGCAAGGACAACCTCCGCGCCGACATTCGCGTCGCGTATTTCGTTCGCGTCAACAAGGACAAGGCGGACGTCGCCAAGGTCGGCGGTTTTCTTGGCTGTAACCGCGCGTCGGACCAGGCGGCGCTCATCACATTGTTCGAGCCGAAGTTCTCGGAAGCCCTCAAGACCGTCGGCAAGCAATTTGACTTCGTCGATTTGTACACCGAGCGCAATCGTTTTCGCGAGGAAATACTTCGCGCCATCGGCACGGACCTTAACGGGTACGTCCTCGACGACGCGGCGATCGACTACCTCGAACAAACGCCGCTGAGCAAACTCAATCCGGACAATGTGCTGGACGCCGAAGGGATCAAGAAAATTACCGACCTGACGGCGCAGGAACAGGTACGCGCCAACTATATTCGCCGCGAAAAGGAAAAGACGATCAAGAAACAGGACGTTGAGGCGCGCGAGACGATTCTCGAACTGGAAAAACAGCAGCGGGAAGCCGAGGAGAAACAACTTCGCGAAATCTCCGAAATCCAGTCGCGACAGCGCGCCGAGGCCGAGATTGTCGCGCAGCAGGAACGGCGTCGCAGCGAAACCGCGCGGATTTCCTCCGAAGAGGAAATCGGCATCGCCGAGGAGAACAAGCTGCGATCGATCATCGTCGCCGCAAAGAACAAGGAACGGACCGACGCCGTCGAAACCGAGCGCGTCGAAAAGGATCGCGGTTTGGGAATTACCGACCGCGAGCGGGTCGTCACGCTCGCCCAGATCGACAAGGAAAAGGCCGTCGAGGTTGAAAAGAAAAATATCCAGGACGTGATTCGCGAGCGCGTCATCGTCGAACGGGCGGTCGTCGAGGAAGAGGAAAAGATCAAGGACACGCGCGAATTCGCCGCCGCCGATCGAAAGAAGCAGGTCGCCGTCACCGGTGCCGAGGAAATGGCCCAGCAGAAACTCGTCGCCGACGTCAAGGCGGCCGAGGCCGAGAAGCAATCGACTGTACTGGAGGCCGAAACGATCGTGATTCGCGCCGAGGCCGAGCGGACCGCCGCCGAAAAACAGACGGCCGCCAAGAAAATGCTTGCCGAAGCGACTCAGGCCGAAACCGCTGCCACCGGACTGGGTGAAGCGGAAGTCCTCCAGCGAAAGGCCGAGGCCGAGGCACGCGGAAAGGAAGCCCTCGCCGTCGCCATCGAAAAGGAAGGGACCGCCGAGGCGAAAGTTACCGAATTGCGATTCTCCGCCGACGCGCGAGGGATCACCCAAAAGGCCGAAGCGATGAAACTCTTCGACGGCGTCGGACGCGAGCACGAGGAGTTCAAGCTGAAACTCAACAAGGACAAGGAAGTTGAACTGCAGGCCATCAACGTCCAGCGCCACATCGCCGAAGCCCAGGCGCGTATGGTCGCCGAGTCCCTCAAGTCCGCCAAAATCGATATCGTCGGCGGCGACCACGAGTTCTTCAACAGCATTGTCAAGTCGATCACGGCGGGCAAACAGGTTGACCGGCTCGTTGAAGGAAGCCGTGTCCTCAACGACGCACGCCAAACATTCTTCAACGGCGACCCCGAACATTTCAAGTCGCAGTTGCAGCACTACGTCGACCTCTTCGGTCTCTCGTCAGCCGACGTCAAGAACCTGACGATCGCGGCGCTGATCGGCAGCATGATGAGCCAGACGAGCGACGCGGGAATTCGCGGCCATCTCGAAAACCTGCTCAACGCCGCGAAGTCGCTTGGGCTTGGCGACGCGAAGACCTCGAAACTGAACCTCGCCGCGAGGTCCGCAAAGTCCTGAATTCCCGTACTGACCGTTTCGTACTGACCTTCGCAATAATCGCGCCATGGCTCGTGATCCCGTCGACGAAACCACAAAGCCCGCGTCGCCGGAGGGCGCGGACTCCGGCGGCGCGGAAGGACTGGAACGCGGGACGTACGAGATCATTCGCGGGAGACTCGAACAGTACGCCGCGCAACTCCAGGCAAAACTGCAACAACTGAACGCCGAGCGGCGCGAAGTTTTCGGTTCAATTCCCACCGAGCTGATTACGACGGACCGCATCACGACGGCCAACAACTGTGTTCCCCGCGACATCGTTCCCGTGGGCCGCCAGTTTCTTTTTGGCTTTAACGTCAATATCGGACTGAAAAGCGAAACGACGGTTCACGACGTTTTTGCCACCTTTCGCACCGCCGAGCAGGGATTCATCGAGTCCGACGGTTCGCTGTTGGCCGACCGGAATTTCGAGCATGATTTCGGACAGCTCTTCAAGTACTACAAGGCGGCTCGCTTCAGCAAGTTCCAGGTCATCGGGCCGCACCTCTATATGGTTTTCCGCATCGGCGCGAAAGCCGCCGACATCAAGGCTTTCAAGTGGCTTCGTGACGGGAATGAACTGGCCTACGTTGACAATCGCAGCGAACACGAGGTCCATTATCCGCCGCAGCACGATTTCGAATGGACGCGAACCCACCGCGATCTCCATCGAAGAGGCCTGCATCCGCATATTTCCATCGAAGACCGTGTTTTTGTCGAAACCATCGGTGGCGACCTGACCGTCAAGATCGAGGATAACACCGACGACGGGCAGGGAATCTTTCGCGAACCCGTCGACGACCCCGACCAGACGCTCGACGACGCGGAGATTTTCTACGCAATCGTCGGCAACCTGATCCTCATCAAGGTGCGTCCCTTTCGCGAAGAGAACTTTCGTTACCTGATTTTCAACGAAAAGCTCCATACGGTTCTCCGCCTCGACGCGATCGCCCATGCGTGCATCCGGTTGCCCGGGGATCACGGAATGATCTTTTCAAACGGCTTTTACCTGCAGACGGGAGAGCACAAGACCTTTCCAACCGAAGTCAGCGACCTGCTTTTTGAACGAGTCGTTCCGTCGCCCAACGGAGAGGACTGGCTGTACGTCTTCTACAGCCGGAACTCCGGGACGTACGCCCTCTTGTCGTACAACATGATCCAGCAGGAAGTCGCAACGCCGATTCAGTGTCATGGCTGGTCGATCTTTGACAACGGCCACCTGATCTATTTCAAGTCGGACGGGACTCCGCGGAAACATCACGCCATCCAGGTCTGGCAAACGCCTTACGTTTCGAGCGACGCGCCCGTCGCCGGCAACACGGACTCGTACCTTTACAAGATCGGTAATCGCGACATTGTTCGCGCGATGGCCGAGTGCCATGAGGTGATCACCCTGATTGGCCGCGAGGACCCGTATACCGACCTGTACCTTGATCTGGTCAACAAGACGACGGACCTGCTCGATTCGTGGTTCTGGATCAATCACAAGGATGCGTACGCGCCGGGCGAGACAATCGCGCGAATTCGCGAGACGGCCGTCGCGGCGGTTGACGAGTTTGACAAGGTGCGGCGGATTCGCGAGAACACCGCCCGCCAGTCACAAGCCGTCTCGGACGAGGTCCAGCAGACGATTTCCGCGGCGGCGCGCGGCGTTTATCGCACGATCGACCAGTATGTCGAATCGCTCGCCGCACTGCGATCCGTGCGGGGCCGCGTCGTCTCCCTGCGGGACCTCAAGTACGCTGATCAAGGTCTCTCCGATCGGCTGGAAAAGAACGTTCGCGACGAAACCGATCGCCATTCGGAAAAGTGCATCGAGTTTCTCCTCCGCGACGATTCGCTTGACCCGTACATTCAGCGGGTGGAGGACCAGCAAATGGCCATTGAATCGCTGCAAACGGTCGCCGAGGCGCGCGAACTGGACAGGCAGGTCGCCGCCGGTGCCGCCCAACTGGAAATGCTCATCGACATCGTCAGTAATCTGAAAATCGACGATGCGACGAAGCGCACGAGAATTATTGACGACATTTCGGCCGTCTACGCGCGAGTCAACCGGACCCGCGCCGAGCTGAAGAACCGGTCGAGGGCGTTGATGTCGGTCGAAGGGGCCGCCGAATTCGGCTCGCGGCTCAAACTGCTGGCCCAGGCGGTCGTCAACTGGCTCGACGTGTGCGACAGCCCGGCGCGGTGCGACGAGTACCTGACGAAGCTGATGGTACAGGTTGAGGAGCTGGAAGGGCGCTTCGCCGAGTTCGACGAATACATCGTGCAGCTCGCGGAAAAACGCGAGGAAATTCACGCCGCCTTCGACGCCAAAAAACTCCAGTTGGTCGAGGCGAGGGGGCGCCGCGCCACGGCGCTGGCCGCCGCCGCCGACCGCATCCTGAAAGGTATTGCCTCGCGGATCGCCGGCCTCAAGTCGCTCGACGAAATCAACAGCTATTTTTCCGCCGACCTGATGATCGAGAAGGTCCGAGACATCATCGGCCAGCTTGACGGGATGGACGAGACCGTCAAGGTCGACGAAATCCAGAGCCGTCTGAAGACAATCCGCGAAGACGCCGCGCGACAGTTGCTCGACCGTAACGAGTTGTTCGTCGCGGGCCAGAACCTGATCCGGCTGGGCCCTCACCAGTTCACCGTCAACGTCCAGCCGCTTGAGTTGACGACGGTCGCGCGCGACGATCGCCTTTTCTTTCACTTGTCCGGTACGAATTTTTTCGAACCGATCGGGGAGGGGGAACTGGAACGCTTTCGCCACGTGTGGGACCAGTCGCTGGTTTCCGAAAACGAATCCGTTTATCGGGGTGAATATCTCGTCTGGCAAATGCTTGGTGACAAGAAGCTTGCCGGGTCACTCGCCGGGAAAACCGCCGTGGAACTGGTTCCTGACGTTCAGAAATTCATGTCGCCCCGCTACGGCGAGAACTACGTCAAGGGAGTTCACGACCACGACGCCGCCCGGATTCTCGCTGCCTGGCTGCACCTGAATCAGCAACTGGGACTGCTTCGATACCCTGCGAATGCGCGTGCGCTGGCCGCGCTCTGCCTGCGCGACCGACGCGACCGCCGGACCGACGCGGAACTTGAGGATCTGATCCGGTCGCTGGGGACAGCGCTCCAGTTGTTTGGCAATGCGGAGGGGCGACAGAAATTTATCAGTCGCATCACGCCGGAAATCGAATCGCTCCGCCAGTCCCAGGAATTCGGCAATGAAGCCGATTCAGCGGGAGCGGCCGCGTTCCTCTTTGACGACGTCAACTCCGGCGAACGACACGCGCATCGCGAGGCAATCGAACTCGCCGACGGGATGTGGAAGCGGCTGAAGCGTGAAAAACAGGCGGAACCCCTTGAAGAATTACTCGGTTCGATTCCTTCGCTCGCCGCCCGATTCGCACTGGCCCATGAATGGGTACTTGGCTACGCGGATTCGAAACGCAAGCGGAATCCGCGGGACGAAATGATCAACGAAGCCGCCGCGCTCGTTATCGGCGGATCGTCGGCCCGCTGCCAGCCGATCGACGGTGTCGCGGAAATGACGATCGAGGAAATGCTGGGCGACCACCCTCTTGTTCGCGGTGGAAAATACAAGCTTGATTTCATCGAATTCCAGCAACGGCTGACTCGCTACTGCGATCGCGTCGTGCCGGACTTTCACGGCCTGACGGACGCAAAAAAACGGTTGCTCGAGGCGCGGCGACGCGAATTGCGACTTGAGGAGTTCCGGCCGCGAGTCCTCACCTCGTTCGTTCGCAATCGGCTGGTGAACGAAGTCTACCTGCCACTGGTCGGCGACAACCTTGCCAAACAGATCGGCGTCGCGGGCGAAGGGAAACGAACCGACCTGATGGGGCTGCTCCTGCTGATTTCACCTCCGGGGTACGGCAAGACGACGTTGATGGAATACATCGCCAATCGACTCGGACTGACCTTTATGAAGATCAACGGCCCGGCGATCAGCCATCAGGTCACGTCGCTCGATCCCGACGAAGCGCCCAACGCCAGCGCGCGAGAGGAAGTGGAAAAGCTCAACCTCGCGCTCGAGATGGGCGACAACGTGATGATCTACGTTGACGACATCCAGCACTGCCATCCGGAATTCCTCCAAAAGTTCATCTCGCTGTGCGACGCCACACGGCGAATCGAGGGGGTTTTCCGTGGCCGCGCGAGAACGTACGACTTGCGCGGCCGCAAGGTCTGCGTGGTGATGGCCGGGAACCCGTACACCGAAAGTGGCGAAAAGTTCCAGATTCCCGACATGCTCGCCAATCGCGCCGATACGTACAACCTTGGCGACGTGATCGGCGACCAGCGCGCGGTCTTTGAACTCAGTTACCTGGAAAACAGCCTCACCTCCAACCCGACGCTTGCGACGCTCCATACGCGTGGCCGCGACGACGTGCCTGCCGTGATCCGGATTGCCGGGAACCCGACGGCGGTTGAGCAGACGATTTCGGGAAACTTTTCCGTCGAGGAGATCAACGAGTTCGTCGCGATCATGCGGAAACTCATCACGATTCGCGATGTCGTGCTTCGCGTCAACAAGCAATACATCGAATCGGCGGCCCAGGCCGAGGCCTATCGCACCGAACCCGCATTCAAACTGCAAGGCTCGTACCGCGACATGAACAAAATGGCCGAGCGCGTCGTTCCGATCATGAACGACGAGGAGTTGCACACGCTCATCGTCTCGCACTACGAGAACCAGGCCCAGACGCTGGCGACCGGTGCCGAGGCGAACCTGCTCAAGTTCCGTGAACTGCTGGGGATTCTCTCCGACGACGAGCGAAAGCGTTGGGACGCTATTCGAAAGACCTTCCAGCGCAACTTGCTTCTCGGTGCCGCCGCCGGTGACGATCAGGTCTCGCGGATTCTCGCGCACATGACGACCTTCAGCCAGGGACGTGAGGACATTCGCGGCGCGCTCGACGCGGGGATCGCGAGGCTCGTTCCGGAGGCGGAAGGCGATTCCGGCAATGTGTTGGAAACGGCGACGTTGCGCCAAATCGGACACGCCGTCGATCAATTGAGCCGGTTCAATGAGACGCTCAGCGCGATTCGCTCACTCATGGAGGCGAGCGCGAGGTTCAGTGAGCCGACGCCCGCCGCATCGATCCCGGCCCAGCCTCCGATCGAGATTATCAACAAGGTCCCGCAGGCCTTTTCAAACATCATCGAGGCGCAGTTTCGAATGTTGCAAACCTGGATCGGTCCGCTCCTTCGACTGGGGGCCGCCGTCCCGGAAGCGGCAGCGCTGGCGGGCGCGGCCAACCTGACCGAGCGACAATACAGGAAGCTGCTGGAAAAGCTGCGTGAAGACCCGCCGGGTGAAAACCCGCCAGTACAAGCCCGAAGCGCCAGCGAGTGAACCTCGCCGCTGACCGTTCACTCGCTGGCGCTTCGGGCTTGTATTTTCCGCGCCGAAGTGGACGTCACCTACGCGACGACGTCGTCGTCCTCGTCGAGTTCAAAATTGCAACTGGCGGTCCCCGCCTCGCGGTCAAACCGCAATGCATTCATAACGTTGTATTCCGAAGTGACTTCCGACTCGAAATCCTCGTCAAAGTCGAAATCAAAATCGTCACCTCGGATGGTCTGCTCGAACTTTTGATCGTCTGCGTTCATCGGGAATTTTCGGTGGAAGTGGACCAAATTGCGTCATGGGGGTGGAACATCCGCCATAACCGGAAAACCAGCCGGTTTTAATGGAAAAAACCAGCTTGCAATGTCGCTGGTATTCTAGGTGGCTTGACGGATCGGGTCAATGATTTATCTGGCGTTTGGCGAATCCATTTGACTATTGGCGAAATGCTGGGATAACGAGTCATTGTCCTTCCCCAAATCCGTCCCGCCGCGGCCCTTCCCGTTTTCAGGAAAGGCGCAGCGCTCCCGCCGGAATACAACACCTCCCTCTCCATTTTTCGGCCAATTCAAATGACCGTTGTTCCACCGATTGCCCTTTCGTTCTTTCAGTCGCAAAATTGCCGCCGTTGCGGCTTGCCCCGCCTGTACGCTGGCTGCGTGTGGGCCGTTTCGACGATCGCGTGCATCTTCCCGTCCGCGATCGCGCTGGCCCAAAATCCTCTCAACCAGTTTCCACTTGGATTTGAATTCGCGGACACGCTGGACGAGGCGACGGCGCGCGGGGAGGGGGAAAGGAGAGTCGTCCTGCTCGTTCCCTCCGCGTTGCGTGGCGGCCGAAACGGCAACGACATCGGCCCGGCAACGGAGGCTTTTCGCGCCGGACCACTGGTCGACAATCGGATCGCGCGGTTGATCTCGCGGCGGTTTGTTGCTTACGGGTTTGATATGGACAAGCGGGGAAGCCGCTATGACGAGGAAGCGGCGCAGATCGCAATTTCCATTTGCCCCGATTTGCAGTTTCCGTCGGTGATGCCGGCCTCGCCGCTGTTGATGGTTACGCCGCAAGGCAAGGAGTTGGGTCAGATTGACATGTTTTGCACAGGCGACGCGCTGCTTGAGGCGCTCACCAAAGTCGTTAATGAAAATGACGCGTATCGCGAACTTCGGCCCGACGAGCAAGCACTCGACGATATCCAGCGCGCCGAAGTTTATTACGACCTGCGCCAGTTCGATCATTGCATCGAGCAGCTTGAGGGACTGAAAACCTCTCAGGCGTATTACCTCCGCGGCGCGATTGCGCGAGAGCAAGGCGAATGGGCGGAAATGAAAGCCGCCTTCAAAATGGTCACCGACGAGGACCGGAAGATGGACATCCAGATGCAGGAAGTTCGTCGTTACTGGACGATTGGCAACTATGAGGGCATCAAGGCGCTGGTTGGGGGACTGGACCGGCGTTTCCCGCATTACCAGGAAGCGCTGTACTACGGCGGTCTGGCGCTTTTCCACACCGACCAGCGCGAGGAGGCCTTGAAAACCTGGGAAGAAGGCGTTCTTGCCGATCCCGAAACGGCGTGGGCGTTGCGGCTCGACTGGACGCGCGCGATGGCGAAGTCCGGTCCCGACACGCCGCTGCTCTCGCGCTCCGGCCCCGAGTCGCTGCTCAAGCGCAATTATCTTTCGCCGCAAGGCAACTCCGACCTGAACCGCAACTAGTGCCCACGGCCGTTCAATGCGTCGCAAAGCCAAAAACGGAAGTGCATGGGAATCGAACACCCTCCGAAAATGCGGGCAAAACCGCAATCGGGAGTGACGACAACGCAGAATCCGGCGCACCCGGCGCACGGACGGCGGAAATGGATCCCGACCTTGCACGGGTGATCGACGCTTGGCCTGCCCTGCCCGAGCCACTTCGCGCCGAGATTCTGGCGCTTGTTTCTGCTTCCCGTCCCGCTCGTTAGCCCCTGCCCCTGGAGGCCGACGTGGTCCGCTCCTGCATTCTCTGCCTCGCCCTGACGAATCTGCCCGAGTGGCACATCCCCGTCTGCCTGCGCTGCCGCAAGGACCTCCAGCTGGCCGATCCTGCGGTCAGGATGCAAATCGCCGCACAGGCTTGGAGCGCAGCTCAGGCGGCTGATCTCAACAGGAACCTCAGCCTGCTCGCGGAGGCCTTACGCGATTGTGCCCAAATGACTGCCGCAGTTACCAACATTGTGCAACCCAGCCAGAATTGATTCAACCCGATCCAGATCAGCACCGAATCCACTACATCACCTTTCGAAGAACTCGACTAAGGAATCTGCAACGGCGTGACGAAATCGTCGCGCATTCGGAACGCGGCCGATGAGCCGTATTCGACGAGAACATCAAGCAGTCCAAGCACAGCGTCCCGTAGGTCACGGTGGCGCTTTAGTTCTAGGGGCTTGGCATATACGTAGCGCCGGAGCAATAACTCCAGCAAAAAGACGGTGTTCCCCTTCTGGAGCAACTGGCGGGGGTTGCCCTGCTGGAAGCGCTTCATGATCCGGATGAACGCCTCGGGAAGTGACTGTTCGCCGACATGGTGGAGGAAGCGAACGTAGTCGTCCAGAACTGTCGATGTCGCCGGCAAGTCCTCGAAAACGGCGTGTACGAGCTCGGCATGTCCCTCCAGACTTCGCCAATGTCGGACTCCTTCCTTCCATGAATTGCCCAAAAAGATCGCCGAAATCAACTCTTCGCCGTTTGCGTTTTCCTCGTGGATGCTCGTGAGCCACGGGGCACGCCGCACCTTCTCTGCAAAGAGCTTCCACAGCGACCAGAACTGCGCGGTATTCGGCTGGCGATCCTCTACCCGGATTATCCCGCGGAGAAACCAATGCACCTTGTCGGGATGACGATCGACCGACTCGACGATGGGACTGACGATCGTTGCGGCGTCGGCACTCGTGGTCCTCAGCACGAAGTTCTGAAGCAAATCCATTTGAGCCGATTCCGTCTCGTCGCTCCTCGCGAGGCGGTGCTCGTGATCTCGGTCTCGACGCCTGTCGTCATCCGCATTCCACCACGCGACGATCGTGTGCCCGAGTCGCCCGAACGCCTCGATTGCTGCGGGCTCATTAGGCTCCGGCCCCAGGATCGCCAGGATTCCTCCGTTTGCCTCCGCGCCGAACCACCCGGCCGGGTCGAACATCTGTAGCGCGTTTTCTGGTATCCCGTTATCTTCTACGAAATGCTGGCGGACATTGCCGGCCACGGCGGCTTCGACCCGATCAACCCATCCGCCGGCGTGGAATTCCGCGAATTCCTTTTCCCGTAAGAGTCTGCTGCGTTCCTCGTCGGCGGCTAGCTGCACCAATCTCGCCTGCATCGCAATTGCGTTGACACATCGCAGTGTCAATTCCCGATCGATCGCCCACAAGTTCTTGCCAACGCCCCACGCGGCGTACCAGCGGACCTCGTCGATTGCATGGGTTAGGGCGGCGACTAGCGTCTGGCGGACGCGGACCCGCTGTGCCTCCGAGAGCGCCTTTCCGAGGAGAAGGGACGTCACGCACGCGCATGGCCGGTCGGCAGCCGCGTCGTAACGCTGCACCCGAGCCATCTGGTTCCAGTGATCTGCCGTCCGTTCGACTTCTAGACAGACTCGATCCACGCACCAATCCCGCTCGTCGCTTGTCATCTCGTCCCAGTGGTCACGGACACACACGGTGGCGACATACCCGGGTCCGCCGTGGCTTGGCTCGTGATCGACAACTTCGTCCGTCGCGGCAGTTC
>JBGTFW010000325.1:0-2968 GCA_041747075.1 Pirellulaceae bacterium
TTGAAGGGCTGCACGCGACCATCCTTGATCCCAAAAAAGTACAATGTCCCCCTTTCCACTCGAGCGCCGTCGGTTTGTACGCAGGCCAGTTGCGGAACAGGCTGGGCGATGGTTTTGGGGTCGGTCAACAGCCGTTTGCGCCACGTTTCGGGTTGCTCGTCGCGCGCCTGTTGCAACTCGGTTCCAATCATCAGGGTCAGCGACCATCAATCCGCAACACGACACGCTGAGGGAAAAAAAGAACGCTTGCAAGCGTCACAATGGAAACCGAATTCGCGAATTCGTTCACTGTCACCCCGCCATGACGGGTGAGAAATTCGCGTTCTTTGGAAGAGCCCGGTTCACACATCCCGCTGCATTGTGGGCAGACCTGGGCCTGCTGAAAATGATCGTTGTGTTGGCCCTGGATGGCCGCGTCGATCGTCCGTGAAGCAAGCTGGCCGGCCGCCTGACCGAGGTCTTCGATTTCACGCCAAGTCAGTTCTTTCGGCGGGCCGCCGGAACCGTATTGCTACTCCGATACCACTTCGGCCAATTCCCGAATTTTCTGCTTGACTCAATCGTTATTGATTACCGATTGGCTCCCCTTGTCTTCCTTGAATATCACTAATTTCCTTCCTGGTCAACTGTAAATCCCCCAGCTTCAAACGCTGGACGGCTTAATTCCTGTTTTGCACTTTTTCTGGAATGCAGGTGACTTGACCCCGCTTTGGAATTGCGCTGGCCGAAATAATCGGGAGTGTGGTCAATTGCCACGTGACAAATACGCCCAGCGAATTCGCTATTGCCCCGGGAAATCCAAAGCTCCGCCAAGCCGGAGCACTCCAAATTTGCAAAACGCGAACTTAACAGTCTCCAATTTCCAGCCTTTTGACGCCAGACCAATCCAAACCAGGAATTAGTGTCCCTGGACCCGGCGGACCCGGGAAAGTCAATTTGATGTGGTTTTGCGTTGCGCTTGTCGGTATATGTTCCGAACTTTTGCCGTAGGTCCTTGGGCGACTCACGATTCGGCCTCCGTCGATCGGCAACGGCCACGATCGCGCCATCTGTATTTTTGAAGGTTCGACGATGCACGTAACGACCGCCATTTGTACATGGAATCGTGCCAACTTGCTGGACGGGACGTTGGCGTCGCTCGCCCGTGTCGATATTCCGCCGGGAATTACGCACGAAGTGATCGTCGCCAATAACAACTCGACGGACCACACGGATCAGGTTTTGGCCCGGCATTCGCACCGCCTGCCGTTGACTCGGCTGCTGGTTCCCCGGCAAGGCAAGTCGTTTGCACTCAACGAAGTTGTCGCCCGGTTGACCGGTGATCTGGTTTTATGGACGGACGACGACGTGCGAATGGGGTCGAACTGGGTGACAAGTTACGTCGACGCGACTCGCCGATGGCCGCGTGCGTCGTTCTTTGGCGGCCATGTCATTCCGTATTTCCTCGCGGACGAGCCTGAATGGCTGCGCCCGGCGTGGCCGATTGTTTCCGGCGTTTATGCGGCTCGCGAATTGGGCGACGAACCGTTCGCGTTTGATCGAAAGCGCTTGCCGTTTGGCGCCAACATGGCGGTCCGGGTATCGATGCAAAAGCAGTATTCCTACGATCCGCAACTGGGTCGGCGCGGACCCTTGTTGTTGGCGGGAGAGGAAACGGCACTGATGCACCAATGGCTCGCCGACGGTCACGTCGGGATGTGGGTCCCCGACTCTCGTGTCGATCACGTGATCACGCCCGACCGACTGGAACTGGATCACCTGCGACGGTTTTTCTTTAGTCTGGCCGAAAGCAACCATCCGGAACAGCGCAAAGCAATGCCTTTTTTGCGAATGTTGCGGGCCGCATGGTACACCGCAAAGGCGTTGAAGTACCATGTCCGGAGTGCCCTCGGGACGCGCTCGACTTCGTCCGCTCGTCGACAGGTAAAGTATTTGACGCGGACCAGCTATTGTTGGGGACGGGTCGAGTCCCAGTGGGGAGGTTTTCCTCAATGGCTCAAGCCCGGTCCGGTCCGCCAATTGAAGATTCGCCGCGAGCAGCCTCGATTTGATCCGGCAATATGCCTTCCAGCCGTTCGCGCCTTTCACTTGCACGGTTCCATGAACCACCTGACCCCAGGCAACAATTCGGCAACGATCAAGGCAGCCGCCTGACACGGCGACCGATGCCTGGCGGTTTATTTCAAATGATGAAGTCCATTGAGAAAGTCAGCGAAATCAAGGGACTTTTCCCGGGAATCGTCTTCGCGCTGGTTCTCTCGACCCTCATCGGATTGACCGCCCTGCGGACGGCTCGACACTATGCCCCGGTGACCGGCGCGTTCAGTTGGGAACTCAATGGTCACAGTGACTTTCACAATGGACTGTACTTGCCAACCGTTGCGTTTCGCCACGGCGACAATCCCTACTATCCGGAAACCGCAAGCCGGTACGGCATGGCGCGCGCCGCACCCCTCTATTCACCATCGCTGTTTGTCCTCAATCTTCCGTTTTCCTGGCTAACCCTTCCCGCGGCCGATTGGTTGTACTACGGATTCAACACGTCCATGCTGGTCGGTCTCGCGTGGCTGGCCGTCCGCATGTCGGGAGGTCGACCGCAGTGGCCCTTCGTCCTCGCGATCAGTTGTCTGCTGGCTGCCTCGCGACCGGGTCATATCACGTTGTTTACAGGTTATTTCACACTCGAACCGGTCATCGGTACGGCCTTGGCCCTTCATTTTTCGCGGAGACGACCGTGGCTGGCGGGAGTGGGTATTCTGCTTTCGTCGTTGAAGCCGACGTTTGCCGTTTCCCTGGTAGTCTTGATGATTTTTCGACGCGACTGGGTCGCCTGCGCCTGGGGAATCGTCCTCTCCGAGATTTTTGCGATCGGAGGCATATTGTGGATGGCGTCCGATTCGAGCATCGGCGTGGTCGTCGCGGGATTTGGCAAGGGTATGGAGGCGATGCACGACGACCCCTCGGAATT
>JBGTFW010000326.1:0-9229 GCA_041747075.1 Pirellulaceae bacterium
AGATTTCAGGTTTCATTTTCGTCCTCTCTGCGAAATCCGCGTAATCTGCGGATAGGTTTTTCAGATTTGAGATTTCAGGTTTCATTTTCGTCCTCTCTGCGAAATCCGCGTAATCTGCGGATAGAACTTCCGGCATCATTCTTCCCCTCGCCACTTGAATCTCTGCCACCCGGCGAGCATCGTCGCCATCAGCACCAAACAAACACCGATCACGACCAGCAAAAAACCGATGCCCAGCGAAAAGACCCCCGGCGCCGCCCACTCGTTCCAGATTCCATTCCACCCGATCAGCACGATCACTGCCGCCAGACACAGGTACGGTCCAAATGCCAGCCGGTTCTCTCCCGACAGCAGCAATTGCGCCAGCGCCACGGCGATCGACGTGAACGGAGCAATAACAAATACCAGGAGAGCCGGTTGCCATCCGAGGAACGCGCCAATCATTCCCATCAGCGTCACGTCACCGAACCCCATGGCCTCGACGCCCATCGCCCACCCGGCGACCAGTCGCACGCCCCAGACAATCCCGCCTCCCACGGCCAGTCCAACAAGCGAGCTGAACAAGGCACTCCATTCCGCACCACCGAACAGCCACGCGATGGCGATTCCGATCGAAAGCAGAACCGCCAGCACGATCAGCATTCTTGCTTGTGGAAGCGTTCTTCGCTCCTCGACGCGTTCGATTCGTCCGCGGGTTCGCCGTGGCCGCCGGACCATGCTGGCCAGCATAATGCGAACTCCGCGAAGCACGCCGTACCGCCAGGTCACCGTCTTGGGCGCCAGCGCCAGACACCAGACAAGCACCACGGCAATTCCCGTCGCGAGGCCCATCCAGGTCAAGTGCCATTGTTGCGGCGCGGCGGGCGACCACCAGGAAAGCGGCTCGATGCGAAGTCCCGCCAAATCGGAACTCACCGTCGGCAATCGCAGTCCCGGCCAGAGCGCAACGGCCCCAAGTGCGATCAAGGTTCCTGGGACGGTCACCTGATCGGGTATTGTCTTGTCGTCAAAATCGATAAACGTCGCAACCAGGAGCATTACCAGCAACAACGAATGAAAAAGAAACCAGCCCGATGCCAACTCCGGTGTTTCCGCCGCGTGGGCCGCACCAATTTGATTCAGTCGTCCACCGATCAGCCCTCCATTCACTTGCCAGTCGAAGAACCATGCCAGCCCGACTCCCGTCGCGACCTCGATCAGCAGCGGGCGAATCCAGAACCCTCGCCCGCGTTGACTCGATTCGCGGCGCAGGAACCACCAGCCAATGACGGGGATACGATCGCGCCATGACCGGTCACGCCGCGCGTCGGGGTCGGACGACCATGGGCTGATGGTACGCGGACGGTAAAAGGACCATCGATAAATGGCGAAGTTGGCGAGCGATCCGATAATGGCACCGATCGCGAACAGCAGCAACCATCGCACAACATCGGGCAATTGCTGCAGGAACATCATTTCGCAAGACCTCCGCGCCGCAAATTCGATTCTGAATGTCAGAGATTCACAGCACGTTTCACAATGTAGAACAATTGAGGACAATTGCTTTAGGCTGGAACAATTGAGGACAATTGTTCTACACTCAGTTCTTATCGGCCCCGGCAAGCCAATCGGCTATTCGCTCAACGGCCTGATCCGGCGGGAGCGTGGTGGTGTCGATCTCGCAATCGGCGCATTCGGCATAAACGGGTTCACGGCGCGCAAGCAGCTCACGAATTTCTTCGTCCCGCGTCAGTTGGGTCAATGGAGGACGGCTTGCATCGCCGACGGTCCGCGCCGCCAGAACTTCCGGACTGGCCCGCAGCCAGACGCATCGCCCCTGTTCGCTTATCAAGCGCCGCGTCCTTTCGTCGAGCACCGCACCGCCGCCGAGCGAAATGACGACCATTTCGCGGTCGGTGCGGCGCGCGGCAAGAAGTTCCTCGATCACCTGTCGCTCAAGGTCGCGGAAGGCCTCTTCGCCCTGAGTCGCAAAGATTTCGGCGATCGCGCATCCCGCGCGGCGTTCGACTTCGTCGTCGCTGTCGATCCAGGGAGACTGCAGCCAGTCGGCCAGCCGTTTGCCGATTGTGCTTTTGCCGCTCCCGCGAAAGCCGATGAGAAAAATGATCACTCGACCACGATCTCGACGCTGCCGCTGTGGCTGTTGTACTCCGGGGCGTACATGCACTGAAGCTCGGCGATCCCCGTCTGGTAACGGCCCCTGTGCTGGACGCGGACCGAATACTCGAACACGTACGTGCCGCGCGGCAGGTAGTCGATGAAAAAGTGGCTCGCGGTGTCCTTCGTCGATTCGTAGTACGCCAGTCCATCCTGGTACTTGTATTGCGACAGCACGTTGACCGGCTCGGTCCCGCTGCCGCGATAGTCCTTGAGGTGAACGTACTCCATTTCGCGATCGACGCGAATCTCGACGCGCATCACCAGTTCGTCGCCGACGTGAACCGCCCCGTCAACTTCCTTGATGACCGGGCCCTTGTCCGTGTTGTGTTTGGTGTACAGGGACTTCTTCACCGTCAGTGGCGTCCCTTCGTACGGTTCGATCTTCGAGACATCCTCGAGGTACTGCCAGTGAACGCTCCCCCAGGCGACTCCATCGTCGGTTTTTGTCACTGTAATATCGCCCATCGAGGGTTCGATTTCGCCGCGAACGAAGCGCTGCTCGTAAAATCCGGTGCCTGCCTCGACTTTTTCGGGCTTGATTTCCATGTCGCCAAGCTGCACGGTGACGAGTTGATCGCTGGCCAGCACGTCGGTGCCGCGGAGCAACAACGCGTAAACGGCGTCGGCGGTCGCCTTGGTCGTCTTCCAGTTCTGCGTCTGTTTTTGCTTGAGCAGCCAGACCTTGCAGTCCTCGACCTTTGCCGCGTCATTGACCACTTCGTCAAAAGCCTCGATCATCAGTGCCTGTGTTTCGATCGGAGCGCGATACCACCACCACGACTCCTGGCCCTCGCGCCAGAACATTCCCATCTCTTCCTCGTTCAGGCTCCGCTCGGTGAGCGACGCCATGATCTTGCCCGGCGTTTCCCGATCGCCGATCCGTTTCAGCGCAATTGCAAGGTGCCCCTGCGGCTGGCGGTCGCCCAGCTTGACCCAGAACTCTTTTCCCTGGCCAACGAAATAATCAAACGCCTCGCGGTATTGCTGGTCGACCGGCTTGTCCTCCAGAAAGAAACTTCGCCCGTACAGGTACAGGCAGATCACCGGCGACAGGTTGTTTTTGTCCTTGTGGCCGTGCGAGACAATCCAGTCGTATTGCTCCTTGATCCAGTTGTCCAGCCGATCCAGCGAGCGAATCGCCGGGGCCACGTCGAGTTCGATACCCAAATGACGCATTCGGCCGAAACCGGTCGTCACGTAGAGCGAGATATAGTCGTTGGCGGGACCGCCAGGAAACCACGGCCACGCGCCGTCGCTGTACTGCATCTCGGCGAGTCGCTTAAACGCACGTTGCGTTTCGCTTTCCAGTCGGTTGCGGTCAAAGAGAATTCCGACGTCGCGGCGGGCCTGCGATTCCTGTTTCGCCTCCAACAGCCACGGCGATTCGGCGATCAGCACATTGCGCAAGTCCTCGTTCTTCTCCAACGGGCTGTCAAGTGCCTCGGTGCCGCGCCACTGTTCAAAAATGCGTTCGATCTTCGGATCGCTCGTCACGATGTGACGACCGAGTGCGTTGGCGTACAGCCGGTTAAAGACCTGTTCGCTGCACTCGTGCGGAAACTCCATCAGGTAGGGCAGCGCCATCACGGCGTACCACGACGGATTGGAAGCCATCTGCACGGTCAGCGATTGCGATTGCAGCGTGTCGCTGTTGGCCGCGTTTTTCAGACTTTCAAAATCAAAGTGCTTCGTTTGCTTGCCGCGAATCGGCAGCGGCAGCGACTCGATCACGAGAATCCGTCGCGAAAGGACGGGCAGGAATCCTTCCTCGCCGTCGGAAAGTTTTTCCGTCGCGGCAACGGCCTTGTAGGTCAGCACGCCGGTGAAGTCCGGCACGTTGATTTCCCAGAAGACGCTCATCGATTGGCCCGCGGGAATCTCGAACGGCTTGTCGAGTTCGGTGCCGAGAAAACCGGCGTCGACACTCTCGCCCGTCCGCGCGTCGGCCAGTGACAGTCGCGCAGTTCCTGTCTGCGGTTTTTCCGATTGATTGGTCAGCTTGACGGAGAATTCCAGCAGGTCCCCTTCGCGAAGGAATCGCGGCGGGTTGGGCTGGGCCATCAGGTCCTTGCTGGTCGTCATTTCGTCGGTCAACAGCGCGGCGCGCAAGTCATTGTCATGCGCGAACCCGAAAAAATTCCACTTCGTGAGCGCTTCGGGAATCTCGAATTCGATGCGAACTGTCCCTTTCTCGTCGACGGTCAGGTTCGGATAGAAAAAGGCGGTCTCCTGGAGATTCTTTCGCGCCGTGACGCCCGACAGATCGACGGGCGGCGCGGCCGGCTCGACTGGTTGACCCGCCTCGAGGGCCAAAGTTGCTGGCCTGCCCTCAATATTTCCACCTGCACCATTGTCAGCCCATCCGCTCTCCGAGGCGCTGGCAGGTGCGCCATTCATGGCGAGTTCGTCTGCGGCGCCGGGAAAGAGTCCGCCTCCAAAGCCGCCGCCGCGAGAACTTTTTCCACGACGACGCGATCGAAAGTCGTACACGCCATAGCCCCCGATCCCGTCGGCGAACGAGCGGTAGTACCAGCTCTCATCCATCCAGTCCGCCTGCCAGCCGCTGTGCAGTGAGCGAAACCAGCTCAACTGGTTGTAAAACTGGATTTGTGTTCGCGCGTAATCGGTGTAGAAGACGCCGAATCCGCCTGCCCAGTTGTGCGGGGTGAAAGCGTCCAGCGAAGCGTCATAAAGCGCCGCGACCATCTCGGCCGTGGCGTGCGTCGCATCGGGTCCCTCGACAATCGCTGTCCAGGTTTCCTTGCCACCAGGCTGCAATTTGGAAACAAAGTGCTCCCACTTGATCGTCAGTTGCTTGTTGGTCCACGGCACCTGGATCATGTGCTGTTCGATATAGGCGCGGTTTTCACGGACGAACGTGATACGCAACTGCAGTCCGCCGCGGAATTTCTCGTCAATCGGCAGTCGAATCGCTATCTGAGTCGAGCCCGCGTCGGTCCACCAGGATTTGAAGACCTGTCCGCGGTGTTCGAGTTCGACAAAGGCCCGGCCCTTGTCATAGCCCGTTCCCCACACGGCGACGAATTCCTCGCCCGGCTGGACCGACCAGGATTTCGCGCTCACGTGGTTGGGAATTTTCACGGCGAAGTCGCTGGCCGCCGGATCAATAACGAGCAGCGGCAGTTCCGAACGTACCGGTTTTCCCGACGGGTCGGCCGTCTCAAAAACGGCGCGAAACGCGCCCGCGTTCAGATCCACGTTGACTTTGGCGTTTCCCTCGGCGTCGGTTGTCACTTCCTTATCGAATACGACTTCGCCCAGCGGCCACGTCTCGATACTCGCGAGGCGAGTTGGATCGTCGGGAGCGGGTTTCGCGCCGGGTCCGTACCAGTTGTACGATTGCAGCGAAGCGCGGTGAACTTTCTCCGGGGCCTTCAGCGCGTAAACTTTGAGCGTTCCGCTGGCGGCCTGCCCCTCGCCGTCGAGTGTCGAGACGTTGATCTTCAACTCGACCGGTTCGCCGCTCGTCAACCACGACCCGGCGCTCAACGACGCTTGCAACGACGTGTAACCGACCGTGATCACCGTCGAGGACGAGCGCGTTTCGCCCGCGGAATCCGTCACGTCGGCGTAAATCGAGAAACTGAATCGCGGCTCCGATTCGCGGTCGATCGTCTCATCCGGTTCGGCGGTGAACTCGACCTTGAATCCGCCGTCCACGTCTGTCTCGCTGACTCCGTTGGCGATTTCGGTCGGGTCCATGTTCGGCCACGGCATCCGCCACGAGCGCCACCAGAACCAGTAGGGAAACTGGACGCTGCGCACGACGCGCCACGTGACTTGCGAGCCATCGACCGGCGCTCCCGTATAGCCAATCGCGCGACCACCGACGGTGACTTGCTGGCCCAGCCCCGCAGCCTCCTTCGGCGGATCGACCTCGACGTAGAATTTGGGCCGCTTGTATTCCTCGACACGGACGGCGGATTGGCCCCCCGGCCCGGAAGTAACGCGCAAATACATTTGACCGGTCGCCCGATCGCGCGGCGCGGTGAAACTGCCGCTGACCGAACCGAATTCATTGGTCGTGAGTTCGCGTTTCTCGACTTCCTGATTGTTGACATCATAGAGCGCAACCGTCACTCGTCGTCCGGTCAATGTATGGTAGTTGTTTTCTTTCGGGTCCGCGGCGACGGCGATGGCCTTGAACCGAATCGCCTGGCCGGGCCGATAGATGGCGCGATCGGTAAAGAAAACGGTTCGCTCGAATGGCTGCGGAGCCGTTTCGTGCGAATTCGGATAACTCGTGTCGATCAGCCCGAACCGCTGTCCATCCTTTTCAATCAACAGCTTGTGGTGTGATTGTTCGGGGGTCGCAACGGTGAAGAACCCGTTTTCGTCGCTGCTCGTTCCGGGCAATGAGGTCTCCTTGCTGTTGCGACCATCCTGGTTCCATCGCCAGACACTGACCGAAGCACCGGCGACCGGCTCTCCCGACAATGCATTAAGCACCTGGCCGCGCAGCTCCGCGCGGCCCGCCACGTTCCGCATGACGACGGCCAGATCGCTGATCCACACCTCGGCGGCGGAAATCTGGTTCTTGCCAGTGGAAAAGTCCGCTGTGTGGCTGGTCAGCAAGATGTAACAGCCCGATGGCGCGTCGACGTTGGCCGGCAACCGTTTCGTCTGTTCGCGATAGTCCGTAGTGGCGGGGAG
The DNA here is from genome assembly GCA_041747075.1 of Pirellulaceae bacterium. Classification (GTDB taxonomy): domain Bacteria; phylum Planctomycetota; class Planctomycetia; order Pirellulales; family Pirellulaceae; genus CAJQPP01. The sequence continues at coordinate 6,835 of JBGTFW010000326.1, forward strand.
GTCCGCCGACCATTCGGCCGTTGCCGGCTTGCTCAACAGTCGCTGCCAGTCTTCTCCATATTCGCTCCAAACGAGGTCATAGTAGTTTCCCCACGTTTTCCAACCCGCGTAATCGAACGGCACGAGCCGAAAATACACCTTTTCGACGTTTCGGTACGTCACGTCAATCGTCGGTCCCGCCTCGTTCCACACCCGCTCGGTCTGGATCGTGACCGATGGCAGAAGGATCGCTTCAATCGTGTTGTGACACATGCGTCCGCCGACGCTTTCCGGAAAACGCGCCTTGCCTTCGCGGGCGCGGGCCAGGGCGTCGACGAATTGCTCGTCGGCTTGCAATGAACGCGCCAGAAACGCCAGAGCCATCGACGACAGCGGGTGTTTGGCGTGCTCGTCGGCGAATCGTCGCAGAGCCGATCGGTAGCGCGCGGTCACTTCGCCGCCGCTCGCCGCCTGGGCAGCGAACTGAAGCCGCGACAGATTCGCGTCCAGCCATGCCGGGGGGTCGTCATCGTCCGCATGAAAGCGCAGCAACTCCTGGTAGAGCCGCACGGCGCGGAGCAAGTACGAATCCTCGTCGCCCGTTTCCGGTTTCCAGTCGAGGAACTGCGCCGCATCGGCCAGGATCGGGCTGTCGCCACTGATTTGAAAAGCGCCTTGTTGGCGAATGAATTGCTCGTCGAGCGCGTAGAAAGAGAGCGCTTCGTAAGCGACGAAATCATAAAGCGTGGGTCGATGGGCGTCGCTGACACTTCCCTTGGTCAACAGCATGTCGTAATCGGCAACGGGAATTTGCTTCAGCGATTCGGACGCCTCCAGTGCTTCCGTGAAGCGCTTGTCGATTTCGCCGAGCAATCGCGCGAGGTCCCACGTCTCGATGTCGTCGCCGGGAGGCACCTCGGTCTGCGAGCGCTGCATGAACCGCCAGCGATTTTCCTGGTAATAGCCAAAAAACCATTCGGCGAGAATGACGCGCATCACCGGTTTCATTTCTTCCGGGGCGGCGTCGATCGCGGCCGTCCACTCCTTGATCATCAGCGGCAGGGGCGGCTGGTTGATCTGGCCGTCCAGCAAGATTCGCCGCGCCTTGGCGCGAATCGCTTCGGGCCATGCCTTGTCGGCGACCGCTCCTTCGTGAATGGCGTCGAGTTTTTCGATGGCCGTGCGGGGAAGGCCTTCGTTCATCGCCTTGTCGACTTCCTGCCACAACTGTTGCCGATCGTCTTCGTGCGAGCCTCGTGAATTCATGTGCCAAAGGCCTCCGGCTGAGAATAATCCGAGCGACAACAGAACGATGGCGGGCAAGCGGAACATGGGAATTGCCTTTTTTTGTACGACGGCCTGTAAGACGGCCTGTAAGACGGCCTTCCAGGGCCGTCGGTTAGCGTCGGTCGGCGTCGATTTCGACGGCCTTGGAAGGCCGTCGCACGATTGAATTCGGACATGGATTTTTTAACGAACGGCCCCCTTACATGGGACTCGATTTCCCGCTTGGACGCAACGGTGCGGCTTGGGGTTCCCCTGTTACAAGCGTGTGACATCATAGGAGGTGCTTTCCCCGAATTGTTGCCAATCCGACTGCCTGCCGATCCGGCCACGCCAATCGCTACCAGCCGATTTTTCGCCGCGAGCCGATTTTTCGCCGCTCGGGATGGGTCGCGGGGCCGCACATGACGATTGGGAGGGTATGGCGAAACGACTGACCCGGTTACAGCAAATCCGGCGCGATCCGAACCGCAAGCGTCCCGCAGCCGCTCCGGCCAATCACTGGAACGCGGCATTTGCCGACTACTTGCGGCGTGAATGCCACCTGGCGGATAACACCGTCGCCGCCTACACGCGCGACCTCGCGCGTTTCGAACAATGGCGGGGCAACCGCGATGTGCGGCACATGAAAATCTCCGAGTTGTCGCAGTACGTCGGATGGCTGGCCGACCAGGAACTCGCACCGGCGTCGGTCGCGCGGCATCTGGTGACGCTGAAGATGTTTTTCAAGTACCTTCAGCTCGAGGGCATCCTTCGCGAAAACCTTGCCGAGTTGCTTGGCCACCAGAAACTCTGGCAGCGTGTTCCGCAAGTGCTGTCGCCGGACCAGGTGCGGCGCTTTCTCAACGCGCCGCGACGAACCGGCCGGTTCGGGCTGAGGGACCGCGCGCTTTTGGAAGTGCTCTACGCGACCGGTTGCCGCGTATCGGAAGTGTCGAATTTGCGGCTGGAGGATTTGCATCTCGACCAGGGTTACTGCAAATGCACCGGCAAGGGGAACAAGCAACGGTTGACGCACCTCGGCGTGGCGGCGGTTGGCGCGCTGCGCGAGTGGCTGGAAAGGGGAAGGCCGAAGCTGGAAGGCCCCCTCACCCCAACCCTCTCCCCCGCAAAGCCGGGGGAGAGGGGGCAA
>JBGTFW010000327.1:0-3787 GCA_041747075.1 Pirellulaceae bacterium
GGTTTCACACCATCAACAGGCAAACCGGGAATCGCGTCCGCAGCCAATATGTCGACGCCGTCACAGGAACGCGGATGGACGACAACGACACTGTGATGGGTTATGAAGTCGAAGGGGACCGTCACCTCGCCTTCGAGGAAGAAGAGCTTGAGGCGGTTGCACTGGAAAGCACGCGCACGATCGATATCGAGAAATTCGCGTCCTCCGGCACCATCGGCTGGATCTGGCGCGACAAGCCACACTTCCTTTTACCCGATGGCAAGATCGGCGAGGAGGCATTCTGCGTCATTCGCGACGCGATGAAGGCTTCCGATGTGGTGGGCATATCGCGGGTTGTGCTCTATCGACGCGAGCGCGCCCTGATGCTCGAATCGTTCGGGAAAGGCATTATCGCGTGGACGTTGCGCTATGGCGACGAGGTTAGGGATGACGCGCCCTATTTCGAGAATATTGCCGGCGACAAGCCGGATGCGAAGCTTCAGAAACTTGTAAAACGCCTGATCCGGGAAAGAACCAAACCGTGGCGCGCTTCGATGGTGAAGGATCCGGTCGAGAAGCGGTTGGGAGACATCATCGAGGCGAAGAAGAAGAAAAAGGTCGGTGCGAAAACTTCCCCCAAAAACAGCTCCGACAAGCCCACCGAGACGCCGGACAATGTGATTTCGATCATGGACGCCCTGCGCAGGAGCGTGGCCTCGGAAAAGCGAAAACCACGCTGATCAGCCGGACATTTTCCTGCCTGCGGGTTTCTTTGTATTCCGGGCGTTTGCGCCAAGCGCGACTTCGGCCTTGCGGAAATCCTCCCAGGGATCGCTTCTGAGATTTGCCAGTCGCCCGGGAGAATTTTCCACGGTGAAATATGCCGGGCCGATATCCGGAGCGAGTTCGTCCCAGTTCAGCGGCATGGCAACCGGCGCGCCCTTGCGCGCACGGGTGGAATAGGGCGCAACCGCGGTGGCCCCCCGCCCGTTGCGCAGATAATCGACGAGGATTCTCCCCCGCCGCCTAGCCTTGGCGATGGTGGCGACAAAGCGTTCCGGCGCATCCGCTGCCATTGCATCGGCAATGCCCTTGGCGAACCCCTTGACTTCACCCCATCCCGCCGACGGCATCAACGGGCTGACGACATGGAGGCCCTTGCCGCCGGAGGTCTTGACGAAAGCCGCCAGCCCGGCGTCCTCCAGGCGCTGCCGGACCTCCCGTGCCGCCGAAATGACGGCCGGCCAATCGACATCATCGCCCGGATCGAGATCCATGACTATCTGGTCGGGGCGCTCCAGTTCGTCAAACGACGATTGCCAAGGGTGGACTTCCAGCGCCCCGCCCTGAACCAGCCCGATCAGGCCGTCGATATCCTCGATTGCAACCAACGGGTTGTCGGACTTGTCTTGCGGATCATGAAAGGTCAGGATTTTGCCACTTTGTCCTTTCCATGCATGCTTCTGGAAGAAGCACTGGCGGCCCATGCCCGAGGGACAGCGGAGCAAGGCGAGCGGGCGACGGATGACGAACGGCGCCATGCGTGACCAGGTTTCGGAATAGTAATCCGCCAGCCCCTGTTTCGTTACCCCCGCATCGTCCCAGTAGACCCGGTCGGGGTGAGTAAGTTTCACCGTGTGCTTCGGCAAGTCCGCCTTCCGCGCCGCGCCGCCGCCCTCACGAACGACGTCGGCCGCAGACTTGTCCTCGCGCAGCCCGCGAAACGCGGCGTGCCGCAGGATGCCGTCGGCCGTCCAGCTCCTGAATTCCACTTCGGCGACAAGTTGCGGCTCGACGAATTGAACATGGCGCCTAGCGGCGTCGTCCAGCTTTTCGCAAAAAGGGCTGTCGTCGCGCTCCAACTTGTGCAACCGCTCGAACAAGTCGCTGGCGACCGCACTGCTGAAACCCGTTCCGACGCGGCCTGAATAAACAAGTTTGCCGCCCCGGTGGTAGCCGAGCACAAGGGAGCCCACCTTGGACTTCGAAGTGGTGGACGGCACGTATCCCGCAACCACGAATTCCTGCCGGTCGGAACATTTGGACTTGATCCATTGCCCGTTGCGGCCGGAAACATATCTTGCGTCCTTTCGCTTCGAAACCACCCCCTCCAGACCGAGGCGACAGGCATGGCGCAGGATCATTTCCCCGCCTTCTTCGAAATGCTCGCTGAAACGCAGCAGCGGGCCGCAACCTTTCATCAGGCGTTGCAGTTGCGCCTTGCGTTCGATCAGCGCGACGTCTCGTAGGTCATGGCCGTCCAGGTAAGGCAGATCGAATGCGTAATAGACAAAACGGTCGGTCCGCCCTTCGCGCAGGTCGGCTTGCAACGCGGAAAAATCGGAGGATCCCGATGAAGTTTCGACCACCAGTTCGCCGTCGACGATTGCATTCTGCGCGGGGAGTTTTTTCAGCGCGTCGGAAATCCGCTTGCCAAAACGGTCGGACCAATCGATCCCGGTCCTGGTCAACACCCGTACCGATTTACCTCCGATGTGCATTTGCAGGCGGTAACCGTCGAATTTGATCTCATGTAGCCACGCATCGCCGGAAGGCGTTTTCCGACGCAAACGGGCGAACTGCGGCTTGACAAAATCCGGCGCAATTTGCTTGCGCGCGCCTTTGATTGCAGACGGTTCCGGGGTTTGCTTGGCTTCGGGCTCCGGTTTTGCGGGCTTTTTCCCGCCGACCATCAGCTTTCCGCCCGGCCCACCGTCGACGATCTCGGCAATTTTCCGCCCGGTTTTCACCGATTCAGGACGTTCCTCGAGGATGTCCGGGTCGTTTTGTGTCCGTGCGAATGCATCGCTGCCCTTGATCAGCAGCCAGTTCTCACGCTTTTCACGCGGTTTGGAAGCCATGCGCACCAAGTGCCAGCGGCCCTTAAGCTTTTCGCCGTCCAGTTCAAACTCGAAATGGCCCTTCTTGTAACCCTTCGTCGCATCGTTGACCGGTTTCCAGGCACCTCGATCCCACAGCAACACCCTGCCGCCGCCATATTGCCCCTGCGGGATCGTTCCTTCGAAACTGCCATAATCGAGCGGATGATCCTCGACATGGACGGCAAGCCGTTTTTCACCGGGAACCAGGCTCGGACCGCGCGTCACCGCCCAGCTGCGTAATACCCCGTCGACCTCCAGCCGGAGATCATAATGCAGTCGGCGCGCATCGTGCTTGTGAACGACGAATTTACGTTTCGCCCCGCCGGAGCGCCGTCCGCCGCGCGGCTCGGCCGTCTTGGTGAAATCACGTTTCTTTCGATATGTCTCCAGCGCCATGGTCAGCTTACTTTGCGGCGGGAATGACTGTCGCGGACGGCTTTGTGTTTGCCCTTCGAGGAATCTTTCAGTTTGCCGCTGCCTGCCGCGCTGCGTCGCAACGCCTCCATCAAATCGATGACCTTGCTCTCGCCCTTGGTCTGCGGCTTGATCTTGCGGCCTTCCAGCTTTGCCTTCACCAGCTCGGCCAGCGCATCGTCATAGCGATCCTGGAAGCCGGCGGGATCGAAGCTGCCCTCTTTGGTTTTTATGATGTGCCTGGCGAGGTCGAGCATTTCTCCGCCAATCTCGCCCGCAGGAATTTTTTCGAACGCCTTTTTGGCCGAACGCACCTCGTAATCGAACTTCAACGTATGGGCCACAAGGCCGCTGCCATGCGCCCTCAGCAGCAAGGCGCGCACCCTGCGAAACAGCACCGTTCGCGCCAGCGCCCCGGAATTTTCTTCCGCCATGCCTTTTTGGATGAGGCCAAACGCCGTTTGGGCGGCGGTGCTAGCGGGCGTAACAAAATACGGCTTGTCGAAATAGAG
>JBGTFW010000328.1:0-10178 GCA_041747075.1 Pirellulaceae bacterium
AAACTTCAGCATCGTTTGTCGGGATCCAGTAGCCCGAAGCGATTGGTTCAGTGGAATCGACGATGACCGGTCGTGGTTGTTTTATTCAAAAGACGGACGCAATTGGGTTCCGGTCTATGACTACAATGCAAAGCTGGCTCCTCCCAACGTGAATTGGTATGGAAATACTTTGGTGGGGGTCGCCCTTTCCAATGGCCTTTACACTTACAGTACACCGGAGGGTTAATGATTTCCAAAATAAGCGGTTTCAGAAGCGAGTGGGAAGTTTTATTGAACCACCAAACCAAACTTCAACCGTTTGAAGTTTTGAGGAATGTAGGAACTTTTCGCGGGGAGCATAATGTAGATTTGTTTCGGTTTGTGGAAGTGGATTAAAGGAGAAAAACAATGGCAAAGAAATCAGCTGAAGAACGGTTTTATGACGATCCGGGATTTTATTTAGCGCGAGAGGCCCCACCGCCTATCGGTTCGATTGAAGAAATTGAATTACCGGAAGGGGGGCCCAATGGTGGGGTTCGAGCAGTGGCGTATTACTTCAACGAGAACCGCGAGTTGATAACAAAAGGATTGGCGACGGGAATGGAAATCGTCGAGTACGACAAGAACGACAATGAACTATCCAGGACTTACGGGGAGATAGTCTCCTCTCGATGACTATGCAACCAGTTTTTCAGTCGCTCGTTTTGCTTGCCGACGCGCGCGGGCTTCTTCCAGTTTCCGGTCGCGTTCCTGTCCGATCACCTGGTTCAAACCGGCAAGGCAATCGGCGGGTGTGATGGAGCCGGACCAACCCGGCGTCCATGCCGGTCGGTGCCTTTTGATCCGCTGTTCCTTGAGATCGGTGATTTTTTGGGTGGCGCGTTTTGAAGCGGATGGCCGATCGGTCTTTTCGAACACCCGCTCAAGTTGCTCAAGCGCCATCGCCACCCATTGGTAAATCTGGGTCGGCTGGATAGCCAGCTCTTCTGCGAGTGAACTGATGGCAATTTTGTCTTTGAGATGTCGCCTGACGATCTCGGCCTTTTGTCGGGCAGTAAATGTTCTTCAATTTCTGGACATGGAATTCCTCCTCGGTTTGGATTATGTTCGCCGAAGGAGGCGATCGTCCTCAATGGTCCAGTTCACAAATTGACGACCAGAGTTTTCGAGCCGGAGTTTCGCGAGTATTGAAGTGGTTGCGAACAATGTACCTTTCGAAAAGATTTCGCGGGCTTCAGCTAAACAACCAACCATGGTCGGAGGCAGTCGCAAATATTGCTTCTGCTCCCGATATTTTCTTCGAATTGGCCACAGTAGTAGACAAATTGGAACTGTGCCGAATCGCGTCAGAGGAGTTTCGGCCCCGGTTGATTACTTATATTAAGGTGCCGCGGGCATCGCCAATCCGACCAGGCGATGAAGGTCGGCGATGAAGGTCTTTGCATAAGCCTCGGGAGGAGTGAAGCATGTCCCCCTCACCCAACCCTCTCCCGTCGCAAAATCGTGGGAGAGGCGGCAGGGAATTCAGGCTCCACATTACGGATTCTCCTCGACGAAGACGGCTGGTACCTCCGCGGCGCGGATCGCGCTGTTGAATTCGGCGACCTGTTCGTCAAAGACTTTTTTCAAATCCGCAAGGCTGGCGTCGATTTCCGCGACCAGCAAGTCGCGAACCTCGATCGACTGTTTCGTGGGAGGCCCGTCGGCGGACGCCACCACGCCAACCAGCGCACTGAGCCGGTTATTGAGGCGAATTGGGAAGTTCAGCGGGTCCTGGCCACTCTTCGATTTTGTCTGGTAAAGGGTCTCCTCGATTTCCGTGATCCGCCGAATGATCGCGTCGGCCTGTTCGACCAGACTCTTTCGGTCCTCGTCCTTTCCCAGCCGTTTCTTCAGCGATTCGAGTTGACCGCGGACGTCGCGAATATGCTTGATCGCCGAATGCGTTTCGCTCAGCTTGTCGCGAATGGCCAGCAGAAAATCGAGTTGCTCACGGTATTGTTCCGGAGTGACGGACAGACGCGGATCGCCCAGCACGTCGAATTGCGCCTCGTGCGTCTGGTCGCCAATCGCAAGGGTCGCCGTGAACGATCCGGGAATCGCTTCGGGACCCTCGGTCCCGCCACCCCACAGGATCATCCCGTCAAAGGTCTCGCTGTCGCGATAGCGAAGGTCCCACCTTACACTGTTCAACCCCGCTTCAAGTTTCAGTTCCTGTTGGTCCTGTTCCTTGTCCGGTTTGGTCGACCAGACCTGGATCACCTGGCCCGTGGAGTCCTTGATGTGCAGTGTCGCCACGGCTTCGTCGCTCGCGTCCGACTCTTCGTCGGCGGTTTCATCGCCTGATGTTTCCCCACCCGATGTTTCCGCGTCGGGCGCTTCACCGGAAGCGGCACCGCTTTCGCCCGCACTGTCATCCGGCGGCGTTTTTTCCGCGTCACTCCCCTGCCCTGCCTCCGGCGCATCACGAAGCCAGAACCGCAGCGTCACGCCGCCCGGCGGGTTCGCGCCCGCCGTGAGACTCGCCTCGCCCGTTCCCCGCGCGCCGCGATATGCGTCCGCCGGCTCAAAGACGTGGACCGCCTGGCGGACGACGTCATCTTGCCACTGGTGGATCAGGTTCAATCCATCGAGCACCCAGAACGAGCGACCTTGCGTGGCGACGACGAGCGAGTCGTCCTTGATCGCCAGGTCGGTGACCGGGACGATCGGCAGGTTCAACTGAAAGGTCTGCCATTTCGCGCCGTCATCGAACGAAACGTACATGCCGTTTTCGGTTCCCGCGTACAACAATCCCTCGCGACCCGGATCGGCGCGGACGACGCGCGTGAAATGCGACGAGGAAATCCCCTCATTGATCATCGCCCAGGTCTTGCCGTAATCGGTCGTACGGAACAGGTAGGGCCGGAAATCATCGAGTTTGTAGCGCGTTGCCGCGATATACAGTCCGCCGGGCTCGGTCGGGTGGACTTCGAGGCTGTTGATCTGGGCCCATTCGGGCAGATCGGGCGGCGTGACGTTCTCCCAGTTCGCACCGCTGTCGCGCGACAGGTGAACGAGGCCATCGTCGCTGCCGGTCCACAGGACTCCCGCTTCGAGATGACTTTCAGCGGCCGCGAAAATCGTGCAGTAGACCTCGACCCCCGTGTTGTCTTTCGTAATCGGGCCGCCGGAGGCGATCTGTTTCGAGGCGTCGTTGCGCGTCAGGTCGGGACTGATCGCCGTCCAGGTTTGACCCTCGTCGGTCGACTTGAACAACACGTTGGCCCCCGCGTAGAGCGTGTTCGGATCGTGCGGCGAAAAGAAAATCGGAAAGTTCCATTGAAAGCGATATTTGACTTCACTGATCGCCCGCCCGATCGGATTGTCGGGCCAGATGTTGACGTCGCGGTTCTCGCCGGTTTCATGGTTGCGCCTCGCGAGATGGCCGCCATAGGAACCGCCGTAAACGATCTCAGGGTTCTCGGGGTCGGGGGCCAGATGCCCGCTTTCGCCCCCCGCCGTCGGCTCCCAGTCGCGCTCGCCAATCATGAATCCGTCCGAGCGGCTGGCGATGCGAACGGTCGAGTTGTCCTGTTGCGCGCCGTAAATGCGGAAGGGAAAGTGGTTGTCGGTCGTCACGCGATAGAACTGGGCCGTCGGCTGATTTTGATAAGTCGACCAGTTGACGCCGCCGTTGTAGGTGACTTGTCCCCCCCCATCGTCGGCGATGACCATCCGGTCCGGCTCGTCGGGATCGATCCACAAGTCGTGGTGATCGCCGTGCGGCGTGTCGATCGAGGAAAAGGTCTTGCCGCCGTCGTCGGAACGCCAGAACTGCACGTTCAGCACGTACACGCGATTGACGTTTTGCGTGTCGGCGTAAACGCGCGTGTAATACCAGGCGCGCTGGCGAAGATTGCGGTCGTCGCTGACTCGCGTCCAGTTTTCGCCCCCGTCGTCGCTGCGAAATAGGCCGCCGTCGGAAGCTTCGACGAGCGCCCAAACGCGGTTGGAATCGACGGGCGAAACGGAAACGCCAATGATTCCAAGTAGCGAGTCACCAGGCAGCCCCTTGTTGCGCGAGAGGTTGGTCCAGGTGTCGCCGCCGTCGGTGCTTTTCCACAGACCGCTGTCGATACCGCCGCTTTCCAGACTCCACGGAGTCCGCTTGACTTGCCAGATCGATGCGTACAGAACGCGCGGGTTGCCCGGATCGATCACGAGATCGACCGCGCCGGCGTCCGCCGAAACAAAGAGGACTCGCTCCCAATTCTTGCCGCCATCGGTGCTGCGAAAGACGCCTCGCTGCTGATTGGGGCCGTACAAGTGACCGAGCGCCGCCACGTAAACGGTATCCGGATCGCGCGGATGAACGCGAATCCGCGGGATGTGCCGCGAGTCCTCCAGCCCGATGTGTTTCCACGACTTGCCGCCGTCGAGCGATTTCCACATTCCTTCGCCATGCGAGACGTTGCCGCGGACGGTCACTTCACCACCCCCAACGTACAAGACGTTCGGATCGGACGGAGCGATCTCGATGGCACCCACGGAACCTCCGAAGTACCCGTCGGAAATGTTTCGCCACGTTGAACCGCCATCATCGGTGCGCCACACGCCTCCACCGGTCGCGCCAAGGAAAAACGTCATTGGCTTGCCGGGCATCCCCGTGCAGGCCGCCGCGCGGCCGCCTCGAAAGGGGCCAACGCAGCGATACTTGAGGGTCTTGAAAAGCGGATCCTTCGGATGGGCGTCCTGGGCAAGCGCGGCAGGGCCGGTGTCAAGCGCGGCAAGTGCGGCAAAGGCAACAACGACAACCGCGATTGCCTGGTGAAAGCGACGGGGGAACGAGAGGGTTTTCGGAATCATGTTGGATCGTCAAGACTTGCATGGACTGAGCGGCTGATGGGGTCACGAACGTCCATTGTAGTCAGGACCGTCCGCCCCTGCATTGCGGCGACGAGTCCTTCCCGAATTCCATCGGGCGGCATAAAACAGATTGGAGCACCGGCAATCGGCGGCAACCTCAACGCCCAACCCTCAAAGCCCAACCCTCAATGGCCCCTTTTCAGACGACTCGCCGCATCGAGTTTCGCGATACGGACGCGGCGGGGATCGTTCATTTCTCGGTCTTTTTTGCCTTTATGGAATCTGCCGAGCACGAGTTGTTGCGTCACGTCGGATTGAGCGTTGTCAGCAACGCGGAGGGCCGCGTCGTCAGTTGGCCGCGGGTGGCCGCCCGTTGCGATTATCGCGAGGCAATTCGTTTTGAGGACCAGGTCGCGATCGATGTGCGCGTCGAGCGGCTGGGGAACAAGAGCATCACGTATGCGTTTCGATTTCATTGCGACGGCGCGACGATCGCTGAAGGCTCAATGACGTCGGTCTGTTGCGAATTGCCGCGCGGTCGCGATGGCGAATGGATCAAGCCTGTCCCGATCGAGATTCCCCCGGACTTTCGCCGGAAATTGCAACCGTATAGCGGATAGGGACCGCCGGAACCGTTCATGTCGTAATCCGCGTTGGCGGCGGCACCAGCGGCCTCCCGTTGCCGCCGTGTTTTGCTTCACCGGTCCTTATTCAAGGCTCCCGGTCAGCAGCATTCCCCGGATCTCGGCGTTTTGTCGCCATGCCTCGCGCAGTTGCCTGAGATACGTCAGGGTTATTTGGGAATACGTTCGTTGGGCGGTCAACAGTTGCAGAAAATCAATTTCGCCTTGTTCGTAACCCTCGGTGACGAGGTCCAGCGTCTCTTTCGCATTGGGGATGATCCCGGAATCATACGCGTCGACTTGTAATTTCGCGTCGAGATAACTTTCGTAAGCGGTCGCCAGGCGGTGACGCAAGTCGAGCGCCTTTTTCTCGGCGCGCCGTTCGGCCTCAATGATCTGGTGCCTTGCCTGATCGATTGCGCCTTGATTGCGATTGAGCGTCGGAATCGGCATTCCGATCTGGAACCCCGCAATGACATCGTCTCCAACCGTATCGTACTGCAACGTCGTTTGCCAGGTCACATTGGGAACCGGTTCGACGCATTCCCGCGCCAGTTGCCGGTGTCTTTGCTCGACTTCGGCGAAGAGGGCGGCGATTTCAGGACTGTTATTGACGAGTTGGTCGTAAAACGGTTCGAAGTCATCGAGAACGAGCATTTCGCGGACGTCTCCCGCGACCGATTCAACCGGCAAGTCGACTTCACCGAGAAGCGCCGCGAGTTTGCGCCGTGATCCCAGCCGCAGGTTTTCAGCCTGTTGTTTCGCGACGATCGCGGTTTGCAATTCCAGCTCCGACTGCAACACCGAAGTTTGAGCCGCCTCTTTGGCTTCCACCAGCTTCCGCGAAACGTCGACGGCGTTCGTGGAAATCCTCACAAGTTCGTCCGTCACCGAAAGCGTTTCCTGGGCGACAAGCAAGTCGTAGTACCGTTGCCTGACATCGGTCAGCAGTCGCTGCTCGACCACGGCAAGTCGTTGTTCGGCGGCGCGAATTTCCGCGCAGACCACCGATTGCGACAATCCGAGCTTGTTTCCCCGAACGACTTCTCGTCCCAGAAACACACCATACCGCCCGGCACCGCCATCCTCGTTGATGTCTTCGCCGTTGATTCCGGCGGTTGGGTTCGGCGGTAGCCCGGCCTGGGTCAGCTTGCCGCGCAGTGCACCGATTTCGGCCTGAATTTCGGCGACGGCCGGGTTGGTGGCGAGCGCGATTTGCTCCATTTGAACAAGCGATGTTGGGGCGATTTCCGCGCGCAAAACTGGCGTTTCCATCATCTCATCGGACACCGCCCCGCGCGGCGCGTCATGCCCGCGCGGGTAAGAACCATGGAACCCGTCCGCGAAATCGAAACTCGCCGATTCCCTGGCGATCGGTGTCTCCCGATCAGCGTCCTGCTGGTGGAAACCAACGTGCACGACGGATTCCCCGGACGGACTTGACGGTGAGTCAGGCGAAGACTTCGAGGCAAGGATCCCGGTCGCCAGACGTGAATTCACTTCCACTGGCGGACGAACCGTGCGGCAGCCGCATGGCACGACGACAAGCAATCCAATGGTGGCGATCCAGGTCGTTTTCATGGGCGGAAATCCTGACAATTATCCAGGCTGCAACTATCACGGGGGTCCTCTGACTGGTATCGGCAATCCCGCGCATGACGCGGATGCCGGTTGTCCGTTGGTCCGGTTCTGCGGGTGGTGCCGGTTCTGCCGACCACCCGGCGCATCGGCCCTCGATCGTTTCGAGGACACAATAAGCACCCTCTCCGCCGGCTTTGGGGGGAGGGGGCAGGGTGAGGGGGCCAGCTTGTGGCGGGTCAAATTGACATCCTCGTCCATCGAGCCGACGTTCCAGCCGAATCCGTCGGAGAGCGAACTGGTCCAAGTCCTGACCCCTTTGAATTTTTTGACCCCTGGTATGTCTCGGCGGCGCGGCTGGCCGGCGAAGCGGGACCGATCGAGCACTACGCTTCGGCGCGCGCGATCAACGGACGCGCGGGGTTGCACCCGTCGCGCTATCAAAGCGACGAGGTCGATCGAACCGATGGTTCGCTCGTCAGGCAGTGCAATCGCAAACTGCCGTCATCAAAGCGTGATGCTCTGACAGCGGTTCGAACGCCGGATAAGACAGTGTGGGGCCATCGGGATGCTTCCCGGCGAGCTTCGGATATCTACCAGGGTGGCGAGAACGAACCGACACAAGCTGACCGAGCCGTGCCATCAGCTCACAACTCAGTGGACAACGAGTCCGAAAAACTACCATCCGGTAGTCGCGCTCAATCCCCCTCCACACGCGCTTCCAATAAAGCATTTCCGACAATGACAGTGCTTTGATTTATTCAGTCCAAACGTCTTAAACATCAAAACGATCCTGGTGGGCGCTTACCTTAAAACCTTGGTTTGATACGGTACAGGTCTGATTCCTCCCCCAAGATTTCCGCAAGTTGAGCGCGTTGACCCGAATTTAGCGAGTCCAACAGCTTTTGTCGGTACTTTGCCCGGAGTTCGCCTACCTCTTCTTCAAATTCCCGCTGGAGTTCCTCTGCCCGGTCAACGATCTGTTTCTACCGGTTGACCATAGGCTACAGACTGTTTCCCATGCCAAGTAACGACAGTTAATAGAGCCAACGACACGAACACTGCACATTGTTTTGTATGCGCATTCATTTTGGGTCTCCGCAATGACAGTAGGGTTGCGATTTCGCGAAAGGACTAACTAACATGTTTCGCGTTGTTCGCCCTTGACACTCGGAGTACGAAGCGCCGGCTGGACAGCCAGATCCCGTACAAGCGTGGGTTTCAATTCGACCCGTACAATCTCCTCCGCCAACCAACGACGAGTAAACTTGGTCGTCGAAATTGGCTTGGCGCGGCGAATTCAGAAATCCGCTGCACCAAAACGCACACAGTAAAATAATGAGCCGAACCATTGAACTCTCCCAAAAAAGGTACTCAGACGTTTGAGGGCCACCGACATTCAGTGTGTCCCTCGGCCACTGAGAATCTACCGAATTCCGCCACTACCACAATAACGCATTTTTTGCCAAAACCAAAAAAGTCTGGATGTAGTTGTTTACCGGGTTGAAAAACTGGGCAAGGAACAAGGACGGCAAGGAACAGGAACAGGCAAGGAACAAGGGCAGGCAAGGAACAAGGGCAGGCAAGGAACAAGGGCAGCGACGGTCTTGAAATTTGTCAATATGCAAAACGAAGTATTTTGAAATGTTTTTGACTTCGGATTTGAGTTGATGGGGGCTCTGCCCCCAAACCCCCGGGATTTTCCGGGCATGGCTCGGGTGTTCAATGTTGGTTTTCCTTGATCATCGCGCAGCGTTACAATATCGGCGTCTGGTGAAACAGAAAGTAGCTCTGTGGGGACACAACGACTGGCGGGATAACCAGGCCGAGGGTGCGTCAATGACTCACGCTTTGAGAGCGTCGGCTGATCTTGGTCAACGCTCTCATTTTTTTACTCGTTACTGCGGTGCCATCCGGTCAACCCACAATTCGTCGTTCTTGACCAACGTGTTGATGATCGTCAACAATTTTCTCATCGCGGCCACTAACGCCAGCTTCTTCGGTTTCTTTTCGGCCAGCAGTCGAACATAGAACTTTTTGATCGCCGGGTTGTGTCGGGCATTGGAGCCTGGTCATGGGTTGGTTGTTTGGGGGGAGATTGGATTGATGAAGCATGGATGCTACCGAGTTGTCGCTGGCGGCTGGATTTGCCCGCCGTGTTTGCGAGGGGTTTGCCAAGGTGAAGGATCCGCGTGTGGTGGGACGTTGCGACCACCTGTTGATGGACATCCTTTCGATCACCATCCTGGCCGTACTTTGCGGCGCTGACGACTGGCCCGAGGTCGAGGAGTTTGGGAAACGGCGGGAATCATGGCTGAAAGAGTTTCTGGAACTTCCCAGCGGAATTCCCTCGCACGATACGTTTCAGCGCGTCTTTGAGGCCCTCGACCGGAAGCAGTTTGCCGAGTGTCTGTTCGGCTTTACCCAGGCAATGCACGCGGCGACCGGAGGAACGCTGGTGGCGATTGACGGCAAAACGCTGCGTGCGTCGGGCCGCAAGAAAACGGGGCTTGCCAATCTTCACCTCGTGACGGCGTGGGCCACCGAAAGCGGCTTGACGCTTGGTCAGGTCGCCTGTGAGGACAAGTCCAACGAAATCACCGCCATCCCGCAACTGCTCCGTTTGCTGGAGCTCAAGGACTGTACCGTGACGATCGATGCGATGGGCTGTCAAACGGCGATCGCCGAGCAGATTCGCCGCAGAAAGGCGACTATCTTCTCGGTCTCAAGGGGAATCAGTCGGGGCTTCAGGAGGAGATGCAGGAACTGGTTGAGGAGGCAATCGACAATGATTTCGAGGGTTTTACGAAAACGGAAGTCACCCGCCGCGACCACGGTCACGGGCGGCAGGTCAATCGGACTTGCATGGCCCTGGGCATTCCGAAAAACCACCCGCAATGCTCCCGCTGGAAGGATCTCTGCAGTGTCGTCGTTGTGACCAGTGAACGGACAACCGACGGACAGTCAACGTGGGAAACGCGATACTACATCACCAGCCACCGACCGCAGGCGCGGAAGCTGGGGGAGGCGATCCGCCGTCACTGGGGAATCGAAAATTCGCAGCACTGGGTGCTCGACGTCGCCTTTGGCGAAGACCGCCGCCGCCAGTCGGCCCGCAACGGAGCGGCCAACCTTGCGGCGGTGCGCCGC
>JBGTFW010000329.1:0-6249 GCA_041747075.1 Pirellulaceae bacterium
AGTACGCCCGCGTTCGCATTGACCCCACAGTCCTGAAGCCTTGCCTTCGGGGCGTCGGCGATTAGACGTTGCAGCGACTGAAACAGATCGCGAATGACCCACGTGTTGAAATAATCGGAGAACACTGCTTGGCAACGTGCCACATCATGGTCATCGCCGAATCTGCGTTCGTTGAACTTTAATACCCGGCTCGTCGAAAGATTGATGTTCGCGCCGACGAACCGACTCAACTTCGATTCCAGCGGGAAAGGGTTTTTCAGGTTCCGCCAAAAAGCCAGACGAATTTCCGTGTCGAGCAGGGCCAGCAGCATGGATTTTCCCGTACCACCCTGGGTGCCGCTGAGCATGACGTTGCCCGGTTGAAACAACGGCAATACAAGCGGAAGCAGTGTCGGACTGAAAATCGCGGGGAAGTCCAATTCGTTAACACGTTCGGTCACGTAGAGCGTCAGAAACGGATTTCGGAGATTTGACACGGCTTACCCTTCCCGCGAAGCCCGGCGAAACAAGGGCTCCCACGTATCGCTTTTATGGTGAATTATCGGTGGAACGTTGTCCGGGCAGTTCGAATGGGTCAACAGTAGCGACCCCGTGTCACCGAATCCAAACGGGCCGTACAAGTGCTGCGTCGCTGGTTGTGATGTCAATTCCCGCTTGGTCGATGACCCACCGCGTGATGACGCCCGTGAAGGACGAGTGATAGAGCGATTTCATTTCCTCTTCGCCAACGAACAACAGCCAGGAGGCAAGTTCGAACATGAGCTTCTTGTCTCGAACGGAAGATGCCCCGTCGATCCAAGCGAACAAGCGGTCCATGTAGCCGGGCCAGTGCCGGGATCAAGTGAGCCATCGCCAGGACAAACACCGGCAACGTCAGTGCGGCACCGATCCAGAAGCGCTTCGTCATGTCGCGCAGTTCGGCGTTCTCCTCGTCATCCGTGCCCGCGGTCGCTGTCTTCGGTTCCAGCGCCATGCCGCACTTGGGGCATGGGCCGGGATGGTCCTGCTGCACTTCCGGGTGCATCGGACACGTGTAGATGGTGATCCTTTAGTTGACCGCTTGTGCGAGGCCCCACCAATCGACCGCGCGGTCAAAGCTTTCGGCACCAAAGGGGACCGTCGCGAGGACCGGGGCGACGCTTCGCTTGGCAATTTCCTCGACATTGGTCGGGGCGCTGACGTCCCCGCCAAAACCTTCCGGGTAAGTGACGACGATTCCCGCCACCGGCATTCCGTCACGGTAACAGGCGGCGGCGATCAGCGTTTGCATCGTGTGATTGATACATCCGAGCACGTTGGGGACGACAATGATCAGCGGATAACCGATCTCAATCGCGAGGTCGGCGACAAAATCGTCGTCGCTGATGGGGGACATCAATCCCCCGGCCCCTTCGACAATCATCACGTCGGCATGTCCGCACCAGGTCGCCAGTCCCTCGCGCAGCAGGCGCGAGTCAATCGCCCGTCCCTCGGCCCGCGCCGAGAGGTGGGGCGCGAGCGCCGCCTGAAAGCGCTGGGGACAGACGGCCTCCAGGGTGTGCGGTCGCCCGGCGGCTTCCCAGAGAACGGCGGCGTCTTCCGAGACGATCTCCGAACCGACCTTGACGCAGTCACTGGATGCGGGTTTGTAGACGCCAACGCGACGCCCTTCGGCGGCCAGTGCCTGGGCCATCAACGCGGCAACGAACGTCTTGCCCGATTCGGTCGACGTACCGGTGACAAACAGTCCAATGGCCGGTTTTTGCAACATCAGTATAGTTTCGTTTCTTGACCGCGCTGTGGAGCCATGAGGAACGTGCGAGGACCCGGTGATTTTTTCGTTCATCAGGGTAACATTCCGCAACCCCGGTTAGAATGGCCTGCCGGTCGATTATTCCGTAACGTCGGGAAGTGCCGCGCCGCGCGGGTTTCCGTTTTGGTTCCAGGTTTCAGTTTCATGTCTCAACCAGCGAGCAGAACGATTCGCGTTGCCGCACTTCAGGACTGCCGGGTTGCCGAACCGGCGCGCAATGTAGATCGCACGCTGGAGCAGGTTTCCCAGGCGGCCGCGCGCGGTGCCCAGGTCGTCTGTCTTCAGGAGCTTTTCACCAGCCGCTACTTTTGCCAGACCGAGGACCATCGGTGGTTTGAACTGGCGGAATCGATCCCCGGCCCGACGACCGACGCGCTGTGCGAAGCGGCGGCGCGGCACGCAATCGTGATCGTGGGCGGATTGTTCGAGCGCCGCGCGGCGGGAATCTTTCACAATTCGGCGGTCGTGATCGACGCCGACGGAACGCTCGCGGGGACCTATCGCAAGATGCACATCCCCGACGACCCGCACTTTTACGAAAAGTTCTATTTCACGCCTGGCGATCTCGGCTTTCGCTCGACGCCAACGCGGTATGGCAAGATCGGTGTTTGCATTTGCTGGGACCAGTGGTTTCCCGAAGCCGCCCGGCTGACCGCGATGACCGGTGCGGAACTGCTCGTCTACCCGACGGCAATTGGCTGGCTCGATGCGGACCGCAAGGAATTCGGTTCCGGCCAGCTCAGCGCGTGGCAGACAATGATGCGGTCTCACGCGATCGCCAACGGCATTTTTCTGGTCGCTCCCAATCGCGCCGGTCGCGAGGACCACATCCAGTTCTGGGGTTCATCATTTATTTGTGATCCTTACGGGCGGCGACTGGCCCAGGCGGCCCGCGAAGTCCCCGACATTATTGTCGCCGAGTGTCGTCTGGAGGAAATCGAAACGGCGCGAACGCACTGGCCTTTCCTGCGGGATCGGCGGATCGACGCCTACGAAGGCCTCTTGCGACGGTGGCTCGATGATTAGCACCGACTCGTCAACTCCCGCCGAGGACGGCTTTCGAATGCCCGCCGAATGGCACGAGCATCGCGCCACCTGGCTGGCGTGGCCGCACAACGCCGAGACATGGCCGGAAAATCTCGCCGAGGCGCAGGCCGAGTTCGTTCGACTTGCGGAAACGATCGGTCGAGGCGAAACCGTATGCGTGATCGCGTCCGGTGAAGCGCTCGACGCCGCGCGGCACCGCCTTTCCAGGGTCAAGTCGCTGGAACTCTTTGACATACCGACCAATGACGCATGGATTCGCGATCATGGACCGACGTTTGTCATCAACGACGAACGAGGAGAAGTTGCCGCGATCAACTGGCGCTACAACGGATGGGGCGAGAAATATCCTCCCTTTGACGAGGACGTACGAGTCGCCGGGCGTGTCGCCGAAAAGGCCGGTCTGGCCATGGTTTCAACGGATTATGTCGTCGAGGGAGGCGCACTGGAAATCAATTCGCAAGGCGACCTGCTCACGACCATTTCCTGTCTACTTAATTTCAACCGCAACCCCGTCCCCGGCGTCATGCGGATCGGCCAGCCCATTCCCAAGGCGGATTTTGACAAGTTCCAGGACGAGTTCTCGACGACCCTTGCCGGTATGCTCGCGGCGCGAAGCGTGACCTGGCTCTCCGGCGCGGACGTCGAGGGAGACGACACGGACGGTCATATCGATCAGCAAGTCCGCTTTGCCGCCGACGATTGTGTGCTCGTGGCGCGCGGCGTATCGAACAAGGACCCCCGCGACGCGGCGTTTCTGCGAACGGTCAACGAGCTGCGCGCGACCTTCGAGTCGCTGCGACAACCATTGCAGGGAATCGATTTGCCCCTCCCCACGTCCATTATGTTGCACGGGCGGCAAATCCCGGCCAGCTACCTGAACTTTTATATTTGCAACTACGGCGTGATCGTGCCGCAATTCGAGCAGCCGCTGGCCGATGCGCGGGCGCTGGACATCATCGGTTCGGCGTTCCCGGGTCGCCGGGTAATTGGATTGCCGTCGCTGAACCTGGCGGTGGGGCTGGGGTCCTTTCACTGCCTCACCCAGCAAGAGCCAGTCCCGGGCGGCGATCGATGAGGTCGCACCATTGGAATTCGCGAGCTTCTGGTTCATAATGCCAGGCAACTTATTATCCGGCGGTGCGAACCGGAACTATGGACGACAGGACCACACGATGACAATACGGGCCGAATACGATCCCCGGTACTTTCGCCGGTTTCTCTGGATCGTGTTGGGTTGCGCCGCTTTCGCCGCGTGGTGTTTTTATGATGCTCGCGTCAAGTACCCGGCGGAACTCGAGCGAGCCGAAGCCTACTGGACTCCGGAACCGGGTTATCCCGGCAAGTTCGTTGCGATGGAGCGAGACCCCTGGCGCTCGCTGGTGCGCGAGAAAAACTGGCCGGACGAGCCCCCTCACTATCCCAAGGAACTGCACGACAAGATCAATTCGCAATACTTCTATGCGCTGATCAGCGCGCTGGTCGGAATCCCTTCCCTCCTTAAGTGGTTCATGGCAAAGGGGTCGTGGGTCGAGGGGGATACAAGTTCGCTGAAAACAAGTTGGGGGCCGGAGTTCCGCTTCGACCAGGTCCGAAAGATCGACAAGACCAAATGGCCGACCAAGGGGATCACCCGCGTGGAATACGAATCCGAAGGGCGGACGCGAATTTTTCCCCTGGACGATTTCAAGTTTCAGCGCGAACCGATGGGGCGACTCCTCCGCAACCTCGAAGCGACGCTGAGCGACGACCAGATCGTTGGCGGTTCGCGCGAATCCGAACCGGAAGCCGAAGAGGCGACGGCGGGATGACGGACTTGCCGCGCCGGATTTCCGGAATCGTATCCGTTGATGGCGTGAGTCTTGACGACTCGCTCGCTCACAATCAGGCGGCGTGGGACAGGCTCGCGGCTTGCGGGCACGTGTTGACGCGGCCCGCCGAAGAGGATCTTTTTCGCGACCCGCTGCGGGTGGTCGATCGAGCGGGTTGGCTGGGGAATTCGATTCGCGGCTGGCGCGTCTTGTGTCTTGCCGCTGGCGGAGGCCGGCAAGGTCCCCTGTACGCCGCGGCCGGCGCGGCGGTCACCGTCGTCGATCTGAGTGGTGCGATGCTCGAACTCGATCGACAGGTCGCTCGCCAGCGCAGGCTCGACCTCGCAACGGTTCAGACGGCCATGGATCGGCTATCCATGTTTGACGACGCGTCGTTTGACCTGGTCATTCATCCGGTCAGCACTTGTTATGTGCCGTGCGTCGAAAGTGTTTATCAGGAAGTGGCCCGTGTGCTGCGCTGCGGCGGATTGTATATCAGCCAGCACAAACAACCCGCCAGCCTGCAAGCCGGTCTCCAACCGGAGGGACCCGGTTACCGGTTGCGAGAATCCTACTACCGATCCGGGCCGTTGCCGCCGTTCGCGGGACGTTCACCGATTCGTGAGACGGGGACGCGGGAATACCTTCATCGCTGGGAGGAACTGGTCGGTTCGATGTGCCGCGCGGGGTTCGCCATCGAGGACCTCGTAGAGCCTTGTCACGCGAAGGGGGACGCCGCGCCCGGCACGCTGGGGCACCGCAGCCAGTTCGTTGCGCCGTACGTCCGCATCAAGGCCCGCCGCCATCGCTAAGGCGCTTTCGTGGCGGTGCCCTTTTCTGGAGAAACTTGTCCGCCGATTACGCAGATTTCGCGGAGCAGAACGCGCGCAGGTCCAAAAAGGCCTGTGGCGCATATGCAATTGCGCAGTCGTTGAGCGCTGCTCGTCGGAGTGTGCTGTCCGCAATCAACGACGGAATCGCCGTGGACGCAAGTCATTGCGGGGCGCGACGGCTGGTCCGTAGAGGCTCTCAACGCCATAATCGCCGGAGTTTAGCAGGGCGTTGCCGTGGAACGGAACCGAAGTACCTTGACTCCAATTTCACATGTCCATTGTAATCAGCTTGCCGCCGCGGAGCGAAGTCGATCCGCGCGACACGTGGGACCTTTCCCGGTTATTCACCAGCGACGAGGCGTGGGAAGAGGCTCTTGCACAACTTGAGGCGCGGATTGCGGGATACGCGGATTTTCGCGGCAAACTCGGCGATGGCCCCCCCTTTCTGGCCGCCTGTCTGGAATACGACAGCGACACCGACCGGCTCGCCGAACGACTGGCCAACTATGCCTATCTCCGCGCCGCGGAGGACCAGACCAACAGCACCTACCAGCGCCAACTGGGGCGGTTGCAAAGCGTCGGGACGCGGGCCAGCGAAGCGGCCAGTTACATTCGTCCGGAAATCCTCGCCATCCCCGACGAAGTGATCGGCGTCTACCTGGCGTCCGCGGAGTTGCAGCCTTACCAGTTGCTCGTCGAGCGACTGGTGCGGTACAAGCCCTACACGCTCAGTGACCGCGAGGAACGTATTCTGGCGATGCAGGGTGAG
>JBGTFW010000330.1:0-18213 GCA_041747075.1 Pirellulaceae bacterium
AAACGTCTCCAACCAGGTATTCAAGATAAACCGGGCCAACACGCCTGGCAACGGTCAAGGTCCCCAACCCCCGAATTTACGGGAAATCGTAGTCCGGATTATCGGGATCGAAATCCCGATCGGTCAATCCGACGTTGGTCTCAAGGTCCCGGTAGAAATAACGCTCGGCGAGCAGCGGCTCGCCCCCCGGTTCGACGGGCCAGTCGAATCCCTCGTACCCGACCGGCAGGTTCAGCTCGTCATCAATGTAGACTTTCGCCCGATGGTATTCAAAGTGCTCGCGCCGTTGCGGATGCGTGATGGTAATGCAGGTCGCCCGATGGCCGTCGATCAACAAGTCGCGATCAACGTCGATCTCACATTCGCCGTGCTGCCGTTCCTTTTCGCCCTTTTCGATGAGACGAATGATGAGGGTTTCAATCCCGAGTTCCGTGATGGGATACCTGTTTCCATGCATGGCAAGGAACCCGTCCGTGGGGAGATTCCATCGCCGGAAGTTCAACAACCCTCCCTGGTGCGCGACGAGTCGTCCATTGTTCCGCCCATCGACCCAAATGACTTCCTGGCCCGCCAGCGAGCCAGGTTTATCGAACTTCAGGTAAAACGATTTCGGGACTGGCGGATTCTCGTCGGGGCGCGCATGTCGCACCTTGACGTGCATGTATTGTTCTTCCGTTAACTGGTTGCCGATCCGTTCCTGCTTGACGACTTGACAGGTGTAGTCCCGAACCGTTTCCTCGATGTGCCGCAATCCGGCCCGGGCGACGTCGAGAACCGGATCGAGCGGGTGTTCGGGCGGAGTTGCCGGGGTCCGCGCGAGCGAATCGGTAATGCTTCCCCGTTCGTCAGCCGCTTCGCTGTTAGCCCTGTTATCGTTTCCCGTCCGGGCAATTTCCACGTCGCCAATCCGGGGATCGACCGGGGGCTGGTAGTATGGAACGAGGACCAGGAAAAACAGCGCGGCCAGTGCGGCGAGAACCACCAGCCCGGTGAGTGCGATCAACCCGCAACCGCGCGCCGTCACGCGGCGCGGTGCCGTCACGCGGCGCGCGGCCGAGGGAAGCGGCCTGTCGTCCTTCGGCTCCGGAATCAGCGCGTCAACATTGCCCGACGAGTCGCTTGTTGAACCTGGAGATGGTGTGGGGCGCTCATGCATGTTGGGTCAAGGGAAACCGGGACGGGCCGCGACATCCGGCATGCGTCGGTTCAAATCTGGCGTGCGTCGGTGGCGGAATAGAGTTGGGCGTATTCGAGGATCCATCGATCGATCACTTCGAGGAACTCGTCGAGATCGGCTTCGCCAATGGGTTGATGATGCTGGCGCGTGAAAATCTCGCGGTTTCGCACCGTTCCCTTTCCGGCGATATTGACAACGTTGATCTCACTCAACGGCTTGACCGTCAGTTCAAGGCGGCTGTAGACGCTGTTCTTCCGTCCCTGCACGATGACCAGTTCGTCGCGCGAGAGGGCACCGCCCCAACCTCGATCGCCGTAGATGTTTTCGTATTCGAAACCGGGCAACTGTTGGGCAAGGGCTTGCAGGACCTCCTCAATCCGATCGGAAAGCGGGAGCCGGAACTCATTGTGTCGAATCCGCAACTGGTCGGCCGTCCAGCGTTCCTGCTTGTGTTGCTGCTCGCGCGCGTCATGCATTCGCTGGCCGCGTTCAATCGCCCTTTTGATCTGTTCTTCAAATTCCGTCATGCCGCGAGAGTCACCTGCCTGTGGGTGGAAAAAAACGCTGCCGCCGAGGGCACTGGCCCACAAGGATACCAAAAAAAATTCCCCCGGTCGCGGTGACACAACCGGGGAAAGAGCTGACCTTTCGATTTTCGCGCGGGTTTTCCCTTATGGAAGAGGCACGAATCCGTTGGCCTCGAAAGCCGCTTCTTCGGCGTCGATCGCCGGCGAGCATATCGTGCTGAACGGACCAATCGTGAATGCCCCCGGACCCGGCAAGAAGACCGGCACGCCAGGACCATTCGTAAGGCCGTCCAGCTCGACCCGGAAGTTCGCCGGGCCCGAGAGATTGTTAAAGATCACCGGCAGGCTAAAGAAGTTGGTCGACATTGCGATACAGATATTTCCCGTCACGTCATTGTTGACGGTCATGTCCGCGTTGTTCGCCTCGTTAACCGGCGTCGTCGCGTCGTCCTGGGTGTCGTTACCCGAAATGAAGTTGTTGACCAGCAAGGCCGTCACCTGACCGTCGCCAACGGTATCGATGTCGACCCCCTGCTCGGCGTTGCCGGTAATCTGGTTGTTGAGAATCCGCGTGAATATCTGGCTGTCGTCGGCGGCGGTGATGTCGATGCCGTCGCCAAACGGAATCGCCGGCTGGCCGGTGGCGACCTGGTTGATGCCGTTGCCGGTGATCGAGTTGCCAACGATCTGGGCGAAGACGTGTGCGTCGCCATTGGACTGGATGTCGATGCCGTCCCCGGAATCGAATCCCGTGATCACGTTGGCCACGATGTTCAGCCTCAGGCGACTGTCGATGGCCGCGTTGGTGTCGTCGCCGGTGATATTCACCTCGACGCCGTGGTTGCCGATGTTGGCGTTGTTCAGTGTGCTGTTGGTAAGACTGAAGTCCACAAACGACTGGTCGCCAATGTTCAGGTCGAATCCGTCGTCCGCGACGCCGCCAATCGTCAGGGCGTTAAAGCGGAACTCGTTGACCGTTACGGAATCCCGGTTGTCGACGTTGATCTGCACGCCGTCGACACCCGCGTTGGCGATGGTCACGTTTCGCGTTCGCAAAATCATCTGCGCGTCGCCGGTGACGGTGGCGTTGATCGCCGAAATGCCGGAATTGGTGATATTGACGTTCTCAATGTCGACTTCGAGGAGCGAGACCGGCCCGACTCCGCTGGAGAAGAGATTGATGCCGTTCCCTTGATTACTATCGATAACCAGCGGCCCGGCGGCGGCACTGTTAATGATCGTTGCCGTGTGAGACGCCCCGCCCGACGAGAGTAGCCGAATGCCGTCGCTCTGGTTGCCGCTGATCGAGAGGTTGTCCACGATATCCGTGCGAAGATTGGCGCCGACCGCCGTCGCGGACGAGTTAACTCCGATGCCGCCTCCGTCAATCGTCGTGTTGGTTATCAACAATTGTTCGATGCCGAGAGCCGTGTTCAACAGGTTAAAGACGCCCGCTCCCGCGCCGACACCGTTGCCGTTGATGACGCTGGTGCCGCCGCCGCTCGTCCCGATGAAGACCATCTGGTCGGCCGCCGGAGTCCGCACATCAATGAGCGTGATGCCGTTGTTGATGTTGTTCAGAATGTTCGAGTTTATGAACCGCACGTTTCCGACAAAGTCGCGAACCGCCAATCCGTCATTCTGGTTGCCATTGGCTGTCGGGTTGACGAAGTCAAGGAAGGCGCCCGTTCCGGCGCCATTCTTGAAGTTCTCCAGTCGAATCCCGTCACGAACGTTATTGTTCGTCGTGTTGTTCACAAACCGGAACGTGGCACCGTCGTAGTTCTGGATGTGAATCCCGTCGCGTCCGTTATTGCTGACGATATTGCTGTCAAACTCGAAGATCGACGTCGGATCACAGGCGTTGTTGATGAATATCCCGTCGAAGGGCGCGGTCTGGACGTCGTTGCGGGCAAATCGCCAGTTCCCCGCGATGTTGTTCAGGAAAATCCCGTTGAGGATCGGCGATCCAGTGATCAGCACGTCCTCGATGATGCCGTCGGACAACGGGTCGCCCAAGCCGCCGACGCCGGAGATTCCATTCAGCATCCCGCCTTGCGATCCATCAATGATGAATCCGCGGACCGTGTTCCGGTCAGCCAGCGTAACGGCGTTGCCGCCGTTGACATTGGTAATCCGCGGCCGGTTGCCGTCGATGTCGTTGCACAGCACAAAATTGGTGCCGCCGAGCAGCGGAATCAGGTGCTGGACTCCGTCTCCGAGCAGCAACTGACCATCCTGGAGGACGACCCCCTGATCCATGCCTTGCGTCGTACCATCCCCTTCGCGAACGAATATGATGTCGTCGGTGCCGGACGCCAGTTGTGCGTCCACCAGCGTGGTGAAAGGCCGATCGACCGTGCCGTCCGCGGCGGCCCCGCTCGCCGTGTTGTCGACATGGAATACGTCGTAGGGGAGTCCCGTGTCCGGATCGATCGCCAGCAAAAGGTCTTGCCGGAACCGGACAATATGATCGTTGCGGATGGTCGGCTCAAGGTCCGTACCGAGCAGTCCGTATTCGGTCCCACGCGCTCCGGCTCCGAAGAGCCATCCAAGCTGGAGAACTCCCGTCACGTCGAAGCGGTTATCGTGGTTGATTTCCGCGTTGACGATCAGGCCGCGGGCGGTCTGGAACCCGGCCCGCGCGCGAACGCCGCCGAAG
Source organism: Pirellulaceae bacterium (assembly GCA_041747075.1). Taxonomy (GTDB): domain Bacteria; phylum Planctomycetota; class Planctomycetia; order Pirellulales; family Pirellulaceae; genus CAJQPP01. The sequence continues at coordinate 4,367 of JBGTFW010000330.1, forward strand.
AACTCGACCAGTTCCGATCCGTACCCGTATCCGCCCAGTGCGAGACTGCCGTTGACTTGCGCGAGGGAACTCGGCTTGAACCGCACGAGGCTGTCAAAACCGCGCAAGCCGCTGTCGAGGCCCGGGCGGACTACGATTGAATTTCCAAAGAAGCAATCGACGCCCGTCGGATCGCCTTGAGCGAAGTCCACTTCTCCGATCGGAAAGTAACCGTTGGTGAACCAGTCCCAGCGGCGCGTCTTGATGCCGCCACTGACACCAATCGCCTGCAAGTCGTGCGCGAAAGGCCCTTCGATGCTGTCGTCATAGTCGTACCAGATGCTGGCGGTCAGTTCCGACTCCGCGGGGGCCAGAGAAAAGACGCGCTCGAGTCCGATATTCGTGAAAAAGCCGTTCTCGTCGGGGTCGAAATGGCCTCGCGTTTCAAGCAACCACCGGCCATCGAGGAAATCCTCGAAGACGTGCGTCTTGGCACCGAGTGTAAAATAGGAACCCTGGTACCCAAGCCCTTCGTCGGCAAGCGACGCCTGAACCCAGACGCGGCCCGGCCACGCGACGTTCAAGTCCGACATCAGCGGCTGGAACGATGGCGGTTGAAACGGACCGTCGCCAGGTGGCTGGGCCACTATCGGCCCCGCCAACAGAAGAGTTAGCAAAGTCAGGCTGCCGCAAAGCAATCGCTTGCAAATCTTCATCGAATACTCCTGATCGATGGCACGTTCCATGGCGCGCCCGCCGTCTCTTCGCACCGGTACAGCGAGCGCAATCAGCCTGCACAAAAAGTACAGGTGTTACAGGTCATCGACACGGATTCGTCTAGCTCATTAGAAAAACAGGCACGATTGACGTAATTGTCAGGGTTTACCAACAGCCACAGTCGCGCGGCGAACAAAGGGACGCTGACAGAAAGGCGTCCGACTGGTCCGACAGGTCTGACCTTAGCGATAGGGGGTCCACACCGGCCGTTTTTCCGGCTCCGGCCCCATCGGCGGCTCCTGCCCGTTGATGGGTAGTGACTGGAGATTCGATTCATCCCCGATTTCAACCCGAACGCCGTCGACATCCGGTACATCGAGTTCCTCCAGTTCCGGCGAAGCGGAAGAAGGAGACGTCGGAACCCGGTTGGGTACTGAACGGACACTGCGGTTGCTGCTGGCTGACAACGCTAGCTCGGCCTGCTGGCGCTGCACTCTCTGGTCGCTCCCGCGAAAATGGACCCGGCATTGGAGGGACTCCGCCCCCGCCTGCGCCTGCGCAGGGACAGGCAATGCGACATGGATGCCGGCGAAATGCTCTTCCCGGTATTCGACCATGGAAGCCACCCGGTCACTCTGGAATTCGTGACGGGCGAGAGATTCCTCGCCAGACAGCGCGAACAGTTCGATCCGAAGATCGCCCGGGACCGGAATCACGAATCCGTCCTTGTCGAGCGGACGGACAAGCAACTTCAATTCGCCCGAGCGGTCGGCGGGGAGCTGGGAAATCTCGATCTGGCGTATAAAGCGGGAGGGATCGACCCCGTCGGCAGAATTCGGTGAATTCCTGTTTGGAATCGCCAGTGTGGGTTGCGAAGGGTTGTCCGATCCGATTGGGCCTTCAAACATCAATTCAGGGGTGGGGTCGGCCGGCGAGTAGGTCGAGTCGGGCTGGCCAAGTCGGTGCGCGTCGGCCTCGCGCCGGCTTTTGAGCTCGTAATACTGGTTTTCAAGCTGGATTTTCTCGGCTCGCAGGTTGCTGATCGCTTGCTGGCAAGCCGGATCGCTGTTGCAACCGGCCAGCGACAGCAATGCCATCGCAAGCAGGGCAATCGCACGGCTGGCGGCGGAGAGCATCCATTCGACATGCGTGGGCATAATGCGGTGAATCGGCGAATCCGGTGAAACATGGGTTGAGGGGTTTGGCCGTTGAATACGGGAAAGGGCGGGTCCTTGGCAATATCAGTTCACCGGCACCGACGAGGGGCCATCTCTCCGAGACGCGATTTGTTTTTCAATTTTGATATTTTTGAGGGACATACACCATGAAAGTTTTCTCTGCGATCGTGGTCACGCTGGCGGCACTGTTCGTGCCGCCGCTGGCGATTGCTGACCACGTCTGGATCAACGAGTTCCACTACGACAATGCGGGTGCCGACGCCAATGAGTTCGTCGAGATCGCGTTCCGCAGCGGCACGACGACAGCGATCGGTGATTATTCGTTGAACCTGTACAACGGTGCCGGCGGCGCGACGTACGCCGTTATCGATTTAGCGACAGCGACTGTTGGCGCGACGCTTCCGATTGTCGGCGATCCCATGGGACGCACCGTGACGTTTTATTCGGTCGCCTTTGCAGGCATCCAAAACGGCGCTCCGGACGGCCTTGTTCTCAGCCTGGACTCAGACAACTCGCAAGTCGGAACGTTCCTTTCCTACGAGGGCACGTTCACGGGAACCGCTGGTCCGGCTAACGGAGTCCTCTCAACGGATATCGGCGTTTCTGAAAACGGTTCTGGTACGACTGCCGGTTCATTGTCACTGGTTGGCAGTGGATTTGCCGCCGCCGATTTCACATGGGCAGTTACTGATCCCACGGCAACATCGGGCAGCGTGAATACCGGGCAGTTATTATTCAATGCGATTCCGGAACCCGCCACTTTGGGTTTTGCGGGGATTGGGTTGCTGGCGCTGGTGATGCGTCGTCGTCGCGAAGTCTGAAGCAGTTACACGAACGCAGAAATCCGTGGCGGCTTAAACGTCGCCGTCGGCTTCGTCCTCCCCGGAATCACTCTCGTCGATCTCAATGCCGAGCAATTCGCGGAGTGCGGATCGGATTGAACCGACGTTCGCGGGGAGGGGCAAGACGCGATGTAGCGCGTTGTCGAGTTTCACATTCCTGAGGAATCGCTCCTTCTGTTCGCGCCGGATCAGCAACAGGGCGGGCGTCGCCTTGCTCGCGGCGAATTGCGAGAATTCGTTGAAGGCCTCGATGCCGGCGTATTCCAGTCCCCCGCACCCAAAGATCATCACGTCGGCGGGCAATGACTCGGCGGGATCCAGGCCCTGCCACCGTTCCAGTGCCCGCGCCGGTGTGCCCAGGATGAGGACGCGGTATCCGGACCTCTTCAGACGCTTGCGCAGCATATCCTGCACGTCGGCGTTGGACTCGACGACCATTACGGTCCTGCCGCGGCCTTCGCGGGACTTCGATTTGAGCCGGGCAAACGCCGCGGCTTCCTGTTCCACGAGCGACGGGTCGTAGCGATCGCTTTTTCCTTCGCGAATCGCGCTGATCGTGGCCATCGTTTCATCGAGTGCCTCGCGCGGGGTCTGAAAGCGCTCGACGGGGTTGAGCATCATCATCCGTCCCACGAGCGTCACGACGCGGTGGGGAAGGTCCGGGACGATCGTTCCCAGCGGCTTGATCTGGCGATATCTTTCGCTGCTCATTCGTCTCATTCGCTCGCGGGTCTCGAACAGCGGCGGTTCGCCCGAAAGCATTTGATAGAGATTGCAGCCGACAAAGAAAACGTCGCTTCGCTTGTCATTGCGCGGCGCGCCCGTCGATTTTTCCAGCCCCGCGTAGTCCACCGAACGCGGATTGTAAAAACCGGCGCGCCTTTCGTCGTGATCATCAGCGGCGGCCAGTCCGAAATCGACGAGGCTCGCGCGACCGCTGCTTGAAAGCAGCACGTTGGACAACTTGACATCCCGGTGCGTGATCCCCTGTTGCGCGGCGTAAGTCAATCCGCTGAGGACGTCGCGCGTGATCTCCAGCGCCATATGGGTCTTGACCCTTTGATGCGCTACAAGGAATTCGCGGAGGTTCTGCCCCTCGATGAAATCCATCACCATGTAAATACGGCCGCGATGGTTCTCCACTTCGTAAATCGGCACGATGTTGGGATGGCGAAGTTTCATCACCGTTTGCGCCTCGCGAAGAAATCGAGCGCGCGTGATCATGTCGTCGGTGTAGCGATTGCGGAGTACCTTGACCGCCTTGACGTCTCCAGTCCTGGCGTGGACCGAACGATAGACCCGCGCGAACGTCCCCGCGCCGACGAGATAAAGAATCTTCCAGTTGCCGTAAAAATAGCCCGCATGATGGCCCTCCTCGACCCGCTGCAACTGCCAGTTCGTCAAGTACTCGTGCTGGAGAAGAAAGCTGCGAAACTCGTCAAGCGCGACGCCCCGCGAACCGAGCGCCGAAAAGACCGCATTGGTCTGACGCGTGTCGAGCAAGCGGCATTCCTGTATCCGCTGAGCCAGTTGTTCCGAGGATAGTTCGGGCATGCCGGAGTCAATTTCAGGCTAGTGACGGGGAGCGGGCGACCGGCAGGACGCCGCCGTCATGAAGGACCTGACTGGTTCAGGAAAAGGGCAAAAAACCGGCGAACGGTTGCTGACGCCGTGTTTCGGAGGGAACGATCGAATCGCGAATCATCATAAGTCGGAGTACGGCAAATTACAATCTTTGTTGCTCTGGACGACCGATTCCCGGTCTCGACGGCCCCCTGATCGTTCTCAATCCCGGATTTTTCCGCCAAAAGCGGCCTTCGTGAAGAACCCCCCCGCGGCATCGCCACAACATACGTTCTGATTTCAAAAAAAACGGGCCGGTAACGCTGCGTGAATCGTTGCCGGCCCGCTGTTCAACTGTCGGAGGAGTTGAGTCAGTCGTCCAGATTGTGTTCGTCGAGTTCCTTGCGGCATTCGTCGCGTTCACGACGAGTGGCGTCCAGATCGAACATGAGATACTTCATGTCAAGCCGCAATTGTCCGAGGGCGTCCTGGACAAGATTGAGGATTCGGCGGCGGCGCTGCGTGAATTCGACGATCCGGTCAGCACAGCCTTCGAGTTTCTGACGCTGCGCTTCCGGGAGTTCGCGAATGCATTTGATCAAATCGTTAATCTCGGCGGGAAGCGCGTCCGATGCGGACTTGATGCGGTTGGTTGAAATGGGGCTCATGGTCTTTTTCTGACAAGTGATTCGGGTGGTCGTTGACGACGAATGTTGCACCCGGTGTGCCAGCACGCGGGGCGTCGCGGCATCTTTCAGCGCAAGTCCTTGCGCTACAAGCGATTGCGTCATCGGGCGTGGCAAAGAGGGATTTCCCGCTGTTGACGTTTCGCAACATCAATCTCTATGGAACGATTTGGTTTTTACTGCTAAAAGCCGGTGTTTCCTCGCCGGACCCTTTGCGCTTTCCGCGTTTTTGAACGGGGTGCCGTGACCCGTTGCCGAATTTCGCTCACTGATGCCGTTTTGAAACAACTCTCGCGCTCTCGCCTCACGAAGCATGAACTTCCACGCACCCCAACAACTGCTCGGGATGGTCGCCTTTTTGGCCGTTGTCGCTGTCGCTGTTCATTCCAAGAGCCTCCGCGGACAAATGGCAAACGACCGTCTCGAACCCGCCACATGGACTCTCGGCGAAACCGATTGCGCGATCGCGTCGGGCAACTGGAAAGTCACGACGACGACCGACGAGTTCCGCTCGGCCCCCTCGTCTTCGCGAATTCTGGTCAATGCGGGATGGGGGACAAGGGTCCTTGCGAGCCTGCCCGTCCCCCCGGCGCATGTAATCGACGAACTCAAGCCCTCGGTCTGGATCAAGGCGACTCGTCCGGAAGTCCAGCTCTTTGTTCGCGTCGTGTTGCCTCGAACCGAGGATCCCCATGAGGCGGGGCCGATGACGGTTCTGCTTCCCGGCCCGGTTTGCCACGTAGCCGGTCGGTGGCAAAAACTCGATTTTGCGGAAAATTCCCGATCCCTCCCGGAGCTACTTCAGCAAGCCGTTTGGAAACTCCGCAGCCGTTTTGAGACCCCGATCGACGATGGAGAAGCGTGGATCGACCGGCTCGTTCTCAACGTTTATTCGGGACCCGGCGTCAATACCGTCTGGGTCGATGATGTGGAACTTCCAGGGTCCGTCGCCGTGGAACGCACTGGGAACGGGAATACGGCGTCAACCGATGGCGGTCGGTGGCCGGTCCGCCAGGCGAGTTGGCAGGAGTCTCCCGCCGAACGACGGCCTTCACTCGCACAATGCAATTCAACGATCCTCGAAGTACGCGGTCAACCGTTTTTCGCGCGGATTATCCAGCACAACGGCGAGCCGCTCGAGATGCTTCGCGACCTCGGATTCAACACCATCGAACTGGCGCGACCGGCGACCCTTCAGGAGCTTCGCCAAGCCGAGCAACTTGACTTGTGGATCATCTGTCCGGCACCGCAAAGCGCGGGGTTGGAACCCGTTTCGGCCGACTATGACCGCGTGCTCGCGTGGATCGCCGATGCGGAAAACATGAAGTCCGACATTAACGGCCTGACCAATCGAATCCGCGAGATTCGACGCTCGGACTTTCGCGAGAAGCGGCCGGTCGTCGCCATTTCCAACTCGCACCTCCGCGACCTTGCACGGGCCTGCGACATCCTTTCGTTAGGGTTTGAACCGATCAGCGGAAGTTTCGTCCTAAGCCAGTACAGCGACTGGCTTGTGCAGCGGACGCGCGTCGCCGATCGCAGCCTGCCCGTCTGGGCGACGGTTCAGACAGAAATCCCGGAGACGGTCGTTCGACAAACTTCGGCGCTGACTTCGACGGCACCGCCGCTTCCACTCGACCCGGCCCAGATGCGCTTCATGGCCTACGAGGCCGTCGCGGGGGGTGCGCGAGGCATGCGCTTTACTTCGCGATCGCGACTCGACGCGGCGGATCCCGTCGCGCGGTTGCGCTCGCTCACCCTTCGCTGGCTCAACGCGCATTTGCGGCACCTCGAACCGTGGGTTAGCGGCGGCGCGGTCGTCAACCGGCGGGAAACCGACGGCGAACAGCTTGCCACGTTGTCGACGCCCCGCGGGAAGCTGATCCTTGTTCAGCGAACATCGCACCGCGAGCAATGGTCGGCCGGGGAGACCGCCGTGACCAGTTATCGTTTCTCCGACCCGTCGCCGGGGACTTCCGAGCAGGCTTATCACCTTTCCGAAAACGGATTGATGTTGCTGGAACAAGGCCGCCAGCTCGCGGGGACCGAACTCGTGATCGAAAACTGCGGTCCCCTGGAGTCCGTCGTCGTTACCGATCAGCCCGTCGTGATCAACCGGATGGCGGAATCGTACTTGCTGGCGGGTGCCCGGGGCGAAGTGCAAATGCACGTGGAAATCTCGCGCCAGTGGCTGGCGATCTGCCAGCTCATTAACGAGCAACTCGCTCGTGGCGGGCAGGGGCGCGCCGCCGCTTCGGGTTCCGTCAACGAAGCCAATAACGCCTTGCGGCAAGCCCAGGCACTGATTGCCAATGGCAGCGCGCTGAGCGCCGAAAAACTGCTCGCGGTCGCCGATCAGCATCTCGCCGCGGCGCGGCGCGACATCCTTGATTCGGCCCGCGAGCCTTTTCCCTCCGCGACCTCGACGCCCCTGCTTGCGCATGTCGCGCTCGTGCCGTTGCATTTTGATCTCGCCTCGCGAATCGACCCCGCCGCGTGGCAACCCAACGGGCTCGCCGGTGGAGACTTTGAGAATCTTCAGCACATGACCGACAACGGGTGGGAAAACCATCGCGCGCCGCTGGAGGGAATTGGAACTCGCGTCGAGCTGGCCAGCGGCTCGGCGGCGCGTGGGAATTCTGCCCTCTCGATGCGCGTCTTCTCCGAGTCCACGGGAATTGACAATCCATTCGTCGATCGTGGACCCTTGTGGATTCAGTCGGGTGAGGTTCCGGTCCGCGCGGGGCAGCTCGTGCGAATTCACGGGTGGGTAAACGTGCCGCGGGCGATCACCGGTTCGCTTGAGGGACTTCGCATCGTCGATTCGATCGGAGGTCCCGATTTCGCCGAACGCATCCATGCAACGCGCGGCTGGTCGGAATTCTCGATGTATCGTTGTCCGAGCCAGGACGTCAACCTGCGTTTGACATTTGAGATGACGGGTCTTGGGGAAGTCTTCATCGATGAAGTCCAGGTTCACGCGCTGGACGCTACCTCCCGTTCAACCGCCCGCGACGTCGAAGGGGACGCAAGCCGCCGATAGCCGCAATTTTGTCGAACCATTGTCCTCACTGGTTCCCTTCAGTAGCAGCAGCGAACACTCCAAACTCACGCACCGGCGAAGGGTACAACCCGGTTGCTGCGTTGATCCGGCGAGCCGTATACCGCATCCAGCTTTGACTGATTGTTGCCAGCGTCGAGCCCGTCCGAAACTGCACGATCGCGTGAACACTTCGTAAAAAATCATTGCGTTGGCAACGATTGTCGCCAGCACCGGTTGCTTCAGAAGGCAAGCGCCGTGACATTGGTCCAGCGAACGGTGAAAGACGCGATCCGACGCCGTTTGATTTCTCGTTGTTCGGAAGCGTTCAGCTTGTTAATGATTTCGTCCTGATTCCCCAGGCGGCGTTGAACGAGCGAGGCGGCCAGCATCGTCGGCAAATTGCGCACCGCGAGCCATTCCTCGAGTTCACGTTCCCACCGGAGAATAACTTCGTTCGGCAACGAATCCGCGGTTCGGAAGGTGACGAACATCGCAGCTCCCGCCTGGAACCAGTGCGGCAGGTTGCGCTGTGTAACGGCAACCTCCGCTTCCGGTTCGAAGCTGCATTAGCGGCCCTGATCGAACTCTTCCGGCGTGATGACGGCGTCGTCGTTGGAGTCCTTTTCCAGAAAGTCCTCTTCAAGCTCTTTCGTCCATTGCGCTCCACCGGCGAACTCCGCCATTTGCAACTGGCCATCTTTGCTGGTATCGAGTTCGACAAAGCGTGGCGAGGCGGCGACGCCCTGCCGCGAATCGTCCGCGGCGTTCGTCCGGTACTCGGCGGGAATCGAGGTCCGGCCCGTCAAAACCGCGTCGCGCCGCATGTCACCGGAATCATCGAACGCCGTCACACCGTCTTCGTCCGCGCCGGTTGGACGGCGGGCCTGACCCCTGGGACTTTGGCCGTTTCCGGCCATCGCGGGGGAGACCGATCCGCCCGACTGCCGCGAGTTGCTGACGTAGCCGAGTGCCTCGTCGCGAGAGATACTTCCGTTACCATCCGTGTCATTAAAGGGAATACGAATCCCTTCTCGCTCCTTGTCGTCCAGAACATTGTCCTGGTTGGTATCATATTTCCTGAAAATATTGTCGACGTAGCTGGAAACGCGGGAATCGAGCGAGCGAGGCGTCGACGCCGGTTGCGCAGCCGGCTCGCTCCGCGGTGGGGACTCACTGGCGCGACCTTCAACCCAGCGATTCCGATTCCGGCCTCCTTCTTCCGAATCCCGACGACCAGGATTGTCGGCGTTCGCGTTGCCGTTGTTCCCCCCCTGGCCGCTCTGCCGTTGTTGCAACGTGCGCCGATAGCTTTCGGCCAGTTCAACCGGAGTCAATCGGCCGTCGCCGTCGGTATCCGCCTGATCACCGCCGATCCAACGGCCGATTCGCCTTGTTTCTCCTCCTGCAAGGACGCCGTCGCTGTCCTCGTCATACCGTTCCATCATCCGATTGACCGCGTCGGTAACTTCTTCGTCAAAGCGATCACCGAGTGCCTCGCTGCCTGCTGCTTCGCCCATGGACGCTTCACCAAAACCGGGAACGGGCGGCAAGTCGCTTTCCTCGCCAAATGCCGGAACCTTGCGGTTGGCGTCAATTTCGCGCCGACGCTCCACGCTCGCCTGGTTCTCCCGGTCCACACGGACTTTATTCAGGATCGCTTTAACGGTAATCGTCGCCGAGGGATCGAATCCGAGCTGCTCGATGAAACGGCTGCTCCGGCCCCCCATCTCGTTGCTTTCAAGAAGCCCGTTGCCATCGCGGTCCAGCCGCTGAAGGAATTCGGTCGGGTCCCAATCGCGGCGCTCTTCGCGACGGTCGCCACGGCGGTCGCCACGGCGGTCGCCTTCGTCGTCGTCCTGGAGTGCAAGTACATGGAGCGGCAGCGCGAGGAACCCAACCACAATTGCCGGAAGCCATCGCGCCAATTCCCGGACGTTGAAAACAGGTTGCCAGTGCGAAGTCGTCATGGAGGAAGGTCCGTTAAGGATCGAACAGGAAAACAAACGTCGGAGTGTCACCCTATTATATCGAACCGCAGCAATCGGGACTTGTTTCGGGGCTTGTTTTGTTGACCCTTCCCGTCGCTTGATCGATAATAACATGGATATTGCGAATTCGGCGAGTTTTTGGCCCTTTTCGCGGCAACTGTTCGTCGGCGACACTTTTCGTATTTGGACCGGCGTGGCGGGTGAACGAACTGGCAGTTCGTTCTACGGTTCTCTCCACGGTTCGTTCTACGGTTATTCTATTCTTCAACTGGTCTGATGGCACACGATATACACGTTCCGGCGACGACGGGACATCGACACCCGGCGGGCGCGGCGGCTGGGAAGGCCGCCGTCGCGGCACAACTCGAGTCGGCGCTGGAGTGTATCGATCGCGAGGATTATGCGGCGGCGCTGACGACGCTCAACCGCGCGATTATCGACGCGAGCGATTTGCAACTGGCCGAGTGCTTTGGTTTGCGCGGGTTCGTGCGTCTGAAGCTGGAGCAATTCGACCTTGCCGCCGACGACTGCACGGAGTCTCTGCGGAGGCGGGGGAACGACCCGGAGACGCTTTCGTGGCGCGCGGCGGCGCGCGCCGAGCGCGGCTTGTGGCGCGATGCGTTTTCCGATCTGAATCTTGCGATCCACGCGGACTCGCAAGGCGGATCGGCGTGGAAGCAGACGCTTCAGTCGTACCTCCCGACAGCACTCGAATCGTTTCGGCAAACGATCGAAAACGGAACGCCGGACGCCCAAACCTGGTTCGACCGTGGCCAGGTTTATTTGCTTGCGGGCCATCCTGGCAAGGCGCGCGAGGATTTTCAGCACGCTTTGCGGCTCGACGATTCGCACGCCAGTGCGAGTATCGGTCTGGCGCGCGTCGCACTTGCCGAGGGGGAGCATGCCGAGGCGGTACGGCTGGCGGGACAGGCGATGCAGATCGCACCCGACGCGGTGGCCGACGCGGTGGCGTGCCGCGCCGAGGCCTACGCGCGGATGGGCCAACTCGAGCTTGCCGTCGAGGATGTGACGCGGCTCCGCGAACAAACGGGCGATTCGGTCGAGGGTCTTCTCCTTTGCGCGTCGTTGCGGCAACGACTCGGCGACCTATCGGGGGCGATCCGCGATCTCGATATTGCCCGGCGTCTGAATCCGGGCTTGCCGGTTGTGCTCGCCGCGCGGGGTGACGTCTACGCGGCGATGAGAAACTATGAGATGGCGCTGGGCGATTACACGGAATACGTCGAGCACGTGCCGGGTGACGAGAGCGCGTGGCTCCGCCGCGCCGATATTCATTTGCGGCTGGGCCAGTACGACGAGGCACGCGCGGGATACGACCGGGCGCTGGAAATCGACGAGATTTGCGCGGCGGCGTGGCTGGGCCGCGCGAAAGTCATGTCGGCCATTCACAACTTTTCGCAAGCACTGGTCGAAAGCGAGCGCGCGCTGCGGCTTGACGCGCGCAACCCTGAGACGTACATGCTTCGCGGAAGGATGTACCACGAACAGCGACGGTACAAGCAGGCCGAGGGGGAATTCGGCAAGGCGATTGAGCTGGCCGACGATCCGCTCGTCCTCGGCGAAACCCATTACCTGCGCGGCGTGACCCTTTACGAGTCGGGAAAGACCGCCGCGGCGATTGACGATTTCCGCAAGGCCTCCGAATTGCGCCCGATGCACGCCGGAACCCGCGTCTGGCAAGCGGCCACCAGCGCCAAACTGGAGGACTGGCCGGACGTCATCCGTAACCTTCACGACGCGATCCGCATTCGCCCGGCGGCCGGTCTGCAATATCGCAAACTCGGCTCGCCCGTCGCGAAAAAGGCGATCGAGTATTTCGAAAAACGGATTCGCGAAGGAAACGTATCGGCCGAAGTCTATCGAAACCGGGGACGCGCTCACGAATTCCTCGACCGAAACCGCGAGGCGATCCATGATTACACCGCGGCGCTCGGCGACGAACACGCGGACCCCGAGACAATGATCGCGCGAGCCAGGCTCTATGCGCGGCTTGGTGACCGGCCGCGCGCAGTTGAAGACCTCTCCCGGGTGATCCGCGAGTTTCCCGACAATGATCTGGCCTGGTACAGCCGTGCCCAGGCGCGGTTGGAGAACAACGAACTGGCGGAGGCCCTCCGCGATGTCACGCGGGCCATTGAACTGGCACCGGAAAGCGCCCGATACCATGTGCTGCTCGGTGACGCGCGTCTGATGGCCAACCAGACGTCGAAGGCCATTGATGACTATACCCAGGCGATCGTTCTGGACGCCGCCGATCACCTGGCGTTTCGCAAGCGTGGAACGTGCCACCACCGCCAACAGGATTACCTGATGGCTATCGCGGATTTCACGCGCAGTCTTGAGCTCTTTCCGGCCTTGCCCGAGACGCTCATCCTCCGCGGGCAGGCATGTCTCAAGAACGAGCAGGTCGAGAAGGCGCTCGAGGATTTCGATCAGGCGCTGGCGATCGACCCGACGCAGGTTCGCGCCTTTGTGGGGCGCGGTAACGGTCTGGCTCACGAGGGAAACTACGAAGAATCGCTGATCTGGCTGACCAAGGCGTTTCACCGATTCCAGCACCAGCCGCGCCAGATCGCCGAACTGCTCATGATGCGCGGCAAGGTCTTTTACCAGATGGGCCGCTTTCCCCCGGCCCTCGCCGATTTTACCGGCGTGATTGAATTGCAGTCGGACGATCCGTTCGGCGTCGCCGCGGCGCGTTGCGCGCGGGCAATTGTGCTGGTGCAGCACGGCGACCTGATTCGTGCCAAGAAGGAATTTGACCGCGTTCTCAATCGCTTTCCCGATCATCCGCTGGCCGGGACCGCCAGCCGCTGGCTTGCCGACGGGCGAGGGCCTCGTCCGGAAGCGTTGATGCCGCCGCCCCGACTGGTACGGCCCAAGCGGCCTCCCGTTGTGTTTCCGCCCCATCGATTGCCCGATCGAACGGACGACAGCGAGGACCGGAGCGGCCCGGCGCTTGACGCGCTGGGATTGTGGCTCGTCCGCACCGACAAGCCGCGAGAATTCGGCCCCGTGACCCGCGACGTACTCGATGACTGGGTTCGACAAGGACGGATCGATGCGTCGACGCGGCTGCTCAAGACGGGCTGGAGCAAGTGGCGCCGCGCCAAACGCGTCTATCCTTCGCTGGCGGGAAAGTCATGACCGGTTCCGAACCGGAGCAATCCGCCGCCGCGCGTTTTGAGGCCGCCTATCGCGACGGTCCCGCCTGGGAAATTGACGGTCCCCAGCCGGAAGTCATCGCACTCGCCGAGGCGGGAAAAATTCACGGTCGCGTACTCGACGCCGGTTGCGGGACGGGAAATAACGCGCGATGGCTGGCCGCGCGCGGGTTTCCGGTTGTCGCATTTGATTTTGTTTCCGCGCCGCTGGAAGTGGCCCGCCAGCGAAGCCGCGAATCAGGCGTGGGTGTCGACTGGCGCCGCCTCGATGCGCTCGAACTTTCAACGCTTGACGAAAAACATTCCTTCGACACGATCATTGACAGCGGGTTGTTTCACGTTTTTCCAGCGGACATTCGCCGCCGTTATGTTGCGGGCCTGAAGCACGTTCTGGCACCGAGCGGCATGTTGCACGTGATCTGTTTTTCTGACAGGCAACCGGGCGAAGAAGGGCCGCTGAGAATCTCCGAGCGCGAGTTGCGTTACGATTTCCGGCCACCGTGGGAAATTGTCGAATTGGTTGAGACCCGTTATGCTTGTCGCCTGTTGCGAGGCGGCCCGCGCCATGACGGACGCGGCGCGCGAGCCTGGCGCGCTTCCATTCAATACTCCTGAAACAAACTGCGGACCGGAAATCAAACAATGCGCATAGCCATCCTGATCCTC
>JBGTFW010000331.1:0-2693 GCA_041747075.1 Pirellulaceae bacterium
ACCAACGGCGGGCTGGCGAGATAATTGGCTCGCGTCAGCGGATTGACGCGCCCCTCGAAATTCCGGTTCCCGCTCAGCACGGCGGCCGCAACCAGGTCGCTCTCCACAATCGCCGCCGCAACGGGTTCGGGAAGTGGACCGCTGTTTCCGATGCACGACGTACATCCGTATCCGACGGTCTGGAATCCCAGTGTGTCGAGATGGTCTTCCAGTCCGGATTTTTTCAAGTAATCGGTAACGACGCGCGAACCTGGCGCGAGGCTCGTCTTGACGTACGACGCGACGTTCATCCCGCGCATGACGGCGTTTCGGGCAAGTAGCCCGGCGGCGACCATGACCGTCGGGTTGCTTGTATTGGTGCAACTGGTAATCGCGGCGATCACGACGGCACCGTGACCGATGGTCGTCGCATGACCCTTGTTGGGAATCGTCGCCGTCCGCTCAAGTTGATCGGGGGCAAGCGCGTAACCGCGTTCGTTGATGGGCGCAACGAGTGAACGTTTAAACGACTTTTTCATTCCGGAAAGCGCTACGCGGTCCTGGGGGCGCTTGGGACCCGCCATCGACGGTTCGACGTTTCCAAGCTCGAGCGAAAGCGTGCGTGTGTATGTCGGAACGCGCGAGCCGCTTTCGACAAAGAGCAATTGCTCGCGCGTGTAGCGCTCAACCAACTGGACTTCCGCTTCGGTTCGGCCCGTTCGCCGCAAGTAGGAGACGGTTTCGGCGTCGATCGGGAAAAATCCAGTTGTTGCACCGTATTCAGGAGCCATGTTGGCGATGGTCGCGCGGTCGGCCAGCGACATGCTTGCGACGCCGCCGCCAAAGAATTCGACAAATTTCCCCACGACCCCTTCGCGTCTGAGAATTTCGGTGACCGTCAGCACCAGGTCGGTTGCGGTCGCGCCGGTGGCCAGTTCCCCCGTCAACTCAAACCCGACGACTTCGGGCAAAAGCATGGACATCGGCAAGCCGAGCATGGCGGCCTCGGCCTCGATACCGCCGACTCCCCACCCCAGCACGCCCAGCCCGTTGATCATCGTCGTATGACTGTCCGTCCCCACCAGCGTATCGGGCACGGCAACGGGGCGGCCGTCGATCGGACGGAGAAAAACGCATTTCGCGAGGAATTCCAGATTCACCTGGTGGACAATTCCGACGTTCGGCGGGACGACGCGAAAGTTGTCGAAGGCCTGCTGGCCCCACCGGAGAAACTCGTATCGTTCCCGATTTCGCTCGAATTCCCTCTCGACATTGAACGCCAGCGCGTCGGAGCTTCCGAAACGATCGACCTGAACACTGTGATCGATCACGAGGTCGACCGGTATCATCGGATTGATCCGTGCCGGGTCGCCGCCGAGACGACTGATGGCGCTGCGCATCGCCGCGAGGTCAACGATGGCGGGGACCCCCGTGAAATCCTGCAAGACGACGCGCGCCGGCTTGAAGGGAATTTCCTCCTCGGCGGGCTTCGATGCGTTCCAGTTCGCAAGCCGTCGAACGTCGTCGGGAGTTGTCGCGAGACCGTCACAGTTGCGCACCAGCGATTCCAGCAGCAATCGAATCGAATACGGGAGCCGATCCACGTCTCCGAGGCCCTGATCGGCAAGACGCGACAGTCGAAACAGACTCGCCCGGCCGGTTCCCGTATCAAAAGTATCGAGTGTCTGGAAGGGATCGTTGAGTGAGGGTGCGGACATTGGCTTTCAGCGAGTCGAGGCAACGAGAAACGGCTTGACGATGTTAAAAGCAGTTTCCGCCCGCGCCGGAAAATTGTCAACGCAAGCCGGGCCTTTTCCCAGGCGACCTTGTGAATGCGGTGCGTCAAAGGTAGGCTCGCACCGAGAACTCGCAACACCTCGCCGTTTGCGGTCGATTTAATGAAAGGCCACACGATCGATGCGCCAGTACCCGTTTATTGCCGCGCCCCGGTTGCCGGAATTCACCGACGCCGGGCGGATCGACGTGGCGCAGTCCGTTTACCATCGATATCGATTGCGGCGGACCATCCGCGATTTTTCCAGCGAACCAGTGCCGCGCGCCGTACTTGAATGGTGTCTCCGCGCCGCCGGGACGGCACCCAATGGCGCGAATCTCCAGCCATGGCATTTTTGTGTTGTCGAGGACTCGGCGATCAAGCGACAAATTCGCCTCGCGGCGGAGGAGGAAGAGCGGGAATTCTACGAGGGCCGGGCGACACCGGAATGGCTTGAGGCGCTTGCCCCGCTGGGAACGAACCAGGACAAACCTTTTCTCGAAATCGCACCGGCTCTCATCGTGATCTTCGCCGAGGCGTGGCGTCGCGACGAGTCGGGACAACGGCTCAAGAATTACTACGTTGCCGAATCGGTCGGGATCGCCACGGGTTTTCTGATATCCGCCTTGCATGAATGCGGCCTTGCGACGCTGACGCACACGCCCAGTCCGATGAAATTCCTCAACGGAATCCTCGGCCGGCCGGAGAACGAGCGGCCCTATCTGATTCTCGTCACCGGCTTGCCGCTCCAGAGGGCGATGGTGCCGGACATCAGAAAACGCCCGCTCGAGGAAATCGCCACGTTTGTGTAAGCCCGAAGCGCCAGCGAGTGAAGTCCTGCAAGCCCGCGTAAACCGCCGGCGCTCGCCGCGGGCCGCTTCAGCCAACCCGTAAACCGCCGGCGCTCGCCGCGGGCCGCTTCAGCCAACCCGTAAACCGC
>JBGTFW010000332.1:0-6173 GCA_041747075.1 Pirellulaceae bacterium
GCGACCGTTCGCATTGATGGACAAAATAACGAGGCCTTGATTGCGGGGAGCCAATTCGAAGGAAACATTGTCAGCGAAAGAGGCGCCGTCCGGATCAGTGGCTCCGGACACGAAGTGATCGTTGCCAACAGTCTGTTTGTCGACAACGTGGGTGGCCTGGCGGGTGCGTTTTACGTGAACGCCACGGACAGCAGCCTGTCAATCTTTTCCTCGACCCTGGCCAGAAACCTGACGACGAGGAGGCTGTTCGACAACGGCGGAGGGGGCGTCGTACGCGCCCAGTCGCCCACCGGAGTGCAGTTGTTAGTCAGCAACTCGATTTTGGTCGGGAACGGATACAACGGCGCGTTCGAAGACAGCCATGTTCGCAATGACCTCGGAACCACAACCGTTCGCAACAGCGACATCGTCGACTTCAATGCCGGTGACGGAAATATCCTGTTCGGTGGCGCGGCCAATGGAAACACCGATGCCAAACCGGTTTTTGTGGACTACTTCGGTAACGACTTCCATTTAAAGGAAATCTCGCCGTTGCGGGATATCGGCAACCTGGCTGATGTGGTGCTGGACGAATTTGATCTGGATGGAGACCTGGACACGATGGAACCGCTGTCGGATCTGGGCGGTTTGGATCGGGTCTTTGGAGCCGGTTTGGATCTGGGCGCATACGAATTTATTCTCGTGTAGACCGGCCCGTTCGGGTTGTCATTGCATTGTTGCCTGGTCGCTCGACGACTCGTCGGCTTTCTTGCGGCCGACCCAGCCGCGGACGCCGCGCCATGTCTGGCCAAGCAACTTGCCGGAAAACAGGTCTTCGGTAACCGTGGGGCGATCGGAGGCAAAGTTCTTCCACAAGGCCTGGATATACGGCCGGCTGCTGTCCGCAAGGATCGCGTAAACGCCTTGTTGACCGATCTGGGACAGACCTTCGCGGTAGTGATCGAGCACATGGCGGTCAAACATGTTTCCACTGACGCGAATCGTTGACAACGCGCCGCGCGTGACGGTCGTCATGCGATTCATGGCGAACAACGTCATCGCACTGGACAACTCAAAAAGACTGACTTGCTGGGTTGCCGCGACCGCCGACATTTCGCGCCACGTGCGGTCGATTTCCGAGAGTGGGATGACACCTGCCGGATTGACACCGGAAAGGGCTTGACGCGTTTGATCGATCGTCTCCCGGAGGCCCTCGACCGACAGCGGGGGCGTATCCAGGGCCTCGGCCGACCGGCCCGCCGTATTGCCAACCGCGGCAAGCAAATCGGCCGTGCTGTCAATCGTTGATTTTGCGTCAATGATCCCTTCGCGCTTGAGTTCCGCGGACAATTCGCGCAAGTACGTTTGCGAGCCGTAAGCCATGTCGCTGACAATGGCAAGGACCGCCAGCGGCGACACGTGCAACGTCGCCAGTCCGGCAAGGTCGACGAAAGTGCTGACGGCCTTGCGTGCGACGTAACCTTCGACTTGTGAGTCCGTAGTCTCGGCGGACTCCTTGTCCGAGGATGCCACGCCGGCAACATCGTTGATCATGAAGTCGAGCATCTGATCGACGAACGTCCGGTAGCTGCGCGAACTGCGAAAGGACGACGGGACCAGCAACGTCGCTGATTCCTTCACGGCACCGGCAACAATCGCCGAGCCGCCGCGCAACGTTCGCTCGGGAATCGATAGCCCGTACACGAGGAACCGGTATACGGACGAGGCAGGAGGGGTTGCGGGGCTGCCGTCAGATTGAGGATCGTTTAGGTGCGGTTCGTCGAGCATTGGTTCGTTAAGCGTGCTGCACTTGTCGTGGCACGAATGTAGCATGAACGTGGCACCAACGTGGCACGAATGTAGCACGAACTGCCAGTTCGTGCATAAGCGCATCGGCGCGCCGTGAACGAACTGGCAGTTCGTTCTACCAGCGCGATAATCGAACCAGCAGTTCGCTCTACTCGTCGGCGGGACGCCACGCTGGCGGCACGATCAACGGGACTTTCGAGGCAACCGGAGCGGCAAGTCCAAGCGGGTCCAGTGCGAATACCCACCATAAAATGAGCTGGGCGATCGGCAGCGCCATCAGCCCTCCCAACACAATCTTGACGAGGTCTGGCAAGGCACTTCCTGATTTTCGGAACGATTCGCTACGGACGTTGCTGGAGTTGCCCGTCCGCGACGTATTGGACGAACTGCGTGGAGAATGACTATGACTGTGCGACCGCCGCGTGGTCTTCAGCGGCTTGGGGATCGTGAACGCCTGGTCGTCGAACGCGATTGAGGGCCGGTTACTCGCGGGTTTGTCGGTTGAGACAATCGGCGGAGGGGACTCGTGTCGGGAGGCCGCCGTGACATTGGCGACGGGTAAATCGTCGAGCAACCGTTCGATATTCAACTCGGCATCGCAGTGCGGACAAACGACGGCAGCATCGGCCGAAACGTTGGTCTCGATGCGGAACAGGCCTTTACATTCCGGGCAATTGAGCGGAATCGCTTTGCTTCTTGAGCCGGACTCCTCATTCATGGTGATTCTCGTTACCCCGTACAGACGGACGTTTCGGAAGGGTGGAAACCAACGCGCGAGCCGCCTTGCGCGGCACCGGCCAGGTTAAATATAGCGGTAATGCGCAACGATTGTGAGAGGCAAGGCGCCAGCCGCCGGTAATTAGCCGCGGTAGTTCAGATACGGAACTCGCGGCTAGCGGCCTTGCGGCTCACATTTTCGCGGTTCGCAAGAGAGTGTAGAACCGTTATCCTCACTATTCCGACGCCAACGTTTATCCCGGGAACTGAACAATTGGGACAAATTGTTCTACATCCCGGGAACGGAACAATTGGGACAATTGTTCTACAATTGTTCGGCATCAAGACGTTTCTGAACGAATCAATGCTCCGCTCGCTTGTTCGAGACGAGGACGCACCGGTTGCCAATGCGGGCAAGCGACAGGGGCAGGCCGGTTTCCTCGAGCAACGCGACCAGCTCGTGATCGGTGATCCGCTCGACGAGATGTTGCGCCGACGGCACCTGGCTGGACTGAACGAGAACCTGCTCGACCAGTTCCGGCCGGTTGCGGACAAGGACTTGTGCACCGGGCGGCGTGACGATGGTCATGGCGACAGCCGGTGGAATCGTCTGGGTTGTCGTTGTTGGCGGTCGAGCCGTCCACCAAATCGCCGAGCCAATCACGCCTATCGCAAGGATTGTTCCGAACGTCGATCGACGTCGTCGTGCCCTGGAGTGACGAGTCACGGTGATTTGCAGGTCCTGCAACAATTCTGCTTTCCGCCGCCGCCCGTCAGGCGACAGGATCAAAGGTCGTTTTTCGTCAATCATCGTTGGTCCTCCCGGTTTGTTTCCGGATTTTCTCGATCGCCCTTCGGAGTCGTCCGTCCACAGCGCCCGTGGTCAGGCCGAACGACTTCGCGATTCGAGCAAGAGACCATCCGAGCCGATACCGCAGCGCCACCATACGTCGCAGGTCGGGCGACAGTTCCTCGATTTGCGCCTGGAGCCACACCAGTCGTTCCGCCGTTTCGAGGCGATCCTTTTTGCCTGTCTGGTCCTCATCGTTTTGCTGCGCCCCGTATCGGCGGTGCAACTGATTGCGGCGGGACTGCGCGCGGAGCCAATCGTAGCTCGTTGACCGCGCGACGGCCCTTGTCCATGCCGCCATCTGCGCCTCGGATTCGATCGGCTTGACGCAGCGAATGATTTTTAGAAACGTCTCTTGCACGAGGTCCAGGCAGGTCGCTTCGTCACTGCCCGTCGCCCGATGAACTTCCAGGTACACCAAATCAAAAAAGTTTTCGTAACAGATTGCAAATGCTTCGGTGTTTCCCTCGCGGATTTTCCGTGTGATCGTCAGCCAGTCACGTGACGGGCGAGCCGCCCCGCGCTGACCTTCGTTGAACACGAGGTTTTGAGTCAATGAGATCGCCACGTCGAGACCCGATTACGGCAGTTCCACATTCGAAAATACGAAACCGCGATTATTTGCCGTCGTTGTCACCCAGTCCATCGCCGCCATCGCGTAAATCTTGATTGCCCCCACTACCGCCGCCGAGTCCTCCCGCATTCCGGATTCGCGTATTTTTCTGCATCTCCGCGACAATTTGATGAATGACTTCGATATCGCGTTCCGGCCCCTTGACGAAGAACAAGCCGGTTTCCTCGTGCAGCTTCATCGACACTCCCCGCTGGCCGCCCGTCATCTCAAGTCCAATTCCGATGGCGGAGATGAAATCCTCGTGGCTGGCATCCTTGAGAATGGACTGGACGTTAATTACACCGACGGTTGGCGACGGGCTCAGTTGATTTAGCCGGATAATGCGGACCGAGCCAGTGGAGTCAGTATCGATTTCGATTTCCGCGTCGCGCGTCGAGCAAGCTTCGAGTACCCCGAGTGCGCCTTCAAAATTGGTAATGACGTCGATCTCAGGCAGCCGAAACGCAGCGGCGTCCGGGGTAATGATGAAATTTAATTCCTCGCGTGGATAGAACTCCCGAGCGTTTGCCTTGATGGTGTCAATGTAATCCTCGACGGAAAGCCCCTCCTCCAAAAAAATCTCAAACGTTGTGGCTCTTTCGTCACCCGAATTTTCCTGTGTTTCGGAGGGGAGAGTTGCGTCGTTGAACGGGTCGGATTCCTCTTGGGAGAATGGTTCGGATTCCTGGGCGGTTGCAATGGACGCGGGCAGGAAAAAAACCACACCGGAAATCAGGATCGGGAGTGTCAACAGGGCGGGGCGAATGGATGGACTGGATTTCATCGGTCGGTTCCTTCGTGGTTTCTAAAGTGTCGGCGGCCGGACGGTGCGTGGTGCCGTATTAAGAGAGAGTAACGAGTGTCGGCGGTGTTTTTCGCGCCGGAATCGCAAAAATTCGCGATTATTTTCAATCCCGCTGCGGAATGACTGTGCGGTGCAGGGGCCAGGGAGCGGCGGATCGGCGGGCCGACAAAAGGGGGAAGGGGCTGGAACGAAAACGGCTGCCATTTCGAGGGGATTCCCGGAAAAAGCAGGGTGAACCCAGGCGGAAAATTTTTTGTCAAATAAATCAGATTGGGCCGTTGACGAGTCGGCGACGAGCCGTAAAATAAGACCCGCTACAGAAGCGGCGGGTGGGCGCGATGCGTTCCCCCGTTTTGTTCTTTGACAATTTGGTAGTGAATTCTTCAACCAATTCCTTTGCCGGCTTCTGCCGGTGAGAGAGTTGAGTCAAGCATACGATCATGTGAATCAAGCCATCGCGGTCGCCCATTCCGGCGGCTGGCGATGATGGTTCAAACCAGAGTCGTCGGGGAGCGCTTTAATTTTGATTTTGGCGTTTTCCGGCGCGACTTTAATTTTGGCTAATCGTCCGAATCGTTGGCGGGGACTCGTTTCCCGGTGACGGTTCGGCAAGCATACAAATTGAAGGGTTTGATCCTGGCTCAGAATGAACGTTGGCGGCGTGGATTAGGCATGCAAGTCGAGCGAGAAATCCCGGTTTGATCTTTCGAGTGAGAACCGGGGTGGACAGCGGCGAAAGGGAGAGTAACGCGTAGATACGTACCCACGGGTTCGGGATAGCGGGGGGAAACCGCCGGTAATACCGGATAAAGTCTCCGGACCAAAGATTTATCGCCCGTGGAGCGGTCTGCGTCCTATTAGCTAGTTGGCGGGGTAACGGCCCACCAAGGCTGTGATGGGTAGCGGGTGTGAGAGCATGACCCGTCTCACTGGGACTGAGACACTGCCCAGACGTCTACGGACGGCTGCAGTCGAGAATCTTCCGCAATGGACGAAAGTCTGACGGAGCGACGCCGCGTGCGGGATGAAGGCCTTCGGGTTGTAAACCGCTGTCGGAGGGGAGCAAATTTTGAGCGATCCTCGGAGGAAGCACAGGCTAAATTCGTGCCAGCAGCCGCGGTAATACGAATTGTGCGAACGTTATTCGGAATCACTGGGCTTAAAGGGTGCGTAGGCGGCGATGAAGGTCAGGTGTGAAATCCCACGGCTCAACCGTGGAACTGCGCTTGAAACCGCATTGCTTGAGGGAGACAGAGGTAAGCGGAACTGATGGTGGAGCGGTGAAATGCGTTGATATTATCAGGAACACCGGTGGCGAAAGCGGCTTACTGGGTCTTTTCTGACGCTGAGGCACGAAAGCCAGGGGAGTGAACGGGATTAGATACCCCGGTAATCCTGGC
>JBGTFW010000333.1:0-8863 GCA_041747075.1 Pirellulaceae bacterium
AAGTTACTCATCCCGGATCCCCCTCACCCCAGCCCTCTCCCCCCACAGCCGGGGGAGAGGGGGCAAGTTACTCACCCCGGATCCCCCCCAGCCCTCTCGCTTTCAATGCAGGGGAGAGTGTGCGATTGGAGTAATACGGACGTAGATGTTCATCGTATTTGAAGGCATCGATGGAACTGGCAAGACGACTCAGCTCCGCCGTTGCGAGGAGTGGCTGTCCGGGCTGGGAACTCCCGTCACCGTTTGCCGCGACCCGGGCAGCACGCCGCTGGGCGATCGCCTTCGCGAGATTCTCCTTGAACGCGGCGATCTCGAATTCGGGATTGTCGCGGAGATGTTCCTTTTCATGGCCGCGCGGCGACAACTGGTCGAGGAAGTCATCCGGCCCGCGCTCGACCAGCAGCGGATCGTCCTTTGTGACCGCTTCCTGCTTTCCACCGTCGTTTACCAGGGACATGCGGGTGGACTGTCGCCCGATGAAATCTGGCGCATTGGAAAGACGGCAACGGGCGGTCTGCAACCCGACTGGACGCTCGTCCTTGACATTCCCGTTGACGTCGCGATGAAACGAATGGGCGGTCCCACGGATAGTCTGGAATCGCGCGGGGAGGATTATATGGTGGCGGTCCAGCGGGGCTTTTTGGCTGAGGCGGCGCGGATCGACTCGGCGCGAGTGATCGACGCCAGCGGCACCGCCGCGGAAATTCATGAACAGGTTCGTTCAGTCCTTGAACCCGCTTTGATCAATCGGCGATGACGACGACTGCAAACACAACCGGAGTCACGGGACACCAGGCAATCCTCGACCGGTTTGCCCGCTGGCTGGCTGCGGATCGACTTGCCAGCGCGTACCTGTTCACGGGTCCGCAGGGGACGGGCAAATACACGACCGCGCGAATCATTGCACGCTGTTTATTGTGCGAGGGGACGCCCCGCAACCTGCTGGAGTCGTGCGGGACCTGTCCGGCATGCCAGCAAGTCGATGCGTTCACGCACCCCGATTTGCTGGAAGTCGAGCGGGAGAAGGGCACAAGCGAACTGGCGCTCAAACTATTGATCGGCGAAAAGGAGCACCGGAATCGCGCGGGACTTTGTTACGACCTTTCGAAGCGGCCTTTTCGCGGTGGACGGCGGGTCGCAATTATCCAGGACGCGGATTTTTTTAATCAGGAAAGTGCCAATTGTCTGCTCAAGACGCTTGAGGAGCCGCCGGACTACGCCGTCATCTTCCTGATCGCCACAAGCGAGTTTGGCCAATTGCCGACCATTCGTTCGCGTTGCCAGATCGTTCGCTTCCAGCCATTGACGGCCGAGGAAGTCTTCCAGGTGCTGGTGCAATTGGATATGGGTTCAAGCGACGCCGAGCGCATGGAACTGGCGCGAGCGTGCGGGGGGAATCTGCAAATGGCAATGGAACTGTCGCAGCCTGAGTCGATGGAGTTTCGCAAGGCGCTTTACCAGCGGCTTGCAAGCCTTGACGCGACCGACGACGGGTTCGCCGAGACGATGTCTCAATTTGTCGACGCGGCCGGCAAGGAAGCGCCGCCGCGCCGTGATCGCCTGAGAGTGATCACGGAAATGGCATCACGTTTCTTTCACCAGATCATGTTGATGTCCGGTGAGCCGATCGAACCGTGCGACAAGGACCTTGCGGAGGCCGCGGAGCGCGCGTTTGCCAACTGGCGCGGCGGTGGCACCGCGGCGGCCCGCTGTATTGAACGGTGCATCGAGGTCCGCGGCGACATTTCCGCCAACGCCAACCAGGCGGTCCTGATTGAGTGTTGGCTCTCCGACCTTGGTCGTTTGATGCGCGGCGAGTCGTTGATTTGACTCCCTGGTACGTCGTTCGCTCGCCTGTACTTCACTCCATGGCCCGCCGCTTTTCCTGGATGAAGGCGGCGTGGTGCGGGATGTGGTTGGTGATCCGCTCCAGCAGGTCTTTCAAGGTCATTGGGCCGTCGATTGAATGGATTCCGGTTCGCGCGAAGGCCTCGGGTGGAAGCGTCCGGAGTATCCGGGCGGTTTGGCTTCGGACGACCTCGATAAGCCGGATTTCCTCGTCGATGTCTCGCGCATCGTACGCCAGGCGGCGGGCGAATTGTTCGTGGAAGCCGCCTGGGAAACTCGGCTGGTCCTCGGCAATCACGTGTTTCATGCGATTGGCCATAATTGTTTCGAAGTCCGCCAAATGGCAAATCACCTGGCGCGTCGACCACTTCCCGGCGATCGGTGCCGCATCGATTTGCCGCGGAGTCATGTCCGCGATGGCGTCACGCAACGTCCGCGGGCCGGATCCGTATCGATCGATTAGTTGGGCAATTTCCGCCGGCAATTGCGGGTTCTGTCGGCTGAACCAGCTTCCGAACATGTGCATGATGTAGAACGAGGAATCCGGTTCAGCGAGCCAATGATCAAGCCGCTCGCGAGTTGGCCCATGGACGATTTCCAGGACGTATTCGAGCGGCACCACGGCACCCCGGCTGGCCGTCGGATCGATGATTACACCCACCTGGCGGCGATTGACGATGATGTGGGTGTCATTGCGTTGCTCGAACGTCGGGAGGATTTTCAGCGCGTCATCGACAACCGCTTCGATGTACTCGCGCGTCCACGGTTTGGCCAGCTTTTCGTGAATCTCAAAGGCAAAGGTTTTCGTGCGGCGACTCGACTTGCGAGTCCTCGTTTCGGCGGAGGGAGCGTTTCCCTTCTCGCGATACCAGACGTGCATGCCCAGCAATTCGTCGCCCCGGAAGACCTGCTCGGCGCGGTCGATGGCGAAACCGGGATGGTCGCTGAACCAGTCCTCGATGGTGCGTTTGAGAAAGAACTCGATGCGCTCGGGTGGCGGCTTGGGCTCGGCGACCTTGACGTAGACCCAACCAGGCTCCAACTGGATGACGATCGTCGTTACGTTTCCCCCCGGATTGTCTGTCATCATCGTGTTTCCCGATTCAGTTCGTCGTGCGTTGCGTGCCCGGTTCGCGCCCGAATTATACGCTAGAACCGCGACTGGCGGCTGTGGAGGTATTCGATGAGCGCCTTGTCGAACTGCATGCTGGTGTCGAGCGGGACGTAGTCAATTCCCGCTTTCGCGCTCCGCGCGGCGAGGTCGTCGCGGAAGGCCACGATTTTTTCGCGGTATTCGGCTCGCCACGCATTGGCGTCGACCTTGATCCGGGTTTCCGATTCCGGGTCTTCCATCTGGCACATACCGGTAAACGGAAAACTCACCTCGGCTTCGTCGAGAATGTGGAAAAGGATCACGTCGTGCCCGCCATGGCGGAGCCTTACGAGGGACTGAAAGGCCGGATCGGTCTCCTCGAGCAAGTCGGTAAAGACGATGACCAGATTGCGATGCCGCAACATGGCCGCAAGCTGCCGCAGACTGTGCGCCAGGTTCGTCGTCCCCGCCGTTTCCAGATTCGCCAGCACTGAAAGGAGGTTGCCCAGATGACTGCGTTTCGACCGGGGCGGGAGACTGGAGGTGATCGACTGCCGAAACGTGATCAGCCCGACCGGGTCCTGTTGCAGGATCATCAGGTAGGCGAGCGCGGCGGCGAGACAGACGACGTAATCAAACTTGTTCAGTTCCTGGCGGTAGGTGTATCCCATCGACGCACTGCAATCGACGACGAGCATGGCCGTCATGTTCGTCTCCGCCTCGAACTTTTTCACATAATACTTGTCGGTTCTCGCGTAGAGGGACCAGTCAATATCCTTCGGGTCGTCGCCGTAGCTGTACTTGCGGTGCTCGCTGAATTCAACGCTGAATCCGTGCCACGGACTGGAGTGAAGTCCCTGCAGAAACCCGCGGACGACAAACTGGGCGCGGAGATCGAGACGCTTGATTTGATTGATAACTTCGGGTTTGAGGTATTTTTCGACGGACAATGGGAGGAATGGGAAGAAGGAGAAGAATGGTTCAGGGTGAAGAGATTACTTTTCGATTTAAACTCACTTTTCGATTGAACATCACTTTTCGATTCGAATTTACAATTCGATTTGGATTTACAATTCGATTTGGATTTACCTTTCGAACTTGTCGATTGCGGGTTCGGGGATTTCCCGCAGCAGCCGGTGAATCACGTCTTCGGTGTTCATCCCTTCGGCCTGGGCCTGGAAATTGGTGCTGACGCGGTGGCGAAGGACCGGGATGGCGATCTTTCGCACGTCTTCCAGGCCCACGGAAAAGCGCCCTTCCATCGCCGCAATCGCCTTGCCGCCGGCGATGAGGAACTGGCCGGCACGAGGACCGGCACCCCAGTCGACCAGTTCGCGAACAAATTCCGGGGCTGTCTCGTCGCCGGGGCGCGTCGCGCGGACGAGCGCCGAAACGTACTTCACGACGTAAGGCGTCACGGCGACCGAGCCGACGAGCTTTTGCAAATTGATGATCGCCCGCGCGGAAAGAACCTGGTTGACTTCCTGGGTTTCGTTGCGACTGGTGGTCGTGAGGATTTGTTCCTCCTCCGCGGCAGTCGGATAGCCGACCTTGATATTGAACATGAAGCGGTCGAGCTGGGCCTCGGGCAGCGGGTAGGTCCCCTCCTGTTCGATCGGGTTTTGCGTGGCGATGGTAAAGAACGGATCGGGGAGGGGCCAGGTCGTTCGGCCGACGGTCACCTCGCGTTCCTGCATCGCCTGGAGCAGCGCCGCCTGGGTTTTGGGGGGAGTCCGGTTGATTTCGTCGGCCAGCAGGACGTTGGTAAAGACCGGGCCTTCGACGAACCGGAAATCGCGACGCCCGCGGTCGTCTTCCTCGAGAACCATCGTTCCCGTGATGTCCGAGGGCATCAGATCGGGAGTGAACTGAATGCGACTGAAACTGACGTCGAGGATGCGTGCGATGGTGCTGACCATAAGCGTCTTGGCGAGTCCCGGAACGCCTTCGAGCAGGCAATGTCCGCGGGTGAAGATGGCCGCGAATACCTGCTCGATGACTTCGTGCTGGCCGACGATGATCTTGCCCAGTTCGTCGCGCATCAACTGGCGATGGTGGCTGAATTCCTGAAGGACGTCGCCGAGACTTCGTTGCCTGGTTGACACAGATTTTCCGATTAAAAACGCGAAGATCGTGAATGGAGAAGTACCAATCATAGCGAACGATTCAAAGGGCGTACAGCGAATCGCCGGTCCTGACTGGACAGCGCCACTTTCGTGGAAATCCGCGAGAATACAAGCACGACGCGCGAGCGAGTGTATTTCGGCGAAACCCACTCACTCGCTTGCGCTTCGTGCTTGTATTGGCAACCAAAGTGGCGTCTGTACCTGGCGCGAACGCCGAACAACAATGGATTTGGCCCTCGAGTCCCCCGAACGTTGGATGCCGGCATGAATTTCACTGTTTCAATGAGCGACGTCGTCGTCGGCAATTGGCGTTGGCATCGTGTCGCTGTTTTTGTCGCGTGTTGTGCGATTCTGGCGGGAGCGCGGCAAACGGTCGCCGTGGCGCAGCTCGCTGAACGGCAACCGCTCACAGCCGAGCGCGTCCGCAAAGCGATTGACAACGGCGTGAATTACCTCAAGCGTTCGCAGGACGACGCGCGCGGAGCGTGGCCGGAACTTTCGTATCCCAAGGGTGGCATCACGGCGCTGGCGACGCTCGCGTTGCTCAATTCGGGAGTGCAGCCGGCAGATGCTTCAATTCGCGAGGCGATCGAATACCTCGACCGGATCGATGTGAAAAACGCCAGCGTTTATTCGGTTTCGCTCATGACGATGGTTTATTGCGCCGCGGTGCCTGACACGCGGCGAGCGCGAATTCGCGAATGCGTCGATTTCCTTGTCGAGGCGCAGATCAAGCGGCGAGGCAACATCGGTGGCTGGTCGTATCGATTGAATGACGGAGGAGGGGGTGACTCGTCAAATACCCAATTCGCGCTCCTCGCGTTGCACGAGGCGGCTCTCGTCGGGATCGAGATTGATCCGGAAGTCTGGTTGCGATCGCGCGATTACTGGAACATTTCCCGCGACAGGCAAACCGGCGGATACCGGTACTCCGCCAGCCGAACGGTCGCCGAGCCGACGGGCAGCATGACGTGCGCGGGGATTTCATCGGTCGTCATTATCGACGAGAATCTGCCGCAAACGGTGCGGCTCGAACGGGGAAGGGTTCAGTGCTGTGGCGACGACGATCGTTTGGAGGAAATCGAGGCGGCGACGGAGTGGCTTGCCGCCCGGTTCCAGGTTCGCCGCAATCCCTCGCAAGCCGGCGGTTCGCCATTTCAAAGCGATTACCTGTATTACCTCTACGGAATGGAGCGCGCGGCGCGGCTTACCGGCCAGCGTTATTTTGGCAAGCACGACTGGTACCGCGAGGGAGCGGCCCATCTGACCGACGACGGCGTTCAGTCAGCCAACGGGTCGTGGCGCAATATCCAGTCGTCGCATGGCGAGGCAAGTCGGGAAATCGCCACGTCGTTTGCCCTCCTTTTTCTCGCCAAGGGAAAACGACCCGTCGTGATCGGCAAGTATCGCCACACGGACGATTTCGACTGGGACCGCCACCGCCGTGGCGTTCATTACCTGACGCGCCGCCTGGAAACGCTGTGGGAGACACAATTGAACTGGCAAACCGTTGAAGGGCGTGTCGCGACCGCCGACGACTTGCTTGAGTCTCCCGTGTTGTTCCTCAGCGGACGCGACGGCCTGAGGATGAATCAATCCCAGAAGGAAACATTGCGGCGGTACGTCGAATACGGCGGATTCATTTTTGCCGAGGCTTGCCAGGGGGACGGGTGCGGCGAGAACGTCGCCTTTGACGCGGATTTCCGTCAACTCATGGCGGAACTCTTTCCGGAAAGCCAGTTGCAATTACTCGATGCCGCGCATCCGGTCTTTTCCGCCCAGTACCCGTTGTCCGTCAATCCCGACCGCCCCCTTTATGGATTGCAGTCGAGTTGCCGGACAAGCGTTGTTTATTGTCCGAGAAATCTCACCGGGTTGTGGCAGTACAACCGTCCGGTGACGCTGGAAACCCTCCCCGACACACCGAATGGACCGCGCCAGCAGATTGAGTACTGCGTGCAACTCGGCTGCAACGTCGTCGCGTATGCAACGGGTCGCGAAGTCAAGGACAAGCTCGATCGGCCCGGGACGATCGACGATGGCGACTTTGGACTGGGGACGCGAACGGTGCTGATCCCGAAGCTGTCGCACGGCGGCGGCGCGGACGACGCTCCCAACGCATGGCAGAACATTGTCCGCCGCGCGCAATTTGACTTGCGCGAGCGATTTCGTATCGAGCGAACGATGATCAGCCCCGACATGGAAAAGCTGGCGGAGTTTCCCATGGTCTTCATGCACGGCCGGTCCCCCTTTACGTGGCTCGACCAGGAGAAACTGGCGTTACGCGAGTATCTGACCGAGCGCGGCGGGTTTCTGTTCGCCGATACGATTTGTTCGGTAAACGGTTTCGCCGATTCCTTTCGCAACGAAATTCGCCAGATTCTTCCCGGACACGCATTTCGGGTGATTCCGGCTGACGACCCGATCTGGGCCGACAGCGGCGGCGGCTACAATTTACGTCAGGTGTCGATGCACACGAGAGGCCGCGATGGCCAGGTCCAGCATTTTCGGACGCCGCCGCAACTCGAGGGCGTCCAGATCGACGGTCGGTGGATCGTCGTTTTCTCGCCGAACGATCTGAGTTGCGCGATGGAAAATGCTTCTCCATTGCAGTGTCCTGGTTACGACAAGGATGACGCGGCGCGGATCGGCGTCAATGTGATCCTTTATGCCTTGCGACGGTAGAACGATCACGGATAACGATTGCCCTCTCGCCAGAAAAAAACCGTCAGCTTTGTGCCGGCGAGTGCGCGACAGGCTCGCGGGCTGACAGCGCGGCGACCAACAGGTTTCCGCAAGCCGGGAAGATTCGTTTCGGCGAACGACGAATTCGTTGAAGTAATTGCGGTTCCCGGGTGCGCGACGTGAGAAGGGGCGCGACCAGGCTCGTCCAAAACCGTTTGGCACACATTTTGCAACTTCGTTGTTTCCACTTCGTTTCATCGGATGTACCGATGCGGTGCCGGAGAAGCCGGAATTGCCATTTCACGGAGAGTTGACCTCTTCTCAAGGAGAATTAAATGTCTTTGGACACCCTCGCTGACCTGTTTGTGGACGAACTTCGCGATATGTACAGCGCAGAAAAGCAAATGGAAAAGGCTTTGCCAAAGTTGGCGAAGAAGGCCTCCAGCAAGGACCTGACGAAAGCGCTGGAAAAGCATCTTGACGAGACCCGTCAGCATATCGAGCGCGTTGAGAAAGCATTTGCCGATACCGGAAAACCCGCTCGCGCAAAGACTTGCGAAGCCATGAAAGGGCTTGTCAAGGAGACGGGCGAGATGCTTAAGGAAAAGGCGGAGGCTGAAGTGATGGACGCGGCGATTATTGCCTGTGCCCAAAAGGCCGAGCACTACGAAATCGCCACGTACGGCACGCTCTGCACGTGGGCCGAGAAACTTGGATACACCACGGCGCTCGGATTGCTCAAGAAAAACATGTCCGACGAGGAGCAGGCGGACAAGAAGTTGACCGACATTTCCCGGTCCATCAACCACGCGGCGATGGCCCAGGTCTAGTACAGCAAGAAGTAGTGCGAACTGCCAGTTCGCACGAACGATATTGTGAACTGCCAGTTCGTACAACGAGTTTGCTTTACGGCAAGAAGCCTGTTACTTTTTTCAACCCTCTTTTTTGAAAGACAATACCATGTCAAGAACTGAGAAACCTGAACGAACCAAAACGGAAAAAGAACTTCGCAACGAAGACCCGATCTCCGGCGAAGCCGGCGCGCATCCGGTGGGAAGCGGCCTTGGCGCGGCGGTTGGAGGTGCTGCAACGGGCGCGGCGGCGGGGGCAT
>JBGTFW010000334.1:0-10475 GCA_041747075.1 Pirellulaceae bacterium
GTCGGGCGACGCGACCCCCAGTCGCGAGGACCACGAGGTGACACGGCGGCTGGAAACGGTGGGTGAGACGGTGGGAATCCGGATTCTCGATCACATTGTGCTGGGCAACCCCGATTGCGCGAGCATCCGCGAATCACGGTAGCCCTGCCCGAATGACACTGCCGTCACCCCTCGACGTTATCAGGACGACCGTGCCCAGGGAATATCGCGAACGCAAAAACCGCAAGAATCAAAAGTGACGCGGTACTGTTAGTCCCAAAGATTCGCGGCGGTATAGGGGCCGCCGGGCATTTCCCAAAAGGTCCCGTCGACATACCGAAAACCGCGATCGAGCGACTCGAGGTCCTGCATTTCGGATTCCGCAAGCTCCAGTTCGGCGGCTTGCAGGTTCTCCCGCAAGTGGGCCTCGCTCGAAGCCTTGGGAATGACGATCGTGCCGCGCTGAATGGCCCACGCGATCAAAACCGACGCACTCGATACGTCGTGCCGCTCCGCGATCGACTGGACGGTCGGGTGGTCGAAGAGCGAAGGCTCGTCGGCCTGCTTCATGTCGTCGGGCCGGTCGCGGGAACCGAGTGGCGAATAGGCTGTCAAGAGGATCTTGTTTTCCTCACAGAATTCCAGAAGTTCGCGCTGTTGCAAAAACGGATGCGCTTCGACCTGATTGACGGCGGGAACCGTTCCCGTTTCATCGATAAGCGACTGGAGCTTGCTCGTGCTGAAATTTGCCACGCCGATGTGACGGCACAATCCCGCGTCGCGGCGATCACGCATCGCAGTCCACGTTTCGCCAAGCGGAACGTCCTCAAGTGACAGGAACCCCGTCCCGTCGTCCGGTCGACTCACGCCTGGTTTGTGAGCCACCGGCCAGTGCATGAGGTAGAGGTCCAGGTAATCAAGCTGCAAGTCGTGAAGCGTTCGTTCCAGCGCGGGCCGCACATCGTCGGCACGGTGGCTGTCGTTCCACAGCTTGGAAGTGACCCACAGCTTCTCGCGCGAAACCTCGCCGCCACGGAGCGAGAATTCAAGCGCCCTTCCGATATCCGGCTCGTTTTCGTAGATCGGAGCGCAGTCAATGTGCCGGTAGCCGAGGCCGATGGCGGTCTGCACGGTCACCCGCGCGTCGTCGCCCGCAAGTTTCCAGGTCCCGAGGCCGAGCGCGGGCACTGAGTCACCATCGAGCAGATTGAAGTATCGCATGGGAAAATCGTCCAGTTGTAGCCGGCTGCGCGCGGAGTTTCGACATGCCGCTGATTGCCTCATTGTAGCGGAACTCGCGCAGGGTTTCGACGACCGACCGATGCCGCTTGCCGTGGAAGCCCGCTGCAGGAAAGAGGAATGGAACTTACCGATACAACTCAAAAATTGAACGGAGAATAACAATTCAATTTTACCCTTGACGGCAAACCGCTTTCATAGAGGTTAAACGACTCGACGAATAATGCTCAATCGGATAGACTGGGCGGATTCGCTTCTGATAATTTCTGTTTGGCTTGTTTTTCGGTTTTTTTCCTGCCGCCCGATGAAGCAGCGCAGAATCCTTGTCACCGCCGCGCTGCCGTACGCCAACGGACCGATTCATCTGGGGCATCTCGTCGAGTCGATCCAGACCGATATCTGGGTGCGTTTCCAGCAACTTCGCGGGCATCGTTGCATCTTCATGTGGGCCGATGACACGCACGGCTCGGCGATCATGAAAAGTGCCCGTGCCGCCGGGATTTCCGAAACGGAATTTGTCCAGCGGATGAGCGAGGCGCATCAAGCCGACTTTCGGGCGTTCGGTATCAGCTACGACTGGTACGGGAGCACGCACAGCGAGACCAATCGGCGGATTGCGACTGAAATCTGGCAAGCCTTTGAAAAGCAGGGGATGATCGAACAGCGACCGGTGAGGGAACTCTTTGATCCCGACACCGGCGAATCACTTCCCGACCGCTTTGTGCGGGGAACTTGTCCGAATCCCCGATGCCGCGCGACCGATCAGTACGGCGACAACTGTGACCAATGCGGGGCGACCTACAGCGCGACGGAGCTGATCGATCCGGTCAGCACGGTCAGCGGAAAAACACCGGTCGTCGGTGAAACCAGTCATTTCTTCGTCAAAATTGAACAGCTTCAGCCCTTTCTCACGGAATGGACCCAGTCGGGACGGCACTTGCAGGACGAAGTGGCCAACTATCTGAAAGGGCATTTTCTCAGCGAGCCGCTTCGCGACTGGGACGTCTCGCGACCGGCACCCTATTTTGGTTTTGAAATACCGGGAACTGACGGTCGACACTTCTGGTATGTCTGGTTCGACGCGCCGATCGGCTACATCGCGGCGACTCGCGAATGGTGCGATCAGACCGGCGAGAATTTTGATTCGTGGTGGCATAGCGACGAATCCGAAGTCCATCATTTTCTCGGCAAGGACATTCAGTACTTTCATTGCCTCTTCTGGCCGGCGATGCTCAAGACTGCCGGGTTCCGTCTGCCGACGCGCGTCCACATCCACGGGTTCCTCACGGTGGACGGCCAAAAAATGGCCAAGACGAGAGGGAACTTCTTCATGGCCGAGACGTATCGCCGCTACCTCGACCCGGAGTGCTTGCGTTATTACTATGCGGCGCGACTCGGTCCGCGCCTCGATGATCTCGACTTGAGCTTTGAAGACTTTATTGCCAAAGTCAACGCGGACCTCATCGGCAAGGTCGTCAACCTCGCGTCACGGACCGCAAAGTTCGTGCGAGACTCCGGGTTGTCGATGCGTTATCCCGACGATGGTGGTTTGTTTGAGTACGGTGCGCGCCTGGGGGATCAAATCGCGAATGCTTATGAGAAATGCGATTACTCACGCGCGATGCGGCTGGTGATTGAACTGGCCGACCGGGCCAATCCGTTTGTCGAGAACGCCGCGCCGTGGACGTTGGGCAAGGACCCGGAACAGTCGCAACGGTTGCAAGACGTTTGTACGATCGCGCTCAATCTCTTTCGCCAGATCGTGATTTACCTGACGCCCGTGCTGCCGGAACTTTCAAAAGCCACCGGTGAGTTGCTGAACGACGAAATGCGGCATTGGGACCAGTCGCGAAAACCGCTGACCGGAACGCCGGTCAGTCCATTTAACCACTTGATGAAACGCGTTGACGAAAGGGACGTACAAAAAATGATTGACGAAAGCAAGGAACCTGTCTCGACCGGCGAGGCGGCGCGTACTTTGGTTGCGTGGGACGATTCCGGCCAGCCCGTGACGGACGAGCCGCTGGCCGATGAATGCACGATCGATGATTTTGTAAAAGTGGACTTGCGCGTCGCCCGCGTGATCGCGGCGGAGCACGTTCCCGACGCGCGAAAGTTGCTGAAACTGACGCTCAGCCTCGGAGGCGAGCATCGCCGCACGGTCTTCGCCGGTATCAAGGCCGCCTATGCGCCAGAGAAACTCGTCGGGCGACTGGTCGTGACTGTCGCCAATCTCAAGCCCCGGCAAATGAAATTCGGACTGAGCGAGGGGATGGTCTGCGCGGCGGGTTCGGGCGGCGAGGAAGTCTTTCTGCTTTCACCGGATGACGGTGCGGTACCCGGACAACGAGTTCACTGAGGGAGAGGCACCGAATGCTCAGTGACCGGACACGGGAGATGTACCGACGCATGACGCCCGAGGAGCGATTGCGATTGACATTTGAACTGATCGAGGAAGGCTGGCGTTACATCCAGTCGCCTTGCAAGCCCTGCGAAAGACGCCGTTACTGGGGAAGTTCGTGCCGGAATCAATGACGGGTGACACGAAGCCAGCTACGGAGGATAGCGGACCGGAAGCGACCAGCGACGGCGGCGACCGAAAAAGCCCCGATCCATCGACCGCGACGACGTCCTCGTCGGGAAACGTTGTGCAATCCATCGGCGGAAAAGTGTTTTCGATCCTGAGCAGCATTGTTTCGACGACATTTGGCACCGTGATGAACGTTCTTGTCATTTTCTTTATCGGTGTCTTTATCGCGGTCGATCCCGGTTTGTATCGCGATGGCGTGGCCCGATTGTTTCCGATCCCCGGTCGCCCGCGGGTCAGGGACATCATGAACCAGATGGGTTTGAGGATGTTCAAGTGGCTGGTCGGGCGGTTCTCTCGATGCTCATCACCGGAGCCGGTACGTCGATTGCGCTGCTGGTGCTCGGCGTTCCAATGGCGCTGACGATGGGCGTGATTACCGGATTGCTCACCTTTATTCCCAATATTGGGGGGATCATCGCGTTGTTGCTGGCGATGCTCCTTGCGTTGTCGCAAGGCCCAATGACCGTCTTGTACGTGATCATTCTGTACGGTGTGCTGCAATTGGTGGAAAGCAACGTCGTCACGCCCTTGATTCAACAGCATCAAACGTCCATCCCGCCGGCGCTGTTGCTTTCATTTCAGATCATTATGGGCGCGATAACCGGATTTCTCGGCTTGCTCGTCTCAACTCCGTTGTTGGCCGCCGGCATGGTGCTGGTCCGGGAAGCATGGGTTCGCGATACGCTCGGCGACGATTCGGTGGAATCCGGGTGAAAACAAATCATCGTTTTTGCGCCACGCCAGACGCCGTATAAAAAAAAGGCCACTTGATCCGGCTCGCGGAAAAGTGGCCTGGATTGCCTGAAGGCAAAAATAAAATCAGCCGGATGGCGTTAGCGTCCGGAATTCAGCGGAGGAAAATTGAACCAGCGACCAACGGCGAATTCTGGTACCTGGCTGCCACGCTCCCTAAAAGCGAATTCCAACGGACCAGCCGCCATGACCGTGACCATGGTGACCATGGCCGTAATGTCCATGATGACCGTGGCCGCCGTAGTACGACGGGTAATGGCCGTAATGACCGTGGCCACCGTAATAGCTTCGGTAGGGAGAATAGCCGTGACCATAATGACCGCTGCCATAATAGACGCCGACAC
Source organism: Pirellulaceae bacterium (assembly GCA_041747075.1). GTDB lineage: Bacteria > Planctomycetota > Planctomycetia > Pirellulales > Pirellulaceae > CAJQPP01. The sequence goes on from JBGTFW010000334.1 coordinate 4,906, forward strand.
TCGGGCGATAGTAGCCGCCCCCGTACCCGCCGTGATAACCGCCGTATCCGCCGCCGCCGTAGCATTGGGCGGAGGCCTCGGACGAGGCAAACAAGGCCATCGCTCCGACGGCCAACATCAGGAAAACAAAATGCTTCATCGAATCTCTCCAGAGATCAGTAAGAAATGGAACACCGCCGCACGAAACATCGACGTAATCGTGCGTATCGACGCTTGAACGCAGTTTTCATGCCGGATTTTACTTGCCGCCGTGCAAATGCTGCAACAGCAAAGGTTTACGCGAAAGTCCTGCCGTGAATGACCGTTTCGCAATGACCGGCTCCGTCGTCGATTGGACAACAGACTGACGTACCATCGAGGACACAACGCCATACCGGAAATTGACCCGGCGCTGTCCAGTTAGAGCCCATGTTCGCCGTAGCCATGCTTGCCAAAGCGTTGGATATTCATTGGCGAAACCAGAACTCCCGCCGTTTGGCAACGGCAGCTACAAAACACCGCGATTCACACGACTGCGCTGACAACCTGGCGCTGTCCAGTTAGAGGAGTCGCAGACCCTCGCATGCCGCCATGCAGGAGGACTCCAGGTCAAGCGGCACCGCAACGTCATCGTCCAGCCAGACCGGCAATTTCGGCAAACGCTCGCCGACTTGCAGCGTGTACGCCCACGTCTCGAATCCTCGCCGATCCTTGACCTTTCGCCCGCGACAGGTCGCTGCGTAGATCGGTGAGGGAGCGTCGCAGATCGTTCGGTCCGGGACTTCAAGCGAATCGAGCAACTCGCAATACAAATTGTACCGGCGGGTTGTCACCAGATCGATCATGGAAACGCACACGCGCTGTTGTAGCAGCGCGGCACACTTGCTGACAAAGGCCCTCCGCGCCGAGGGGCGGTCCTGATTGCCGGGACTGGCGATTTCAATGGCGGCCACCAGTTCGCGGGCACGGGAACGATCGAAAACGAGCACTTCATACTGGTACATTTCCGTCGGGTCGGCGTCGGCCCGTAATGTTGGCTGCGCCGGTGCCCATGTCGCTGTTGCGATACCCGGCCCACCATCGTCGCGGGCGGCAGTTGCCTCGTTCACCCCGGATCCGGGTTCGAAAACGCACACGTCGATCTCGAAATTGGTCCCCAAATGGACGCGCGGCTCCGCGGAGTAACGGGACGGCAAAACCTTGTTCAATTCCTGGGCGATCATCATGGGCCAGCCGCCATGGAACCCTTCCCATGAGCCTTTTTCCCACATCGGCGATCGAAAATGGTCGTGCAAGGGCATGCGTTTGTTTTTTTTCTCGTTAGTCGACTCCGATTGCATTATAGTCCTCCGCATCGCGTTTTCCAGCAAGTGACGGTGTGCCTTGCTTCATACGGCTCGCTATACCCTCGCGAATGCTTTTCCGCTAAATTTGTCCAGTCGCGACCGGTTGTTGCAAGAGCCGAATTTACGAATGAGAAATACCTTGGTCCATCGTCCCGCTGCGTTTTCGCTGATCCTTGTGATCGGCCTCCTCGCCGGAGCGGTTTCCAGCCCCCGGGTTCCGGAAACTGCTTTCTCCATGGCGGAGGGCGGCATCTTCATCGCGCTTCACAAGGGTCAGGAGGACTCCGCGCCCCGCTCGATCGATCAGGCGGACGTTTCGTCCACCGATACCGGCGACGAGCCGCTATTCGAGGAGTGGCCGGACCCGCTTGTCACGTTATTTATCAGTGGTCGGCAAAACGGGTACATCGAACCGTGTGGTTGCACGGGGCTGGACAATCAAAAAGGCGGCATGATGCGCCGCCATACGTTGTTCAAGCAATTAGAGGAGCGGGGCTGGAACCCGATTGGCCTCGATATTGGTAATCAGGTCCAGCGTTACGGTCGCCAGGCCAACCTGAAACTGTGGACAACGTACGAGAGTCTCGGCTTTGAAATGGACTACCAGGCGATTGGATTCGGGCCTAACGATCTGGGTCTTCCCACGCTGGAATTGATGGCGGCGATGACCAACTCAGGCCTGTCGACGGAGAATTTCGTCGCTGCCAATGTCGTCCTTTACGATCCGGGGTTTACAAGCCGCTACCGCATTCTCGCGGCCGCCGGGCGCCGCGTCGGCGTGACGATGGTGCTGGGCGACGAATATCTTGATTCGCTTCCGCCCGGCGATGGCGTGCGGACGATGCCCGTCGATCGCGCGCTCCGTGAAATCACGGAACCGATGCGCCGCGAGAAGTGCGACTGGAACGTGTTGCTCGCCTACACGTCGCTGGACAAGTGCCGCGAGCTGGCGCGCGATCACCCTTGGTTTGACCTGGTCGTTTGCGGGGGTGTCGACGGCGAACCGACGCGCGAACCCGAGGAAATTCCCGCAGCGGACTCAAACCACGCAACCCAACTGATTCAATCCGGTTACAAGGGAATGCATGTCGGCGTCGTAGGATTCTTTGATGATCGCGAGCACCCGGTGCGATACCAGCGGGTTCCGCTCGACGCGCGGTTTGAGGACTCCGATGAAATCAAGGTGCGGTTTCTTTCCTACCAGCGCCAACTCGAGGCGCTCGGTCTGGAGGGTCTGGAAGTCGACGAGGGCGTTCACGCATCGGGCCGCGAGTTCGTTGGCTCGGACTCGTGCGAGGATTGTCACGACACGGCCTACGATATCTGGAAAAACGGCATTGATGGCGAAGGAGGTCCGCATTTTCGCGCGACTCTTGACCTGACCGAACCGGGCGAACGAACATGGGTCCAGCGCCACCACGACCCGGAATGTCTGAGCTGTCACGTGACGGGCTGGAACCCGCAACAGTACTATCCCTACAAGTCGGGCTACAAGTCGCTCGACGACGTGCTGTTGCACGCCAACGGCTGCGAGAACTGTCACGGACCGGGTTCCCGGCATGTCGAGGCGGAAAATGGTGACATCGACGTGGACGAACCAACGCGCCGGCGATACGCGGAGGAAATGATTGTCACGCTTGAACAGGCGCGCAACGAATTGTGTTTCCGTTGTCACGACATCGACAACAGCCCCGACTTCCACATCGACGGTGCCTTCGAGGAATACTGGAGCAAGATCGAGCACGAAGAGTAAGCCTCGGAAGTCGTCCGCCCTTACGCCGATGTCGCTGATGGAGGAAAGCCGTTGGAAAGCCTTCCCCCACGTCTGTTCGCTGAAAAAATCCGCGTAAATCCGCGAAATCCGCGGACCCTCCTCCCCCTCTTCCTCAAAAAAATTCCGGGTGTCGCCGCGCAAGCAGTTGACTTTGAACTGCGCGGCCTCTCGCGGCGTTTTGATTCGCGGAACGCCCGACTGCTCCGCCGGTCGGCTCGTACCCATCGAACCAACGGAGTCGGCGACGATCCATGGACCTCGTGTGTACAATGAAACTCCCGACGTTCGAGTTATCGTTCTCTTGCCAGTCAACCCCCTTCGCCGTTCTCCATGTCAACCGTCCGCCAACAGGACCTGACCGGGCAAGTTCTTGGAAACTACGTCCTGATCCGGCGTCTGGGCCGGGGAGGGATGGCCGACGTCTATCTCGCCCATCAAAAAACCCTTGACCGCTCCGTCGCCGTCAAGGTCCTGCGTTCCGAGCTGGCAACCGACCGTGCGTATGTCGCGCGCTTTCATCGCGAGGCCCAGGCCGCTGCCGCCCTCGTCCAGGCCAACATCGTGCAAATTCACGAAGTGGGCGAAATCGATGGGGTTCATTTCATTGCCCAGGAGTACGTGCGCGGTCAAAATCTGCGCCAGTACCTGAACCGTCACCAGGTGGTGGAGCCGATCCTCGCGGTCAGCATCATGCGGCAGGTTGCGGCGGCGCTCGACAAGGCCAGCGAGCAGAGCGTTATACACCGCGACATCAAGCCCGAAAACATCATGCTCGCGCCCAACGGCGAGGTGAAAGTCACTGATTTTGGACTGGCCCGGGTGATGGACGACCAGCGAACCGATCTGACGCAAATTGGTATCACAATGGGTACGCCGCTGTACATGAGTCCGGAACAGGCCGAGGGCACCCGTCTCGACGCGCGTAGCGACTTGTACTCGCTTGGCATCACGGCCTGGCACATGCTGACGGGAAGCCCGCCATTCGAGGCCGAGACGGCACTCGCCATCGCCGTCCAGCACGTCAAACAGGAGTTGCCGCGACTCGAATCGATTCGCCCCGACTTGATGCCCGATCTGTGCAAGATCGTCCACCAGCTCGCCGAGAAAAAACCGGACGACCGGATTCAGACACCGCGTCAATTGATCCGCCAGCTCCGCGATCTCGATTTCGACGACATCGCCGATTGGGAGTTGCTTTCCGAACGGCTTTCGGTGGAGGAACCAGGCGTCGCGGCGGCGTCGATCACGCTCGCGGGGTCCCGCCTCGCAGCGACCCGCCAGCTTGAAACGATCATGCGTGGCCAATTCCGACCCTGGTGGCGCACTCCTCGGATGCTCGCGTCGATCGGTGCAATCGCACTGCTTGGCCTGCTGGCTGGAACGTTGTTCGCGCTGGCGCGGCCGCCGGAGAGTCCGCTGGCGGTGCGTCCGGTCGCCGACCCGGTGATCCCTCGCCAGGAGAATGCCCGTGAACAGTATTTTTATGCATTGTGGATCACGGACCCTGAACGAGCGGAGCGCGCATGGCTGGCGGTTGGCGAGTATTTCCCACCCTACGATTCCGATGGCGAGGAAAACGAGCTGAATTTGTTGCGAGCCCGCCAGGCGGACGTGCGGCTGGGAGCACTGTATTTGCAAACGGGCCAGTACGAAAAGGCGGAAGAGGTTTTCAAGCGGCTGGCGAACCTCGAGGAGACGGAGGAGGGTTTTCGATTGATCGGTCTGGCGGGGCTTGCGCTGGTTTTTGATTACGTCAAGGAGACGGACAAGGTGCTGGAAATCTTGCCGACCCTCCAGCGCGATCTCGACGAGCTGACCGGGTTCATGGGAGACGAGGTCCGCAAGCTGCTGGAGAAGCACCGCACTGTATTCGGTGTGCTGCCAGGAAGCGTAAACTGACGAAAAACAAACCTTGATCACGATATGTACGAGAAGCCCGCGTTCAGCGGATACGTTTCTGGTAAAATGTTTCTCATGTCTATCTTGAATCCTTGCCGCTTTTCATGGGCGTTGCCGGCGCTCGTTGTCTTTTGTATCGGTCGCACGCCCGTTTGCGGTTTCGAAGATGCGGTGGATTTTCAGCGTCAAATCCTTCCGATCCTGTCCGACCGTTGCTTCGCCTGTCACGGACCGGACGACGCCGCGCGACAGGCCGACTTGCGCCTTGATCTTCGCGACGGCGTGCTCCGGCAAGTCGAACGCGGCTCGCCCGACGACAGTGAACTGTGGCGGCGCATCTCCTCAACGGACGAGGACGAACAAATGCCGCCTCCCGATTCGAAATTGGCGCTCAGCACGAACGAGAAAGAAATGATCCGGACCTGGATCGAGCAAGGTGGCGAGTGGAATCGCCATTGGTCGCTGGTACCGCCTTCCGAAACCGCCGAAGTGCCGGAAGTGAAGGACCATGCCTGGCCGCGCAACGAGATTGACCGGTTTGTCCTTGCCGCGCTCGAGGCCAGTGGTGCCGG
>JBGTFW010000335.1:0-2157 GCA_041747075.1 Pirellulaceae bacterium
TCTGGAGCTGGCCCATGCGCGAGAGAAAGGCGGGATTCGAACTGTCCTCCGCCAGTTGGAGCGAGGCGTAGTGATAGACCCGCTCGATCTTCAGATCGATCGCCTTGTCGAACTCGAGCAGCTCCGCCAGCGTCCCGGCCGACTCGCCGACTCGCCCTTTCCAGGTCGTTAGGCGGGGATAGTTGGCCTGGATCCAGGCAATGTCTTCACCCCATTTGTCCGCGCTCGCGAAAAGGTGGGAAAGATCCCACTTGTCGGCTTCCGCAATCTCATCCCGGGTCAAAGTTTTCGATTCGTCCATTCCGGCAAAATGCCGTCATCTCCGGCGAAGTCGAGGCGCAGGTCAGCCGATCGCAAACCGGGACTGGTTACTGATCGTTTTCTGAATGCCACCGCTGGTCTGCCACGCCAGGCACCACGCACGCAGGGCAAACGGTCGCCTTTTTTAGTTGCTGTCATGTTGAGCGGAGCGAAACATCTCTGACTATTTCCGGATCCTCAGCGCGCGGAAATGGTCAGAGATTCCTTCGAAAGACTCAGGACAGGCTCTTCGCTCCGCTCAGGATGACAGACTTTTTGGACGCCGTCTGAGGGATGCCCCGGCCGAGCGATCCAGCAGTCGATACCGGTTACCATCCCTTTCCCATTTTTGGCCTAACGAATTCTTTTCCAGGGGGTTCTGGATTGCACGACGAACGTCACGGTGAGGAGAGCAAGGAGGCACTTCATCGTCACTCATCTAGCCGCTGTCCCCTGGTCCTGGAAAGACGAATCCATGTCACACACGACTCTGGCCGGCCGGTCTTGGCTTGTAAAGAGCCAGCTTTCCGGGGTAAACCTGGCCGATCAAACTTTCCTAACTAGCGGCGCATCGATGCCACGGACTCTTTATCAATCCCAGTGGACGCGGAAGAACAACTGAAAGGAAAAATGAAAGCAACCAACTCGAAGAAGCTGCTCCTGGTTTCCATCGTCTTGCTCGCGGCCATCGGTGCCACGACGCTGCGCGCGCAATCCGCGCTCGACGGTTTCGACCCGAACGCCAACGGAACGATCCAAGTGGTGGTCGTCCAACCGGACGGCAAGATCCTGATCGGGGGCGATTTTACGACGCTCGCGCCAAATGGCGGAGCGACGGTCACGCGCAACCGCATTGCCCGGCTCAATCCTGACGGGACACTCGACGGCAGCTTCAACCCGAACGCCAACGGCCGCGTCAGCTCCATCGCGGTGCAGGCGGACGGCAAGATCCTTGTGGGTGGAGCTTTCAATGGAGTGAACAGTATCGGCGGACAATCCCGCAACCGCATGGCCCGGCTCGAGCCCGTGTCGGGAACGGCTGATGCGTTCGACCCGAACGCGAATAGTTTTGTTTTTTCAATCGTGGTCCAGCCGGACGGCAATATCCTGGCGGGCGGCGATTTCACGAGCATCGGCGGACAGAACCGCAATCGGATCGCTCGGCTCGATGCCGCGACCGGATCGGCCGATTCGTTCGACCCGAACGCCAACAGCACCGTCAACGCTGTCGCGGTTCTCGCGGATGGCAGTGTCGTAGTGGGCGGCCTTTTCACGGCCGTTGGCGGGCAGACGCGCAACCGCATCGGCCGGCTTGATGCCGCGACGGGAGCGGCTGATTCGTTCAACCCGAACGCGAATAGTGATGTCTATTCCATCGTGGTGCAGGCGGACGGCAAGATCCTGGTGGGCGGGAGTTTCACGACGATTGGCGGGCTGATACGCAATAGCATCGCGCGGCTCGACGCAGTGACCGGAGCGACTGATTCGTTCAACGCGAACGCGAACGGTGATGTCTTTTCGATCGCCGTGCAGCCCGACGGCAAGATTTTAGCGGGCGGCAATTTCACGATCATTGGCGGACCGACGCGCAACCGCATCGCCCGGCTCGATCCAACCACCGGTCTTGCTGACTCGTTCAACCCGGACTCGAACAGTTTGGTTTTTGCCGTCGCGGTGCAGCAGGACGGAAAGATCTTGGCGGGCGGGGGTTTCACGAGCATCGGCGGATTGACGCGCAACCGTATCGCCCGGCTGGAGAGCGATGGCCGGCTCGACCGGACGCTAGATCTCAACCTGGTCGGTTCCAGTGTTGTTGCCACTGCCATTCAGCCGGACGGCAAGATCATTATTGGAGGC
>JBGTFW010000336.1:0-28563 GCA_041747075.1 Pirellulaceae bacterium
GCCCGGCAACGCGCGGGACCTGGCGAGAGGCGCGCGCCGCGCGCGCGCTCGCGCGGACTGATTCGGGCGCGTTATCCGTCGGTCCATCGAAGCGCACGATGTTTAGCCGATTCGTCTGGCAGACGATTCGATCGTCGTGGCCAATGATGCTTCTTTATTCTGCGTTGATCACCGCGCCCATGCTCCTGTTAACCGCCGGAGCCATCACGCTGACCAGTCTGACGGTGCCGCTTTCGCTACTCGCGGCGGCAATCAGCGGCGTGTTTGCCTTTTCGGCTGACAAGACGGGCAACGCAGGTGCCTTTCTCGCGCATCACGGTGAACGGCCCGGTTGGTACTGGCTGGCGAACGTCGTGATTTGGATGGGCTGGATACTATTGACAAGCGCCTTGTTGGCGGGATTGACGTTGCTCGGAGCGATCGGACGGGTCGTGGGAATCCATGACGTGCTGATTCCCTACGCGGGATCAACATTTCATGAACGTACCACGGCTGGCGCGGCGTTGGCGATCGTTCTCGCGTTCACCTGGTTGAGTCTGATCACCATGCTCTGTTTCGCGGGCGGGCATATCTGCTCAATCCTGATTCGCAGCCGGATTCTCGCCGGTGTCGCTGCGACGTTGCTGGTGGTTCCGCTGATCGTCTGGCTGGGAATGATGCTGTGGACTGAAACGCCGCTGTTGTGGAGCGTTCTGCCATTGTTCGTGATTCTGATGTTGGGAGGCTGGATTTCGACGCGGTGGTGGCTGGGGAACCGGATTACATTGGCTCGCGTTGCACTGCTGGTTGTCGTGATCGGTGCCGTTTGGATGTCCCTGGCAGGTGCCGTGGTTTGGCACCGCGAGCATGAAATCCCCGTCGTCCCTGTCAACGTTTCGGAATACCGGACGGGACCTGGTAAACCGGAAGTCGAGCGGCTCGATGAAATGCGCCGCAAGTTTTCGGCCGCCGCCGCGGATGACACCGAGTTCCCTGACGAACTGTACGACTCGATTGCATGGCTCATGGAAGACGGGGAACTCGCGGGAGACTCGGAGGACCGCGAACAGGAGTTTCTGGAGTCGCTCGATCCGGACGCGAGAGGGAATTGGGAGGAATTCCGGTCACTTCATCCCGACGCCACACTCGAAGGCCAACTGAAACTGGCCCGAATATACCTGGCCGACCAGCGACCGCGAATTGAGCGACTCTACGAGGCCATTCGCTTCGCGGCGGACAACGTCGCCGACATCCAGAGGATGGAGCCGACATGGTACGGCAAGACTCTCAAGTCGGGCGATGGGGTCCCGCCGTTTGAGGCGTCAATCGGTCCTGCCAATCGAATGCTCGGGCTGGAATTTGAGATGGCATTGCTCGACGACGATGCCGGGCGCGCGTGGCAGGCCCTCGAATCGAGATTCACGTACTGGAAGTTGGTTTCCCTGGTCTACGCGGACGACGCGGGACACTGGTTTCCGGCCGAGTCAATTGATCGTTGGCTTCGCGAATCTCAGCTTGACAGGGGGTTGCTACGCCGGGCGCTGGAGTTCGTAACATCGCATTGGACGTTACCCGGCAATCCACTGCGTACGATCGAGGCCGAATACCGGAACGCCGAGCGTCAGATTACCGATGGGGAATGGACTGAATCGCGAAAGCCGACGCGCGATGAGACGATTCGGGCCAAGTTGCTGGAGTTGTTTCCCTGGGAGCGGAGGCGTGCGCTGCGGCTCCTCGACGCGTGGACCGATTGGCGGATCAACGAGGAAGTCCCGGCACAGCAGCAAGCGATCAAGGTTGCCGCGTCGGGTTCGGAGGAATCGATATGGCGCGAGTTTCCCGAACCTCCGGACGCGGCGGACCAATGGGTGAGAACGACGATTTTTCCATCCAACACCGCGATCCCGGAAATGATGACTCGCGACGTGATCGCGTCGCGAAACCTGCAATGGGTTTACATTGCCCAACACAGGGCCCATCAACAAATTGCCCGGGACCTGATGATCCTGAAACTGGCGACGAGGGTGTGGCAACTGGAAAAGCACGCCGATCCAAAAACGCTGGAGGACCTGGTCACGGCGGGACTCATTGATCGAATCCCGACAGGATTACGGAAGGAGCGCGATGGCGAGATCGTCGAGGGACCTGCCTACTGGCTCGTGACGGACCAGCCGGGCAGTCTCGTGATAATGAGAGAACCGCAACAGACGAAAAGCGCTATTCACGATTTCCAGGTTCGCTCGCGCGAGAGTTACGTCCGCATCACGCGATTCAACGGGAGCCCGCCGGACGACGGCCCGTGACCTTATCTGCTGGGCGGTCGGACGTGTCGGACGTGTCGGACGTGTCGGACGTGTCGGACGTGTCGGACTTGACGGCGTCGAGGGGAATCTCGATTTGGGGAAGAATCGCCAGCCGCAAAACGGATTCCCCTGCCGATAGCCCGTCGGCCTCGTGGCGGTCCGTGAACCGGGTTTGACAACTAACAAATATCTTCCCGCCAGGTTTCTCGCGCGACGATATGCCAGCGATCCGTGAACCGCCCGTCCGCGATCACCGTTGCCGCGCCGTGCAGGTTTACCGTCGGACAAACGTGGCGGGGCAAGGCGATCAACGCATCGCCGGGACGGTAATCTCCCGCGCGCGCCGTCGTGATCACCAGATGCTCCTCCGTGTGGCTGACTTCCACTGCGTCGGGCAACTCCGGAAAGATCATGCGGCGGCCGGCCGGCTGATCCGGGGCGATCGATTTGTGCCCGCAGTCGAGTGTCAAATGTCCCGCCCGATTGCAACTGACGACGCGTGTCAAAACTCCCGCCGCCGGAACGAAATCCAGATCGGGAAACAATTCGTAATAACCGACATCGTACAGAGTCGTCGTGCCGGGCGAGAGTTCGAGACCTGGTTCGCCCTTCTCCGCGAGGATCGGGAAGGAACCGGTCCCCGCCGCGACAATCCGTGGAACCGGCATCCCGTCAACCAGGAGCTGATCGCGCAACTCAATCAGCAACTCCCACGGTCCGTCAATCGCCAACTTGCGGTCGGCAGGATCGGACTGCCGATTGTGTCCGTCGTACCAGTGCAGCCCCTCGGGAGTGACGCCCGGTGAACTGCAGATCATTTCGTACAAGTGCCGCGCGTCAGCGCCTGCTGCGACTCCCGTCCGTCCCATCCCCGAATCGATGTCCAACAGCACTCCGATCCGTTGATCCGCGCGCGCTATCTGGTCGGAGAGCGCTTCCAGCGATGCCGGATGATCGACGAGCGTTATGAACCTTGTTTCGGGAAAACGCTCGATCAAGGCAGCCAGCCGCGCGATGTTTGGGCCGACCATTTGATACGCGACCAGCACATCGGTGGCACCAGCGGTGCATAGCATGTGGGCTTCGGCAAGTGTTGCGCATTTGTGCCGCGTTATTCCCAGTTCGATCATCCGCCGCGTAACGGCGGGCATCTTGTGCGTCTTGCAGTGCGGGCGAAGCCGCTCCGGTCCACCCGCGGCGCGAATCATCTCGGCCAGATTGCGTTCGAGCAAGTCGCGCCAGAGGACCAGCCCCGGCGAATCGATGCTGGCAACGTCTTCGATCCGGAAATCGCGGGCGATCAGGGCTGGGCGAGTGGCTGTGGGCATAATGCGAATCCGAGATGTGCAAAACGACTGGCGTCCCCACAAGTCGTCAACTGGCTCCGGCACAAAATCCGCCGGGACGACCATCGGTCGCTCATCGATCATAGACAATGTTCCGCCATGTCTGCCGTGGAATTTTGCGAAAGCGATGACTCCTTCGATTCTGGATCTTTCGCTGGCCGTTTCAGTTCGTGCTGCTCGCCGCCGAATCGGGGGAAATGCAGGAGTTCGATCTCGAGGAACTACGGCAATTGTCCAACCGGGAGTCGCCGTCAAAACTGTCGTTGCAATCGTAGAGCAAACGAGCTGGCAGCTTGTGCCACGGTCTTCACTCGCTGGCGATTCGGGCATGTATTGCCAAATAAGCCGCAGTCGTGCTACTTCTCTTTGTTCGTCGAGGCCCGCTCCGCGGGGCGCTCGCGGACAGTGACTTCCACGGTTTGTTTCATCCCGGCGCGTTGGACGACGACCGGGACGCGCGCGCCGATTTCGGTGTTGCTGACTTCGCTGACCAGATGCGAGTCATTTTCGATGCGCTTGCCGTTAAAAGTGAGGATGACGTCGCCCTTTTTGAGCAGCGAATCGCTGGCGGGCGTACCGGGCGCGATCGAGGAGACCCGCGCGCCGAAAATGCTGTTGAGGCCGATCGCCTGGGCCTTTTCCGGCGTGAAACGGGCGTCGAGCGTCACGCCAATGAACCCGCGTCGCACGCGACCGTATCGCAGCAGATCGTGAGAAACCTTGTTGACCATGTTTACCGGAATGGTAAAGCCGATCCCGTCGCTGCCACCCGAATTGCTGGCGATAGCCGTGTTGATTCCGACGACTTCGCCGCGAAGGTTCATTAACGGTCCGCCGCTGTTGCCCGGATTGATGGCCGCGTCGGTTTGCAAAAAGTCCTGAAAGCGGACTCCCTGGGCACCGAGTTCGAGGTCGCGGCGTCCCATGGCGCTGATGATGCCGTAGCTGACTGAATGGCTCAGGCCAAACGGGCTGCCTACGGCGACGACAAAGTCACCGATCTCGACGCGGTCGCTGTCGCCAAAACGGGCGGGTTCCAACCCGGTTTCATTCAGGTACAACAGTGCGATGTCCGAGTCGGCGTCGGCTCGCACCTCGACGGGATTGAAAAAGTGCCCGTCTTCGAGCTGGATACGAATCGATTCAACCGGAGAGTCGGCGACGACGTGGCGGTTGGTCACGACGAAAAAACGGTCGCCGTACTTCATTATCACGCCGGCACCGGCTTCCTCGACTTGTGTCAAGGCGTTGTCGGTTCCGCGCGACGTCTTGTTGGCCTCGATATGGACGACTGACGGTGCCACGACCTTGATCACCTTCTTGAGAAGGCTGTAGTTGGCCTCAATCAGTTCCGCTTCGCGGGCCAGCGCGGTGTAGGCACCCTCGCGCTCGTCGGCCTGGGCCTCGGCTCGGATGCCGTGAATCAACATCACCAGCAGCACGAGCCACGGCGGGGAAGAGCGGAGAAAGCGGGACGTGGCGGAAAGGAAGTTCACTTGAATCAGTCTTTCGTTGGTCGAGTCTCGAAGGTTCCGTTTCCCGGGATTTTCCCTGACACCAGAGTATTCAAACGAGGTCCGATTTTCAAACTGTTTTGCCACACTGGCGGGAAACCTCGTTCCGGTTGCCGGAAATTCGCGGTTCCCGCCGCCATCATTGCGTGCCAAAGTCGAGGTCGGAAAGTCGGACACTATCGACCGGTTGCCCATCCTCGACGTGGCTCCAGTTTCCGTGGGGGCTGGCCGCAATGATTCCGCTTTCAACCTTTCGCTTGCACTCGACACAAAGGGTCGCGTAGGGAAGCGCCTCAAGTCGTGCTTGCGGGATATTGCAGTTACAGGCTTCGCATTTTCCGTAACTTCCCTCATCCATTTTCTCCAGCGCGTATTGAATGTGCGCCAGTTCACGACTCTCGGCTTCGGCCAGACGCGAATAAATTTCGTCGTGTGTCGAATCGAGCGCAAAATCGATTTCATCGCCGCCGCTTTGCCGGGCCATCTGGCGGAGCAGACTTTTGTCGCCCGCCAGCGCCTGAACGAGGGCCTGACGCCGCTGCAAAAGTATTTCACGTAATCGCCTTAGTACGTCTTTGCGGGCCATTCGGTTTGCTCCGGTGCAATACGGGACAACAGGTCTCGCCAACTCTAGTTCGCAATCGCCCGGCCCATCGGCAAGCTCGTGAAAAAAAGCCGGTTTTGACGGGTGCGTTGCCCGAAAACCGCTGGCTGCCGCACCGCCGTCATAATCGCTGCGTCCCTCCCTCCCGCACCGCACTAACGCGCATTGGTCGCCTTGATCACCCAATTGACCGAAATAGTTTGACCGGAGACGTCTACCAGGCTAGATGCCCTGGAAGAACATTTCTTGACCGCAAGCCCCGCGCCGCATTACCGGCCACGGAGACGCGGTCACCTCCTGCGATCCTTTCGCCCCCGGAAACGACTGTGTCCCCGACTCATTCCCATACATGCGAAGCGTCCAGCGGCGGTCCGCTGGTCCTGTCTCTCGTTAACAAAGTGCAATCCGGCGTAACGACGGCACCGCTGCGCCACACCGTTCACGGTGAACGCTGCGTTGTCGGGTCCGCGTCGAGCGCCACGTTGACGATTGAACTGCCTGGCGTCGAACTGGAACACTGCGAAATTATTCGCGGGCCGGTGGGTACCTGGGCGCGGGGACTTCGCGGCTGCCTGCGAATCAACGGGCAGGTGATGAACGAAGCATGGCTGCATCCGGGGGATCAGCTTGGCATGGGTGATCTTGAACTTGTCGTGGAATCGGACGATCGGCAAATGCTTTGCGCTTCCGACTGCCTCCCCCGGTTCCCGGACCCAGTCATCGCTGAGTGGAGTGCGGACGCTCCAACAGACTCTTCGGCGGATTTCGATATTCCGGACTTTGAGATTCCGGTGATCGAGGCCGTGATCAGTGAGCCTGACTTTCAATCCGTTGAGGCAGCCGTCGCGGAACCGGAATTTACCGGCTTTTTCGAGTTGCCTTGCGAACCTGAAGGAATCCGCGACGAATATGTTTCAACAGTCGAACCGGCCAGGACGGACTTGCCGCCTTATGGAGCCGACCGAACCACGAACGAGCAGGACCAGGCAAATTGGCTGGACGAGTTGTACGACGCAGTGCTTTCGCATCAGTCCGGGGAACAAGTGAAGCCGGATGAACCGCCGTCGGAGAGCGTCGTTGACGAGGTACCGGTCGACGAGTCATTTCCTCTCGCGAGCAGCGAACCAGACCTGGACCCGTCGAGTTGGCTGGCTGGCGGACAAGTCAGCATGTCCGAACTGATCAAGTCGGTCAATGATCCAACGCAACTTGAACGGCTCCCGAAGGAGACTGCCGCCGGGGTGGCTCGTGTCTTTGAGCGATTCGAGACCGCCGACGATTCAGAAGTTTGCGATGCGGCGGTCGTGGAAGCCGCCGAAACCGTCATGGCAGACGTCGAGCCTCGAGTAGAGCTGCTCGAACAATCGCGGGCGTCCGAAACGATTCCAGACGATGAAGCCATCGAAATGCGCGTGCCGGTTATGGAATCACCCGCGGAAATACCGAAAAACGAATCGGTCGCGGATGTCCTCGCACGAATGCAGAAATCGGGGGAATTGGCGTTCAATACGCCGAAAGTCGAATCGAAGCCGGAAACGCCTTTTCCGCAAAAACCCGTTCCGGTTCCACCCGCGCCCGTCGAAATGAGCGTTCCTTCGGGGGACGACGTCGACGATTACATGAAGCAGTTGATGTACCGGCTCCGCGGAGACGAGCCTGTAAGCGTACCAGTTGCCATCCCCCAACCAGTAAAAACCTTCCAGACCTCTGCCGACCGATCGTCACAGCGCGAGGAACTGAATCCGGCGAATCCGTTGCCGGCCAGCGAGTACGTACCGCGCGGTTCCGCGCCGGAAAAAACTTCGACGCTCGACGCATTACGACAAATTGCCAACCAGTCGGTTCATTCGGCGATTCAAACAAGCATGCGCAAGAAGAACCGGGACAACAGTCTCCTCCACCTGGGCGCGACGGGTGTGGCGTTTTTTGTCAGCACTGTCCTGTTCATTATGAGCAATGCGTTGTTCGACCTGGCCTTTATAATTGCCTGCCTTGCCGCGGCAGGCTGCGCGGCTTGTGGATATTTGTTCATGAGGGCGAACATGGCAAGCGATCCGATCGTCAAGAATCGCCAGGCCGCCGACCGCGCCAAGGCGAAGACTCCTGAACCCCCGTCCGCCGCGGACCGCGGAAGCAGAGCGGAGTAGAGCGAACTGCCAGTTCGCCTCTCACCAGGATGTCAGGTCCCAGCCAATCTTGCTCGATTCCAGTACGCGGCAAAGTGCGCGACAGGCGATTCCCATTCCACCGGGACCGCTAAAACCGCCGAACTGACCGCCACCGCGAAGATGCGGTTCCAGATCGACGAAGAACCCGTCGATTCCCCGCGCTTTCAAACGCTGCCCAAGACCCTCAAGTTGGGGACGCAACTCGGAAAAAATCGCTTCGTGGCCGGTTGCTCCCGCGTCGGCGGGGACAAACCGATCGAGTTGTTCCTCATTGACGTACTCGCCCGCTCGCGCCGTTCTTTCGGGCAAATAGTCCTTGACGTGCATCCAGCCGAGCGCCGGCAACATCGCCCGGAATTGCTCAAGGATTTCATCCGTGGTGAACCCCTGCGTAACGAGATTACCTCCGTCAAAGACCAGTGCAAGGGATTCGTGGCCGACCTCCTCGTGAATTTTTCCAAGGAGGTTTCCGGTATGCCCGATCAGGTTCGCCTCGACTTCCAGGCCAAAGGTCAGGCCATGCCGCCCGCACTCGCGGGAAATGCACCCGATCTGGTCGATGGCCTGGTTCAGCCACAATTCGACCGCCTGACCGCGCGGATGGTAAAAGGAGAAACCGCGAACGAGGCGACAGTCGAGCTGGTTTGCGGCACGGACGGCTCGCGCGACGTCCTCTTTCAAATACCGGTCAAATGGCGTGAAGCGATTGCCCGTTCCATCCTCGACGTCGGCGATTTTCACCTTGCCGATTGGTGAACCGATGGATGACACGGACAAACCGTGATCCGACAACTTGCGTCGAATGCCCGCCAGCTCCGATTCGTCGACGTCGATGATGTTGCGGACGCCGTCGCCGGACTTCACAAATCGCAGCGTGACGTAGCGAAGGCCGAGCGCGGCCATGACCGCCAACTGGACGTCGATCGACTTGTCCGCGGCGGACTCATCGGCGAATCCGCTGATCAGGACCCTCGGATCGGAAGCGGAATTCATGCCTCCGGCCACCGCGCGATGATGGTCGAAGTGATTCCGCCGCGCGGCGTGAACGTCGCGGTCAGGGTAATCCTTCGTGGCTCGACGACCTTCACAAAATCATCAAGGATGCTGTTGGTAACGTGCTCGTAGAAAATGCCTTCGTTGCGAAACGACTGCAAGTATAACTTGAGGCTCTTCAGCTCAACGCACCGCCCGGCCGGCGTGTACTCGAACAACAACGCGCCAAAATCCGGCTGACCGGTCTTTGGGCAAACGGACGTGAACTCGGGACACTCGATGCGGATCGTGTAGGCGCGATCGGGAAACTGGTTCTCGAACGTCTCCAGCTTGTCGTGAAACCGGGTTGGCATCAGAATGGCAAATGTGGAAAAATGACCAATGCTCGTTTGCGAAATCTACAAATCGATTCAGGGCGAAGGCCGCCTGACGGGTACCGAAAGCGTATTCCTGAGGCTCAGCGGTTGCAACCTGCGCTGCGGTTTCTGCGATACACCCTTTGCTTCATGGGAACCCGAAGGCGAACCGCTCTCGGTCGATGAAATCCTGCGGCGGACCAATCAGGAGGACTGTCGTCACGTCGTGTTGACCGGTGGGGAACCCATGTTGCCGGCCGAGATCGTGCCGCTCAGCCGTGAACTGGCCCGCGGCGACAAGCACATCACGATCGAAACCGCCGGAACAATCGCGCGCGGCGTGACATGCGATCTCATGTCGATCAGCCCCAAACTCTCGAACAGCACGCCACCGGGTTCGCGTTCGCCCCGGTGGCACCAACGACACGAACAATCACGCCATCGCCCGGATGTGATACGTCGGCTGGTCGGCAAGTACGACTATCAGATCAAATTCGTCGTCGACGTGCCGGACGACCTGGACGAGATCGCGCGGTGGCTGGTTGAGTTTCCGGAGGTTACCGCCGATCGCGTCTGGCTGATGCCCCAGGGAGTCGATCCTGGTGAACTGGCGCTGCGGGAAACGTGGATTCGCCCATGGTGCGCCGTGCAGGGATTTAACTTCTGCCCGCGCATGCAAATCACCTGGTTCGGAAACGTACGCGGCACGTGATTGCCCGAATTCGAAACCAACGCGCTCTATTGGAGACGGTTGAGGACAACCGCTCTACACTTTCCCGCAACCGCGGGCGGAATGAACTGGGCGTCAGCAGCGGCGGCCCGAAGAGCGCCGCTGTGTTGCGCCGCGCAGGAGCAGGAGCAAGTATTCTTCCCCCAGCCCCGGGCCTCGTCATCCGCGGCCTCGTCATCCGTGGTCCTCGTCATCCGCGGGCGCAAGACGACGCTCCCGCGTGCTTTCGGAGCCGTTTGGTAGTTCGACGAGGCGCGTGATTTGGCCGACGGCAATCGTCAGCGAGCGGGCAGCCATCTGGAAATTCGTGTGCGTCGAGATTTCGGGCTGAATCTCCAAAAACAGCTCCGTCGCCTCGCGGAGCCTCCGCAGCTTCTTTTTCGCCATCTTCAGATACGCCTCCGGTCCCGCCGCGACGACCGAACCGCTGAGCGCCATCATATAGTCGTAAAGTCCCCGATAAACGTCGCGAAGCTCGTCGTCTTCCTCGGCCTCTTCACAGTGCTTGAGAAAGGTGCGAACCATCCAGACGTGGGTCAGCAATTCCTCGATCCGCGCCATGCGTTCAGAATCCGTGACGAATTCGCTGGCCGATTCCCGTGTCGTCATGGAGAGTCCTTTCCCGCACGTTTCTCCGGAGCGGCGTGACCGCGTGGCGCGCAGACCAACACGACGACCGCCCCGCCGATGACAAGAAAGAGACTGATATAAAAGGGCGTCGAGAACCGTCCACCCAGCGGATTGGTGAACACCGTTGTGAATGTATTGATGACCGGCGCGCCGCCAAAGACGAGCGGCATGATCGTGATCGGCTTGCCGCCAAAATTGAACGCATAGATGATCCCGAGGGCACCGCCCGCCCCGACCGCACCGGCCAGCAGCGACCAGAGGACGCCTCGCGTATTGATCGTTCCGGGATCGGGGGGAAGCCAGTTCCACAAGGCCACTGGCAGGACGACGGCAACAAACAAATACGCCAATCCCACAAACAGAAAGGGTCGCAGGCGACTGCCCCCCATTTTTGACTGTCCCTTGTGAAGGATCGGGCCGTAGCTGCCCCAGCAAAGGGCCGTCAGTGCAACCGAACCGATGAGCAGCCAATACTCGATCGCCGGGCCGTGCGGGCGGTTCACCACGGGGGTCACAGGCATGTCAGTGACGACGGGATTCGAGCCGGACTCCTGGACCATCGACGTTGCGCTCGTTTCAGTAACCGCCGCGTGGCGCGCCGCCGGTGCAGGCTTGAAAAACATGATTCCCGCTCCGCCAATCGCCACGACGAGTACTCCCAGATAGAACATGGGCGACGCCTGACGAATGGTGCGGGCCATCAGCGCCGTGACGAACGTATTGATGACCGGCGCGAATCCGAAAACCAGCGGCATGACGAAAACGGGCGTGCCGCCGAACATGAACGCCAGAATGATTCCCAGAGCGCCAATCGCTCCCACCGCGCCGGCCGCGAAGGACCAGACCATGCCCGAGATCGACCAGTTCCCCTTTCCCTCGCGCGGAATCACGATTATCGGGTAGACCACGGCAATGAGAAAGTAGGCCAGCCCGACACAAATCAGCGGCTTCCACCGGCTGAGGCTTCCGTTTTCTCCCAGTGCGACCTGGCCGGCATGGAGGACCGGTCCGTAGACTCCCCACGAAATGACCGTCAACACCACAAAAACCAGAAACTTCAGTCCGCTCATCGATGGGAGTCCTCGTTTGCCGGTTCGCACCAGCCGATTCGAAACTGGTGTTTGCAACGCCTGCATTCGACACGACGCCCCAGCAATCCGCAGCCGACCACGACGGCTGACATGCAATCCGGGCAATGCGTGCTGTACCTGAGAGACTCAAGGCGTTCCAGATCGAGGTGAACGCGTGGAACTCCCTCAAACTCGATGTCGGATGGTTCAAACCGCGAAAGCAAATCGCGCGACATTTCTCGCGACTCGACGACACGGTTGGCAAGGCGTCGGATCGACTGTTCAAACAAATTCCGCGCCGTGCGGCCGTTGCCAAAGTGTTCATCGCGGCGTTCAAACATCCATTCGAACCCGGCCTGCAATCGCGCCCGCGTCAACCCGTCCATCCGGTACTGGTTGTGATCGCACATCCCTTCAAAAATCCACGCCAGTTGCGGTGGCGTGTAATCCGGGAAAGTGATGTGGTGGGGAAATCGCGATGAAAGACCTGGATTACTCCTGAGGAGACGGTCCATTTTTTCCGGGTAACCCGCGAGAACGATCACCAGCCGTTGGCGATCATCCTCCATGCGCTTGAGCAGTTTTTGCACCGCCTCGGCACCGTACGGATCGTCGCGATCCGATGCGGCAAGGCTGTACGCCTCGTCAATGAAGAGCAGGCCACCGAGCGCCTGATCGACGAGCCGCTCGGTCTTGACCGCCGTCTGACCGGCGTACTCGGCGACGAGACCGGCGCGATCGGTTTCGACCAAATGCCCTTTTTCAAGCAGGCCGAGGGCGGCGTAAATCTCACCGAGTATCCGCGCCACCGTTGTCTTGCCCGTTCCCGGATTCCCGGCAAACACCATGTGCAGCGTGACGGGATTCGCGGGCAAGCCCATTGCCGTCCGGCTCTGTTGGACTTTCAGAAAATTGACAAGCGTCTTGATTTCATTCTTGACGTTCGACAGGCCGATCAACTTTTCGAGCTTGTCGAGTGACTCTTTCAGGTCCGGTTGCGAGGGTTTCGACGGCGTCGCTGTTTGTTTTTCGCCGTTGGATTCGCTTGCCGGGTCTTCCGCCAATCCGTCGGGAAAGGACCCGATCGACGGGTCATTCCGAATCTCGATATTGCCAGGGCGGCGTTGCTCCGTCGGTTCCCGTTCCCCCCCGCGGTCGCGCAGTGCGCTCCCCAGACAATCGAGGATTTCGGTTTGGATGGCCTTGAGCGCTTCCAGTTCGAGCGACGTCGCCCGCCCGTCGGACCGCGCGATCAAGTTGCCGATCCGGACAATCGCCGTTTCCAGTTCGGGAATCCTGTAGCGAAGCGG
Organism: Pirellulaceae bacterium; assembly: GCA_041747075.1. Classification (GTDB taxonomy): domain Bacteria; phylum Planctomycetota; class Planctomycetia; order Pirellulales; family Pirellulaceae; genus CAJQPP01. The sequence continues at coordinate 13,004 of JBGTFW010000336.1, forward strand.
TTCGATCTCGGCAAAGGGGCGAACAAGACTGGGCCACTTGACGCTCGCCGCCTGCGACGCGACATGGCGAAGCGAATCACGGACCTCCGACTTGCCGAGTTGGCGGTGCCACAAGTGAAAAAAGAGGACTCCCGCGAGGTGTTCCTCGGCTTCGGTATAGAGACCGTCGCTTCCGCCGATTTCAACGAACAACTTCAGCATCAATCCGCGATGCAGGTCGTCCATCATGTTGAGAAAATCCGCGCCCGGGCGTGAGAGCAGGTGCGGGTAGTGTTCGACGACTTCGCGTCCCCCGTCGACGAAAACCGCGCGGCAATTGCGCAGCGTTTCATTGAACTGGTTCAGCAGTATCAGAAAATCAGGATTCGGTTTCACATCGTCATTGTATCAGGTTCGCCGGTTGCGCAAGCAGCCCGTTGAAGTCCTTCGCGTGCAGCTTCAGACCCGCGTCGTTCCCGCGCCTCATTCCCGCGCGACGATACGCGTCATTCCCGCGCAGGCGGGAATCCAGGCGTCAACAACCCCTTCAGCGCCCGCAATCGTTTATCCGCGACCTGGGGGAATCGCACGGTGGATTTTGGTGCTCATTGGTCGTGCCGCGAATTCCGCAAGCGGGGGCGCAGTTGAGTAGCCTGGTAAGCCTGGCAGCCACTGATTTTTGCGGAAAAACCGGTCTTTCGCGGTCTTCCCGGCCTGATTTGCTTCGGGAAATAGAAAGAACAAGTCTTTTCCGGAAACCCAGTTGTGTCAAACTGGTTGGATAGTGCGGATATGCCGCGAGTCGTTCACGCGCCTGCGCTTCGGGCTTGTAATACCGCAATCGTCTCGCTTGTCCAGCTAATTCCCTGCGACCAAATGATTAAACGGATATCTTTTCCAGTACATTCTCGAAGCAGGATTTTTGCCTTTACGTTCGCGGGAATCGTCCTCGCGATGATTTGCCCGGGACAGGCACGCGCCCAGCGGCGGCCCGGAGCGGATCGGCCCGCCGTTGTTCGCGCTGCGTCGGCAATGACGCGCGAACTGAATCGCCAGCAGACGTTTATCGGAACGCTCCAGCCCGTTCGCCGCGCCGTAATCGGCAGCGCGGTTGAGGATCGGGTCGCCGAAGTTTTGGTGGACGAGGGCCAGCGCGTCACTGGGCCGGTCGAAGCGGCGGACGGATCGCCCGCGGAGGGCCAGAAGCTGGTGGAGATTCAACGCGCCACGATTGACCTGGAATACGAGGCGGCGCGAATCGAACTGCAGTTGCGTGAAAAGGCGGTCGAGCAACTGGAGCTGTCAATTCCCGCCGAGATCGAACTGGCGCGCGCCACGATGCGACAGATGACGGCGCAGCGAGATTACGCGCAACAGGTCTTTCGCCGGATGGAGTCGCTCGGTGTGTCCGCCTCGCAACGTGAACTGGAGGAGAGCCGTTCCCAGTTCAAGTCCCAGGCCCAGGCACTGCTTGCCACCGAAGCGGAGCTCGGCAAGCTCGAATCGACGCGCGAGGTGCGCCTGCTCATTGCACGCCATACCGTCGCCGCCGGCCAGGCGGAACTCGATCGACTCGACGACCTGCGAAACAAGTACACCATTACCGCCCCCTTTTCCGGGTACGTGACGGCCGTTCACGTCGAACGCGGCAATTGGGTGACGCAGGGCGCGCCGACCATCGAACTGATCCAGATGGACCCGATCGAAATGCGCGTGAGCATCCCCCAGGAGTACCTCGCCAGTTTGCAGGACTCCGTTGCGTCCGCCGGGCCTGGAGGAGCCCTTGCCGTGAGCGTTCGCGTCGATGCGCTTGATTTGACCGTGGAAGGCGCGGTCGCCGCGATCATTCCCATTGCTGACGAGCGAACTCGCGCCGTGCCGATCATCGTGCGAATCGCCAACCCATCGTCGGACGACCATCGGCACCGGTTGTATCCCGGACTGCTTGCCACGGTGTCGCTCAATGTCGGTGAAAGGGAATTGGCGGTGATGGTCCCCAAGGACGCGCTGGTTCTCGGCCAGCAGTCAACGGCAGTTTTTGTAATCGATGAGGGCACCGTCCGCCGGGTCGAAGTGCAAACCGGTGCCGCCGACGACCAGTGGATTTCCGTCAAGGGCGAGATTCACGATGGCGACCGTGTGGTGACGCACGGGAACGAACGACTGAGGGAGGGCCAGTCGGTCGAAGTTTTGAAGGACGATTCAAAACCGTAGTGGTTCCCGATTTGGCATAATGAAACGTTTGCCTGATCCGTCGCAATTATCTGGTGCGCAATCCGCAACCTGCCTTTTTGATCATGACGACTGACCCTGTCAACACGGCGCGACGCGAAACCACGGAAATAGCCGCCGGTCCCTCGCCGCTGGACCATCCCGTCAAGGTCGCCGTGGGTGTCATACTGATCGTGTTGTTCGGACTGATTGCTGCCTTTCGGATGCCGATCCAGTTGGCACCCGACGTTGATCAGCCAAGGATCTCGATCGAGACGACGTGGGCCGGTGCCAGCCCCCAGGAGATCGAAGAGGAGATCGTCAACGAACAGGAGGAAGAGCTCAAGAGCGTTACCGGCGTCACGCGGATGACCGCCGAATGCAATGACTCGTCGGGAAGGATTTCCCTCGAGTTCGCCGTCGGGACGAACATGCCGGAGGCGCTGCTGCTGGTCAACAGTGCGCTTCAAAAGGTCCGCGAATACCCGCTCGATGCCGACCGCCCGGTCATCAGCACGTCGTCCAATTCCGATCGTTCGATTGCGTGGTTCATTCTGGGAACGCGCCCGCCCGACGCCGCCCGGCTCGATGAATTCGCCCGCGAGCATCCGGAGCTGGCGGAAGAGCTGGACCACGTTCGCCGCGCCTACCGGACGAGCGCCGGGCTTGCGGCCTTTCGGCTGCGCGAATTTGTCAACCGGAATCCCGTCGCGGCGGACCTCGTAACCGACGATTTCGCCGTCACCAGTCTGAGGAAATTCGCCGAAGACGTCATCGAGGCGGAATTTGAGCGGGTTCCCGGCGTTGGGGACGCCGAAGTTCGCGGTGGTCAGGAACGGGAACTTCAAATCCGGCTTGATCCCGACAAGCTGGCCGCGCGAGGGCTGACCATCGCCAACGTCGTCAGCGTGCTTCGCGCGGAAAACCTGAACGTCTCGGCGGGCGATTTTTGGGAAGGCAAGCGGCGTTACGTCGTCCGCACGCTCGGCCAGTACCAGTCGGTGGATGAGGTTTCAGCCCAGATCATTACCACGGGCGACGATGGCACTCCCGTTTATGTGCGCGACGTGGCCGACGTTGCGCTGGGGTACAAGAAGCCCGATGGCTTCGTCCGCCGCTACGGTGTTTCCAATATTTCGATCAGCGTCCAGCGCGAAATTGGCTCGAACGTGTTCGACGTGATGAGCGGCCTGAACGCGGCCATGGATCGTCTCAACAAGGAGGTCCTCGCCAGTCGCGGACTCGTTCTCAACCAGGTTTACGACGATACGGTTTACGTCGAGTCGGCGATCGGGCTGGTCAACCAGAATATCGTGATCGGCAGCGCACTGACCGTGATCATTCTCATGCTCTTCCTCCATATCGGAGCGAGGACACTGACGTTTATCCCGCTGCTGGCTGGCTCGGCGGTGCTGGCCTTGTTCGTGTCGCCGTGGTTTTTCGTACTGACGCTGGCGGCGATCGTCGTCGCGGGATTGTGGTTCGCGCGGGGGACACTCGTAATCGCTGTCGCGATTCCCGTCAGCATCATCGGTACGTTTCTGGTGCTCAACGCACTGGGACGCTCGCTCAACGTGATTTCGCTGGCTGGTCTGGCCTTTGCGGTCGGAATGCTCGTCGATAACGCGGTCGTCGTGCTTGAAAACATCTATCGCTACCACCAGCAGGGATACAGCGCCCGGGCGGCGGCGCGGCGCGGCGTCTCGGAAGTCTGGGGAGCTGTGCTCGCTTCGACGTTGACGACGCTCTTCGTGTTTCTGCCGATAGTTTTTCTGCAGGGGGAGGCAGGCCAGTTGTTTGTCGACATCGCGCTGGCGATCAGCGCGGCCGTGGGAATTTCGCTGGTCGTCAGCGTCCTTGTGATTCCCGTCGCGGCGTCACGCATTCTGGGCCGGCGAAGCGGACCGGGCTACACGACACAAACGCGACTGGCTCGCCGCATCGCCTCGGCCGGAAACGGATTCACCAGTGCCGTGACAAGGGCCAATGCGTGGATTCAGGGGGGCTGGCTGCGGCGCTTGTTCGTCACCGCGGCACTGGTTCTCGCGGCGTTCGCGGGGGCGTGGTGGCTCATGCCGCAAATTGAATACCTGCCGGCCGGCAACCGCAACCTGGTCATTGCGCGGGTGATGCCTCCGCCCGGCTACAACGTCGAACACATGGGAAAGATCGGCGAAACGCTGGAAGCAAAACTGCGACCCTACTGGGACATCGATCTCGATTCGATCGATGAATTGCCGCCGGACCATCCGATAATCGCCGACTTTTTTTACGTCGCGCGGGGAACGATGGTGTTTGTTGGACTTCGCTCGCACGATCCGATGAAGGCCCACGATCTGGTCAAGCTCCTCCAGGGGGATGTGCTTCGCGACGTCGCGCCAGGGGCGATTGTGGTTGCCTCGCAGACGAGCATTTTTGGAAGAGGACTGGGAGGAGGGCGCGACATTGAAATCGAGGTTGTCGGGCCCCAGTTGGCTCGTCTGGTCGAAATAGGTGGAACGATCATGCGGCACATCCGCGAGGAATTCGGACCGGATACCCAGGCGCGACCCGTTCCCGGTCTCGACCTCGCCAGTCCGGAACTGCACGTCGTGGCGCGCCCGGCGCAGGCCAGCCGGCTTGGAATGACAAACACCGAGATCGGCGCGGCGGTCAACGCATTGATTGACGGGGCATGGGTCGGCGACTATTCAATCGGCGGCGAAAAAATTGATCTCATGGTCCTCGGTTCCGATGGTTACGAGTCGCGCACCCAGGCTCTCGAAAAGGAATACGTCGCGACGCCGGTGGAGCCGGCCCCGGTGCGGCTTGATTCGATTGTGGAAGTCCGCCTTGGTGCCGGCCCGGAACAAATTGTTCGCAGTGAACGGCAACGAGCGATCACCATTGAATTGACGCCACCGGACGACATGTCTCTCGAACGGTGCATCGAGATCGTCGAGGGGAACATCGTCAGTCAACTGCGCGAGGAGGGCGCGCTGGAGGGGGGCTACCAGATTCGCCTGAGTGGTACGGCGGACAAGCTTGCCGAGACGTGGTCGGACCTGAAATGGAATTTCTTGCTCGCCGTGCTCATCACATACCTGCTGATGGCCGCTCTCTTTGAATCTTTCGTTTATCCATTCGTGATTATCCTCAGCGTTCCCATCGGCGCGGTGGGTGGAATCCTTGGATTGAAACTGCTGGGGGTCTATCTCGCGTTTCGCGGCGACCCGCCGCAGAATCTCGACGTGCTGACGATGCTTGGATTTATTATTCTGGTCGGGACGGTCGTCAACAACGCGATCCTCATCGTCCATCAGGCGCTGATTCACATGCGAGCCGACGGGGATTCACCCCGCGACGCCGTGGTCAAGAGCGTGCGAACGCGCATTCGGCCGATCTTCATGACGACGCTGACCACGGTCTTTGGACTATCCCCACTGGTTTTCTTTCCTGGCGCGGGAAGCGAACTTTATCGCGGACTGGGAAGCGTCGTACTCGGCGGCCTGGTGGTATCGACCGTCGTGACGCTCATTCTCATCCCGTCGGTCTTTACGCTCATGGTCGACGCCGGATCGTTTCTGAAAAGGCTGTTCGGGAAAACGACTGACGCCGCGCCAGACGAACCCGAGCCTCCCGACGACGCGCCTCCCCGATCGGGCCGCCGCCTCGCGACCACGGCGCCTTGAAAAGACGCGCGCGACCGCTGAGTGCGATTGAGCGCATGAAAAAACGGCCCGCTTGAGGCAAGCCGGGCCGTATGCAACGAGACGAGTTGGTACACGTCCGGAAAAATCGACTACAGCGGACGGTTTTCCCAATAGGGTTGCGTCCCGAAGTGCTTGTGCGTTTTCGTTTCCCAGTTCGGGTCCGTCATGTTCGGCCAGTTGTTCTGGTCGAAACCCTCCGCTTTCTCGAATGTTTCCTTGCGGGCGTCGAGACGGAAGCACTTCTCATCGCGGTCGAGCGACAGCGACGTCATCGGAATTGCGAACAGCTTGTTCCCCAAGCCGAGAAAGCCGCCGGAACTCATCACGACGTACGCGACGCGACCGGAGTCGCAATCAAGCATGATGTCGTGAACGCTCCCAAGAGTCTCGTCCTGGTGATTCTTGATCTCGTCCTTGTTCAGGCTCGAAGCCGACATCGGACATCGGGCGGTTGAAGTAGCAGCCATTTCTGGTCTCCTTGCGGGTAAAGTTGTAAAAAGTTGAATCGCCGGAGCAAGGGGAAACCCTTGCGACCGGCGCGGATTTGAAGAACGCCTTACCGATCGGAACCGTCGTTCTGGCTGGAGCCGTCGTTCGGCGTGCGGCGATCGCTACGAGCCGGATCGCGAATGGACTCGTCCGATCGGGGATTCGAGCTTCCCTCGCCGTTTTGCTCCATCATGTTGACGCGCTGTTCAAGCCGCCGAATCTCGGCGCGGAGCTCGGTGATCGCTTGCTGCAACGAGGAGTCGCCCTGGTTTTGTCCCGCTGTCGGTGCCGGTTGAGAGTATTGACCCGGTTGAACCCATTGCTGGTTTCCGCCAGGTTGAGCCGGTTGGACCCATTGCTGGTTTCCACCAGGCTGCTGGGACCATTGACCCTGAGTCGAGGGGAATTGTTGGCCGTACATCGGCGGCTGTTGCCAGGTCGGGGGGACCGTGCCGTACGGGGGGACCGTGCCGTAATTTTGGCCCGGATATGCTTGTTGGTATTGATTGCTGTTTTGGCCGGATTGCATTCGCGGATCGCGCGAGTCAGCCGTCATTTCGTTTTGCAGCGTCGCACCGCGCGCCGCCAACCGGACGTCCATTTCTGATTCCTGACCATTCGACATCAACGTCAACTCGACCTGGGCGTCAGGATTCATCCGCATGATCTGATCGACAACGTCCTGATACCGGGTGACGGCCTGGCCGTTGATGCGCAGAATTCGGTCGCCCGTCTTGATTCCCGCTTTTGAAGCGGGCGAATTGCGAAAGACACCATCGACAAGGACACCATTCTGGCCATCCGTGTTTGTGGCGAGGGAAACGCCCAACGCGCCATGCTGGCGGGATTCCGCCGCATCGGTCGCATCGTTGCGCGGCTCGTCTGGCGCGCGGCTGGACAAGCGACTTCCCTCGGCGCTGTTGGCCGGATCGAGAGTCAGCGTTGCCTGTCGAACGCGATCGTCACGGCGAAAACGCACGTTGACGGTCGATTCGGTCGTCTGCCGCCGGGTTTTCGACATGAGCTCCTTGAGTTTCTCGGGGGTGGCGACATCGGTGCCGTCAATCGAGACGATCATGTCACCAGCGCGGATTTCCGCGTCGGAGGCGGGGCTTCCTGGCTCGACTTCAACGACTTTCAGGCCGCTTTGCGCGCCGGTCACCGTTTCAACCGTGAGGCCGCAAATCGCGCAATGATTCTTGTCATGGGTGTCTTGCGTCGTCTGCTGATTCTGCTGACTCGCTCGGTCAGGTTCGGGGTTCTGGTTTTGGTCTTGTTGCGCGTGCGCTGGCGAAAGCGTTCCGAACGCCAGCAACATTACGGCAAGCACCGAGATCGCGGAAAAATATTTCATGATTGTCTCCTTGACGCAATTCTGAAAAAAAGGTAGCGGCGAATGTGCGCTGCCCTGGAACGGACGCTCCGCCGAGCGCGTTGCAGGGATTCACAATTCGTGGATTCTTGGATTTCTTGGAACAACCGGTAAAGATCGCGATCACCGGCGTTCCGCTAATCAATCAAGTTGTAATTGGTGCAAATGCCGGACCACCATTGGTCCGGTCTGAAGGTGTTCGCGTAGCTGCCGTTGCCAAACGGCGGGAATCGCGGGGTTTGTAGCTGCCGTTGCCAAACGGCGGGAATCGCGGGGTTCGTAGCTGCCGTTGCCAAACGGCGGGAATTCGGGATTCGCTAATGAATATTCACACTATGGCAGGCGTGCCAACGCAAGCATTGCACTGTCCAACTAATCAGGAATATTTTGCGGGAAGCGAGAGTCGCTTGGAAAAAAACTCCAAAAAAAATATCACGGGTCATTTTGCGAGTCCGTCCGTGGTAGTGTCGCACGCCACGATGGTTGTACAGCGACCAATATTGGCGGCAAGACGAAAACGTTGTATTGAACGTTTCAGTTAGGGCGTCATGACGGTCACGCGACGCGCGTCTTTTCGTCGAGTGCGAGGGCAACTCCCGGTATATTTCCGGCTCAACCCATCTTGCCCGTGTCTTCATGACGACAAGAGAACTGTAGCGGAGTCGTTTTACACGCGCGATCTGCGACGGCGACCAACCAGGCAAACTGCGCAAACCAGCAGGAGGCTCATCGAACCTGGCTCGGGAACGGTAAACAACAGGATATTGTCACCACCTTCGGCTCCAGCAGCGTCAAAAATATTGATGCGTCCGATGAATGTACCCGGGGCAGCCGTGTATCCGAGGAAATTGGTTCCGCCGGCGTTGGCTGGACTGACTGTCGCGGCCAACAAGACGTTGTTTGTATCAAAAACCTGGATACTGACCGTGGGTCCACCTAACAAATTGAGAACGTCAAATCCAACACCCGTGATGTTATCCGAGGCACTAAAAATGAAATCCAGGCCATTGACGAATGTGTTCGAAAGAACGATGTCGGATGCATTTCCAAAGCCGGCAGTTTGTTCAACGAACACCAAACCATTGGCACCCTGGGGGATCGGGGTGGCTCCTGTTGGGTCAGTGTTTGACTGGATGGTAATCGGAAATAGGTTCCCGACCGGAAATGGTCCATTGGCTACGCCTTGCGCCAGCGGGTCGCCAAAGCCAAGGATAGCACCTGGAGCGGCGGTGTTGACTTCAAACGTCTCGAGACCGATAAAAAGGTTCCCGGCCGCGGTTTGATCTGCAATGAAGCCGGCCGAACTGATGTTAAATTGTGCCGACGCCGTTGACGCGCTCAACATGACGGCCGCTGCGATCACAAAAGCGATGCGTTTCATGGTAGGACTCCACAAAATAGGAAGGGAAAACAGGTCGACATATCCTGTCAATTAAGGGGGGGGGCGACAGGTCGATGTATCCTGTCAATTAAGTCCATCCTAATTGGGAACAATGGTCGGGTCAATCGCCCGGGGCCATTCCGAAACGACGCGGATTTGCGCAAAATCCCCACATTTCGGGCTGAAATGCTTCCGCAGTGGGCCTGGAAAACTTGAAGAAAAGGGACTTGCCGCCGTTTGCCAGGCAGGATTTGTTACCCGAGCGGGTCGCACGACGCACCGTCGGTCGATTCCAGCCAGGCGGTCAAGAGAATCTGGGCGGCGAGTTTATCCATGCGGGCCTTTCGTTTGCGTGACGTCAGCCCGGCACCGGTCAATAACTGCTCCGCAATGGCGCTGGTGTAGCGTTCGTCGAAGAAGACGACAGGCAGGTGGGTCAACTCCGCCAGATGCGCGCCAAAACTCCGTGCCTCGATCGATTTGGCGCTTTCATCGCCACTTAAATGCACCGGCAATCCGACGACCAGCCCGACAACACGCTCTTCCCGGAACAGGCGCGAAAGATACTCGTCGTCGAGGCGGGGAGTCCGTCGAGAGTAATTCTCCAGCGGGCTGGCGAATCGTCGTTCGGGATCGGTGACCGCGACGCCGATGCGGACCGTGCCGTAATCGATACCCGCAACCCGGCCGCGGGAGGGAATCGTCGGCTTGACATTCGGGTCGTCCAGCGTCAGGGGCCCTCGTCGTCACTGGATTCGGCGGCAAGGTCTTCTTCGATGGGTTGGCGTTCGTCCTCAGAGCGGAGCCAGCCGTGCTCGATGAAATTCGCAGTTGCGCGGTGAACCGCCTCTTCATTCATGATCGTTGAGTGCCAGAACTCCCCTTGCCAGAAATCCCGCGCGCCGGCCAGCCGCGTTTCTTCCAGTTTTACAACCAGATCGTTCGAGCCGCCAATCACCGGGTTGGAAATCCTGCCGCTCGCTCCGGCAATGATCGCGAATTCGAATTCGGGCGTCGCCAGTTTCTCGCGAATCTGCTCCCACTGGCCGGCCATTTGTTGTCCGGACTCGCCGGTCACCGTGCGAAAGACAACGTTGGACTGAAGGATTCTTGCCAGCGCGGAACCGTGGTTCGGCGGTGCCAGCATCACCATCCTGCGGAATCGCGGGTCATGACCGCGCGTGCCGAGATAATATCGAACGACAATATTTCCAAGACTGTGGCCGACGAAATCAATTTCAGTCGCCTCGGGCAAATTTCTGATAACGCTTTCCAGCGCCGCCGCGTGTTGCTCCAGCCCCCCGCGTCCGCTGGCGTACGACAAGTTGACGACGTGCAAATCCGTTTCGTGCTCGAGGAAATCGCTGATCGAGCGCATCGCCGACCGCGTTCGCGAAAGACCATGCAGCACAATCACCACCCGCCCGTCAACTGGCTTCATTCCCTTTTCGAGTGCGACCCGATCGAGTTCCTCGCGGCAGCCAGACCAATTGCCCCAGGACAACCGACGGTTCGACGGGTCAAGCAACCGGTAATGCCCCGACAGGGCATTTTGCTGGATGCGATAACCGCGCAAGTGAACGACGTCGGTCCAGAATTGCTTGCCGCCAAAGGTGGCCCATTTCAGGTTCCAGTACGTGACGGGTTCTCCGTCAGGTTGCTTCATCGTGTCCTCCTGCGCGCGAGATTGCGGCCCCCGTCCCGCAAGGACAAGTAGCGTCACGAGGATCAGGGTCTTGAGGTCGTTCATAAATCAACATCCGTAGTCCAACATCCGTGGTCCAACATCTCCGATCGCCGTCCCATTCAAAGGTATGCATCCATTCCCCTGGACTCAAGTTCCTCGACAATCCTGCGGATTCCCGATTCGTTGTCGACACGCGCAACCAGTGTCGCATCGTCGGTGTGGACGACAATGCAGCCCTCCATCCCCAGCGTGACAACCAGATGGTCACCGGACGACTGGACGATACAGTCCCTTGAGTCAATGACTAAATACTTGCCACTTGTCGAGTTTCCGGAATCGTCGGTCCCTCTGAGGCGCGGGATGGCAGTCCAGTTTCCCACGTCGTCCCAGTCAAAAGGCGCCTCGATCACGCAAACGTTGGGGTGATGTTCCATGACTGCGTAGTCGATCGATTTTCCCTTGACGGCCGAAAATTCCTCGCGAAAGACCTTTTCGAAATCGGCGGTGTCTCGTGCTTCGACGATTCGATCGATGGGGTCCATCATCGCCGGTTCAAATTCGCGGAGCGCCGTGAGGATCGTCTTGCACCGCCACATGAAAATGCCGGCGTTCCAGTAGAATCGCCCTGATTCAACAAACGTTCGAGCGGATTTAACGTCCGGTTTCTCGCGGAACCTGGCAACTTGCCAGACTCCGTCGGCGACCGGTTCGCCGCGTTCGATGTATCCGAAAACCTCGGCCGGATACGTGGGCGGTATTCCGAACGTCACCAGTCGCGCGGGGTCCTCGTCGACAAGCGTTTCGCCGTGGCGAATTGCCGCGTGAAACCGGTCAACGTCCGGGATCACATGATCGGCGGGGGTTACCAGCATCGTCGCATCGGGGTCCCGCCTCGCGATGAGCGCGGCGGCGAGACCAATGCATGGTGCCGTGTCGCGCTTGTACGGCTCGCCGATAATCGAGGCTGGCGGGAGTGCGGGGAGTTGCTTTCGTGTCGCGGCAACGAGAATCTCGTTGGTGAGAATGAGGATGTTTTCGGCGGGAACCAGACCCTCCAGCCGTTGTGCGGAGGCCTGTAGCATCGAGTCCTCCCCAACGAGGGAAAGCAACTGCTTGGGCCGCGCGCGACGGCTGGCGGGCCAGAACCGCGTCCCCGAACCACCGGCCATGATCATGGCGTGCAACATATCGATCGTTCCCCGGCTAGTGGATGAAGAGCGGTTTGTTGACGGCCGGTAACTCGGCGGTGCGTGCCTTCAGCGCCGCGGGATCGTCCATCAGTCGCGGCGAAATCTCCATCGCAACCGACTCGTCAAAAGCAACCCCCGCGTCGCGCAATCGCCGGCGGGCCTGTTCGCTCATGGCTTGCCGTGCCGTTGCGACGGTTGCCTTCGGTGCGGAATCAGCATTCTTGACGGGCGAAAATGCCTCGTCCGCAACGACCTCAACGACGATTGAGTGCCCGGCCAGTGGGAGCACGTCAAAGATAAACCGCACAAACTTGAGCGCGTAGGGCTCATCGGGTTCGACGCGCTCGCCGCGGGCGTCAATGTACGGAACTTTCTTGCGAGCCAGATGAAATGGTAACGCGTTGGCATGCTCGGACATCCGGTTGAGAAAATCAACGTCAAATACATGGACCGCGATGCTTCCGGCCCACAAGCGAAGTGAGCCGTCGGCATTGGTCGCCGTGGCTACTTCGTCCGGCAAGTCACTGTACTCGATCACGCGAATCTTTCCATCGATCTCGACGAGGTTGCCGACGTGCTGCAACGGGTCTGCCTTGGGAATTGCCTGAGACGTCATCTCCGAACCGGTCAACAGGTGATAGCCGATCGTCGCGGCATCGCAAATCTGGCAAAGCGGATTGTCAACCTGACAGTAAAAGACCTGTCGAGCACCGCGATTCGTCAGATTGTTCAGCGAGCCACTTTCGACAAGCGCCGCCAGCATTCCGCCGTGCCCGTCCGGACTGTGCGCCAGTCGTCCGCGAGCGCGAAGCAACAAGCGGCCCGTCTCGATATCGAGGGCCGGCATCGTCCCCTGACAAAAAAGGTTCCGCGCGCCCCGCGGGTATCCAAACCAGTCATGCCGATTCAGGAACGCTTCCGTTTCAGCGTGCGTCGCCGGGCTTGTCATCACATACAGCGGAACCGCGACGCCGTACCGTTCGTGGATCGCCAGCAGCTTGTCGATGTGAATTTGAAAGAGCGTGCGTCCGGAGACAGGACCCATTGGCAGCATTCCCTTGGGATGAGGGAATCCGAGTCGCGTTCCCTGGCCGCCGGCGACGAGAACCATTCCGATCTCGTCGGCCGCCAGCGCTTCGGCACCCCGCTCATTTGCCTCGTCGCGGGTAATGGGGTTATCCTCGGCATGGTTCAGCCGAATTGCAACCGGCGGAAGGGCGTGCTGCGCCATCTCCGTCCAGTATTGAGCCGTCCCGCGAGATGCATGCAACGCGGTGATCAGCTCGAAATCAATATTCGCAAGCTCGTTTTCCAGCTCCCAACGGCTGTTCGCGTCGAGTTCATCGATGAACCGAATCGCATGAATCTGATTGAAACGTCGCAGGGTTTCAACGAGTTCCGGATTCATGATGCAGGCGTAATGCGACGGGACACGTAACGTGGAGGAGCGAGATTGCCTTGCAAGCGGCGTCAGGCCGCCGACGTCGATGATTCACTCGCCGCGCCGATCGCGACGATCTCCACAAGAACCACCGTATTGTGGTCCGCCGATGGCGGGTTCTTCAAGGTTACTTCGACCGCCACGCCGTTGGGCCGCGCGACGGTCACGCGCGTTTCGGCCTCCGCACCGTCGATGACCCGACAAAAGACTTCCGGAGTCGCGTCGAGAAAGGGCCAAAAAGGAACGTGGACCGTGGTGGACCGGGTTGCGCCGGGAATTTCACATCGCAGGTTCGCCACGATCGTCTGCTCCCCTTCGGGCGAACTCCAGCAAGTGACGTTTCTGGTCAAGGCGACGTCGATTCCGAATTCGCGCTGAACAGACTGCCACAGATTACCGGCTTCCTCGTCGCCGGCTTCGGATTCGGTGTCTGGCTCGGTTTCCACCTCCGCGGATTGATCAAGAGGTGAAACGGGAGTCGGTGCGGCGGCGAATTCCTTTTCCGGAGTCTTGCAAACCGCGTCGATTGCTGGCGTCTCGACGGAGGGGGCGGCATTCGCGGTATCCGGCTGCGAGGTTAACGCCGATCGCGACCTGTTTTTGACAAGGAACAAGGAACCGCAGACCACGAGAACAACGGGGGTCGTTGCGGCAAACGCCATGGGAACGTCTGGTGACATCGCCGCGAGAAAAACGATCGACAAGATTCCAAATCCGTACGGAATCCATCCTGCCGTCCGGGTGAACATCCATTCCCGCGTGACGACCGCGGCGGCCAGCCACCCGCCGGTCAACAAGGCAAGTTGCGACCAGGGTCCATTGGCCGGGGCGATCGATCCCGCCGCGCGACCGAAGAGGAGCAAGAGCATCACGCCCGTCGACAGGCCAAGGACGATTTCTGCGGCGCGTCGTCGCAAGACATCGGCGGGTTGCGACGCGACAGAACGTCGTGATGCGATCCACCGCGGCTCTGCATTTAACGGATCCAACTGAGTTCGATCAAGTTTCAATGGGTCGATGGTTTTCTTGTTTGAAACGGTGGGCGTTCATGAAGTCGTTACCGAACCAGGGGAGGCGAACGGCTGATGACAATCCAAAGATCTAAACTGATTTGTGGTTATGAACAAGCTTGGCGCTATTCCGGTAGGATACTTCATGCTGCCCGAGACCAAAACGCCAGTTGGTATGTCGACGGACCAACGATCCGCTGCGATCTCTCGGAGAGGCAAGGGGGCATGGATTTCCGGGGTTTCCAGGGGTGTCGCTTCGCTTAACCACCGGTCGGGCCCGATTCCCTTTCGCCCAGGATGGTAGCCGCCCGCTCACCAATGCATGACATAAATGAAACAGTTTGCTCACCATTCGCGATTCGGAAAGGGCGGTGGGAAGCGAATTCGGTTGGCACGCGGGCTGCAGGGGAGGGGACTTCAAGCGCCCGATCCCGATTTTTTTCCCGGAGTACTCCTCGATGCCACGAAATTTCAGCAAGTTCATTCTCATTGCCCTTGGCACAATCGCGATTGCCTTGCCCGGTTGCGAGCCTAAGCGGGACAACGGGCCAAGTCAGCCCGATAGTAATTCCGGGGCCATGTCCAATGACAAGAACGCCACCATGGTTGCGATGTGCAACCTTGAGGAAATCGGCGGGAGCGGCGTTACCGGAACCTTGCACTTTACGCAAAAAGGCGAGATGGTGACGGTCAGCGGGGAAATCAAGGGCTTGACACCTGGCAAACACGGCTTTCACGTTCATGCCACGGGCGATATCTCTGACAAGAAAACCGGCAAATCAGCCGGGGATCACTTCGATCCAACGAAGCAGCCGCATGGGCGACCTGCCGACAAGGAACGACACGTCGGCGATCTCGGAAATATCGAGGCGAATCAGGACGGCGTCGCGAAAGTGAATATAACCGACTCGGTCATCAAGCTTAGCGGGTCGAATTCGATCGTCGGCAAGGCACTCGTCGTTCATGCCGGGGAGGACAAGTTCACGCAACCGACGGGCGACGCCGGCGACCGGGTGGCATTCGGCCTGATCGAATTGGAAAAGTAGGAACGGTGTCATGCCGCACGGTCAACGAATTGCGGAACCTGGCTTCGAATCTGAAGATCGAG
>JBGTFW010000337.1:0-4806 GCA_041747075.1 Pirellulaceae bacterium
CAATCCGGCGGCAGTCGTGTTTCCGTCAAGTGATTGTTCGTTGCCAAATCGAAACGTCACGACCATATCGACGGTGCTGCCGCGCGTTGTTCTCGGAAGCATCGCGACCTTGACGCCGTCCACGGTCGTGGTTTCCGTGCGAGCATCGATATTTTCAGGTGTCGGATCGAACGCCTCGCCGGATGCGATCGCTTCTCCACCTTCGTAGTCCTTGACCACGTCGTCGATCGAGGCGACGACGGGGATTTCCGCGCGACGCGGCTCGTCGACCGGCACGAACATCCCGACAGTCCGGTTGTGAGCGGGAAAATACGTTCCCACCACACGGTTGACATCGTCGACCGTCACTTTGGCAATGCGGTCGCGTTGCAAAAAGAGCAAGCGCCAGTCCCCGACCGAGGAAGCACTGCTGAGCGCCTGCGCCATGCTGCCGGCGTCAACCATCAGATTCTCCGACTGGCGACGGGCGCGGAGCAAGGCCCGGTCGACGGCGTCCTTTGCGAAAGTCTGCTCGCCAAGCTCGTCGAGCAGGGCCAGCATCGCATCGTGAACTTCCTCAAGGTTTTCTTCCTTCGGTTGAACCGAGAAATAAAAGAGGTCGGGGTCGTGCGACGAACCGCAACGCGCCGAAGCACTGGTGGCGATCCCCGTTTCGACGAGTTCCTTTTCCAGGAGCCCGATCTTGTCCTCGTTCAGGACGCTCGCAAGGATCGAAAGCGCTGCCCAGTCCGGATGAGCGGCGGCGGGGATGTGAAAGGCCGCTGCCAGCGCACCGACGGTGCCGACACGACGCAACTCGACGTATCGTTCGCCGTCCTGAGGCGGTTCCTCCGTGTAGGTGGCATCGAGCTTGCGCTCCGGGCGCGGGATGATCCCCAGGTGCTTGTCGACCAGTTCCACCGCGCGCTCTTCGTCGAATCGGCCGGCGATGATGAGGACGACGTTGTCCGGCTGGTAAAACTTCCGGTAAAACGCCTGGAGATTGTCGATCGGCACGCGCTCGATGTCGGAACGGTTGCCAATTGTCGATTTTCCGTAGTTGTGCCACTCAAAGGCCGCGGCCGTGATCCGCTGGGAGAGAATCCCCTGGGGGCTGTTTTCACCCCGTTCAAATTCGTTGCGGACGACCGTGAACTCCTTGATCAGGTCTTCGTGGCGGACATAGCTGTTGACAAGCCGGTCCGATTCCATGCGAATCGCGAATTCGAGATTCTCGTCGGTTGCCGGCAACGTTTCAAAATAATTGGTGCGGTCCGAATTGGTCGTTCCGTTGTAACTCGCCCCGTGATCTTTCAGGGCACCGGGGATATCCGGGAACGCGGGCGTCCCTTTGAAAACCATGTGTTCGAGCAAGTGGGCCATCCCCGCCTCGCCGTACCCCTCGTGCCGCGATCCGACCAGCACTGTCATGTTCACCGTTACCGTGGGCCGGGAAGGCTCGGGAAACAACAGCACCCGCGCGCCGTTAGCAAGGCGGTATTCCGTAACGCCCTCCACGGATGCGATTTTTTGCGGCTTTTCCTGTGCGATCGAAAGTGCGGGCATCAACATGGCAATCAACAACAACGACAACAACGCGAACCGGAACATCGCAGTACTCCAATTAAATAGAGGCAGTCGGCCGCGAGGACGACGCGTGCAACAAAAACGAACTCCCGGATTGTAGCGGAATCTTGTCCGGCTCTCAATCACCCGTTTCGCACAGCCACGTAGCCGCGATCGTGGCTGCGACTGCCAGGGACAAGATGCCCCGGCCACTCGTTGATCGACCAATCCCTAGCTGGACAGCGCCACTTTGGTTGCCAATACAAGCCTTTGGTTGCCAATACAAGCACGAAGCGCAAGCGAGTGAGTGGGTTACGCCGAAACACACTCGCTCGCGCGTCGTGCTTGTATTCTCGCGGATTTCCACAAAAAGTGGCGCTGTCCAACTAGTCGCCGGTCCCGACGCCCGTCAGCGTGTAGACGGCAAAGGTCGCCAGCCAGTGCTCGCCTTCGTAATGACCGCTAAAGACGTAACTGAATCCGGTCGCCGCGTGGGACTCCGCCGCGGCGCGCAGCAGTTCCCGCCGCGAATCGCTCTCCGGCAACGAGTCGGCGATGCCTTGCAAGCACCATGCGCGAGACAAGTCGAGTCCAGCCAAATGCACGATCTTGCCATCCGTGACGTCGGAGACTTCCACGGGCTGATGAAGGCGATGATTCGGATCGACGCCCAGTTCCGGCATGAACGCCGTTAGCCATTTGGCAAATTCATCGCGTGACAGGACGCGGCGCATCAAGTCCGCTTCATTGAGCCCCGACGAAAAAAAATCCTCGCCCGAAGGTTCAAAGGCCGCCGGGTATCCCCGATCCGCAAGGTAGTAGTCCCGTGCTCGGGAAACGACAAGCTCCTCGAGGTCGGCGGCATCCATCGCTCGCGCATAGTCCAGCAACTGGGCCAGCGCGAATCCGCTGTCCGGATGAACTCCCGTCCGAATGGGATACGTCAATTTCGGCAAGTAGCCGTGAACGCGTTCGAGCAGCACCGACTCGAGCGGGCGAAGGTTTTCCCGCCAGCGACGGCCCTCTTCGTCTTCCCACGACTGCAATTCGGTGGCCAGCCGAAAGGCCCACGCCCACCCGTACATCCGTTCGAAATTTCGATTGGAGTCGCGGGAGAAATACTCCGCTTCGCGCGCGAGGTTGTCGGCGGTCAGGTGCTCGTCGAGGCGAGCGCGAATTTCCGCTGCCCGCGGGTGGTCCGGATAAAGTTTCAGCAAGCGGACCAGCATCCAGTGCCCGTGGATGCTGCTGTGCCAGTCAAAGCACCCGTAAAACGCCGGAAAGATTTCGCGAGGCGCGACGATCGATTCGGGGCCCGTCAACACGACCGACGGCTTGTTGGGATATTCGGTGTCCATCCCCTTGAGCGCCAGATCGGCGAAGGCGGAGACCTGTTCGACGGTCAACCGCTCGCCAATCCGCGGAATTTCAGGTGGCTGCGCCGTCGCTTGATGGGTCGATATGCCTGACAAGGCGGCAACCGTCCAAATAAGGAATCGTTGTTTCAAACGCTCTTTGATCCAGTGCATGGGGCGTCACCTTTCGAGTGGGTGTCTCGGTTCACGATTCGGCTCAACCCGCCTATCTCCCCCACGCTGGTTGAGAATGCTGGCAGGTGTCTGCACTTTAGGCGAACTTCACCTAAAGTGCAGCAGGGTGTGGGGGAGAGAGAGCCTTGGTTGGCTGCGCCTTTTCAGTATTGTATTTCGAAAAAAAAGATTCGTGGGCCCGGCCTTGTGCAATGGATTATTGACTTTACGCTAATAACTTGTCGTCGCCAACGTGGCGCGAAGTACCAACCACGACCGGGAGATCGTAATGAGCGTTAACAACACCATTTGCTGGGCCGATATTCCAGTGACCGATCTGGACCGCGCGATCCGGTTTTATTCGGCTGTCCTGGACGCGCCGGTGAACAAGGAGTCGTCTGAGGGCTTCGAGTTCGGCTTGCTGCCACACGCCAGCGAAAACGTTTCCGGCTGCCTTTGCCATACCGATGACAATCAACCGTCGGAGAATGGACCATTACTCTATCTGAGCGTCAATGGCCGACTGGATGAAGCCATTCAGGCGGCGCGGGACAACGGCGGTCGCGTCGTGCGGGACAAGCATTCAATCGGTCCCCACGGACATCGCGCTGTGATCGTTGATTGCGAGGGCAACCGGATCGCGCTCCACTCGCAACAAGCATCTCCCGTAGCGGAACTCGCGGAGAGTTTCGATTTTCGCAGCGATTAATAATTGCTTAAACAACGCTCGCGCTTGAAATCCAGCGCGTCGAAAGCCTTGGCGGCTTCCGCTACCAATGCGGTCGAAAGCCTTGGCGGCTTCCGCTACAATTGCCGGTCCGCGAACCTGTCGAGTTTTTATCGCTGATGCGGGTCGTTCCGGCAGTAGCGGAACTCGCGGAGAGTTTCGGCCCGGGTCGATGGCGACATTCGTCCATTGGAAATTGACGCGGAGTCGCAACGACGCAAGATGCGGAGGAAAACGACCCGTTTCGCTCCAACCCGCTCATGCGGCCAGCAACCATGTCGCAACGACGCAAAGATGCGGAGGAATACGACCCGCTGCTCCTTTGCGTCTCTGTGTCTCAGCGTTCCATTCCTTCGCAAAAACCGATTTATTGCTGAGCATGTAACCTGTTCGCGCGTGGACTTGAAAGGCTGCACGCGACCATCGTCGACCCCGAAAAAGTACAATGTCCCCCTTTCCACTCACGCGTCATTCCCGCGAAGGCGGGAACCCAGGGCAGCATTCAGGTCACCCGCGCCGGAGCGCGGGCCATCAGCCAGCTCCTCATGCCGCGCTTCAACCAGCGCTTCAACCCGCGCGTCATTCCCGCGAAAGCGGGAACCCAGGGCGGGATTCCGGAGTACCTGAAGCGCGCCCGAGGGGCGCATCGATTGGTCTTGCGAAGCGGTTTGACCTAAGAAACGAGACTTGACCCCTTTCCCACTCCCTCAACCCCTCTTCAACCCCCTCCAAAAAAGTACAATGTCCCCCTTTCCACTTCCAATGTCCCCCTTTCCACTTCCCGTCTCTGTCTCTCTGCGTTCCATTCCGTCCACGCGACTATCCTCAACCCCAACAAAGTACAATGTCCCCCTTTTCACCTCCAAAGTACAATGTCCCCCTTTTTACCTCAACTGGCCGACAACTGGCGACAGTGGCGAAGCCACGAAAGGGAGCGACAAACAATGTTGGAGAAAGCCCCGATTATCGGGGCTTGGGACAAAAGGGTTTGGGGGTACCTGGTAT
>JBGTFW010000338.1:0-10358 GCA_041747075.1 Pirellulaceae bacterium
GAAGAACAAGGACAGGCAATGCGGGGATTCGCGCGGGGGCGGGATGAGGGTAGATTTCAGTGAAGCGCCATGCGTCAGCGGCAGGTCATCCCCGCGAAGGCGGAGGCCCAGGAAAGACCGCGCTCAAACGCCTGGATTCCCGCCTTCGCGGGAATGACGGCTCGATGGACGAGGATTCCAACCTTACCCGCCACAAGCACAATTCGGCGGGAAACGTCGTGACATTCCGTCACGCATGTCTACGATGCCGTAGATCGAACTGCCAGTTCGACAACCTTCGCCGGAACGACCTCCACCCGCTATAACAGTAGCGGCCGCGTCGATTCCCAAACCGACGCATTAGCCGAATGGCCTTGGCCACGGTTCGATTCGGCCGCGCGTTGGCCGAATGTGAACGCGCGAAACCGGGGGCTATCGCCCGGCGGCTCATCCAGGTCGTTTGCCCCATCCGCCGCCTCCGGGCGTCAAGAGCCGCAGCGAGTCGCCGGGTTCCACGACGACTTCGGTTCGATCGGCGAGTAACTCACGCCGCCCGTCACTCCGAATCAGCAGGTTCACGCCAGCGGCACCTGGCCCGCCGCCGGCCATCCCGTAAGGCCGCGTTCGGCGGCGACTGGTCAACAGGGATAAAGTCAGGCTGGAACGAAACTCGATGTGGCGAATCATCCCGTCTCCCCCTCGATGCGCCCCGTCGCCTCCACTGCCGCGACGAATCGCCAGTTCGCGCACGATCACCGGGTAGCGGCATTCGAGGATTTCCGGGTCGCTAAGTCGCGTGTTCGACATGTGGCAATGCACGGCCGAGCCGCCGGCCGCATCCGGTGTTCCGCCCGATCCGCCCCCCACGGTCTCGTAGTAGCCGAATGAGCCGTCACCCATCAGCCAGTTGTTCATCGTTCCCTGACTGGCGGCAGCCATTCCCAGCGCGCCGAGAATGACGTCGACCACGCGCTGCGACGTCTCCACGTTTCCGCCGACGATCGGTGGACTCTCCGCGCGAACCGGCGCGGGCCGCGCATTGAGAAAACAATCGGGCAGGATCAATTCGACGGGTTTCATCATCCCTTCACTCAATGGAATGTCGCGACCGGCGAGCATCCGCATCACGTACATGATCGCCGATGAGACAATCGCGCGATTGGCGTTCAGGTTATTCGCGGCGACCGCATCGGTGCCCGCAAAATCAAATACCACGCCACCGTCATGGAACCGAATGCCGAGACAAATCCGCTGACCGGAATCCATTTGATCGCTGAACCGGCATTCGCGCTGATCGAGGGCAAGCAGCCTGGTCCGGATCAGCGTTTCCGCGGCGTCCTGGATGTGCCGCATGTAGCGACCGACGCGCTCGATCGAGTGCCGGGCAACGAGGTCGCGCAGCGCCAGCTCGCCGCACCGGTTCGCGGCAAGTTGGGCGCGAATGTCGCGAATGTTTTCGTCAGGAGTTCGCGAAGGGGCAAAACCTCCGGCCAGCAGTGCCCGCAGCTCGCCAAAACGATCCTTTCCGCCGTCGATCAGTTTGAAATTCCCGATCAAGACGCCTTCGTCGGCCAGTCGCGTTGCCGAAGCAGGCATCGACCCCGGCGCAATGCCTCCAATTTCGGCGTGATGAGCGCGGCTGGCCACCCAGAAGTCCGGCGCGCCGCCATCCCCTGCAAAGACCGGCGTGATTACCGTGACGTCCGGCAAGTGCGAACCGCCGGCATACGGATCGTTCGTCACGAAGGCGTCGCCCATTCGAATCTCCGGATTAAGTGCGATTATTTCGCGAACGGTTTCGCTCATCGCGCCGAGATGGACTGGAATGTGCGGTGCGTTGACAACGAGGTCGCCGGTTCGGGTGAAGAGTGCGCAGCTAAAGTCCATCCGCTCGCGAACGTTGACGCTGCTGCTCGTCCGTTGAAGAACTGAACCCATTTGCGTCGCGATCGAGACAAAGTGCCGATTGAAGATTTCCAGTTGGACCGGATCAACTTCGTCGTCTTCGTCCCGGCGTGAATCTGACGCATCGATTAACGGCGCTTCTCCGAAACAACAATCGTCGAGCCTCAAACTCCCGTCGCTTCCAACGGTGCAAACCCAACCCGGCTGGACAACCGTCGTCGTCATCGCGTCCGCGACGATCGCCGGCCCGGCAACACGCGTTCCCGGCTCGAGCGCATCAAGGCGGAGCGTGGAACCCTCGGCGCTTCGGATATCGGGTTGGGACCGACCGGTGTCAGGAGTTGACTCTTCCGCCGTCACGGTTCTTCCGCCGGGGCAACTTGCGGCGACGCGCGCCGTAACGATTTCGATCGCGCGGTTTTGAACGTAGCCGTAACGCAACTGATGAAGCTTGTGATATGCGTCGTTCAGGTCCATGCCCGGTTCGTATTCGATCGTCTCGCAAGGTTCCGTGCCCGCATAGCGAACTTCCAGGGATAACTGAATGCGAACCGCGTCCGCGTCGACTGTCGCACCCTCATGGACGAGGTCTTCCACAGCGCGCTTGCGAAGTTCCTCAAACACCGGTGGCAGCCAGCGATGCACGTCGTCGTCGATCGGGCGGAGGATCGACTCGACGGCGTGGCTCGTTCGCCCGGCGAGGTGAAGGCCGGCGGAGCTGAGGATGCTCGCCCTTGAATCGATGAGGATCGTGCGGATGTCGAGGAGCCGGGCGATGGCACAACAATGCTGGGCCGCCGCGCCGCCAAAGGCGACAAGCGGAAACTCGCGCACGTCGTACCCCTTGACGATCGAGACGTTACGGATCGCTTCCGCCATATGATGATTGGCGACGTCGACGCATCCTTTCGCCAGTGCGTCGTCGCTCAGCTCGAAACCGGCGGCGGACATCTCGCTCCGAAGTTCCCTCAAACGTCGTTGTGCCGCTTCGATCCGTAGCGGAAATGGAAACTGCTCGCGGCAAACCCTTCCGAGCAACAAATTGACGTCGCTGATCGTCAGCGGTCCGCCGCGACCGTAACAGGCCGGACCCGGATCGGCACCGGCGCTCTCCGGTCCCACGACGATGCGAGTCCCGTCAAAGCGGCAGATCGAACCACCGCCCGCCGCCACCGTTTCGATCGCCATGACCGGCGTCATGACGCGAACTCCGGCGCGCGTTGATTCGTATTCCAGTTCAAACCCGCCGTCAAACCGCGAGACGTCGGTGCTCGTGCCCCCCATGTCCAGCGTTATCGCGCGAGCGAACCCGTTTCGTCGCGCGACGTCCGCCGCCCCGACGACTCCCGCCGCCGGGCCGGAAAGCAAGCTGTCGCGGCCCGAAAACCGCTCGCGCGAAACGAGTCCTCCCGCCGACGTCATGTACCATGTGCGGCTGGCGGGCGCGAGTTGCGACTCGATTTCATTGAGCCAGCCGCGGAGCACCGGATTGAGCCAGGCGTCGAGTACGGTTGTCTCGGCACGATTGAGTATCTTGACAAGCGGCGCGGTGTCGCACGACAAACAGACTTCCTCCCAGCCGCATTCCCGCGCGATCGCGCCGATCGCCCGCTCGTGGTCGGGATACTTGTACCCGTGCATCAGACAGACGGCCAGCGACTCAATCCCCTGATCGCGAAGTTCCCTCAATGCGTGGCGGACGTCGTCGGCGTCGAGGGGCGTTTCGATCGTCCCGTCGACCAGCACTCGCTCATTGAGACCGCGGGTTGCTTCGCACAAAGGAGGTGGCTTGCGCACATTGAGCGCGAACAAGTCCGGTCGCGTCTGGTCTCCGATCGACAACAGGTCGGCGAATCCGCGCGTCGTGACCAGCGCCGTTCTGGCACCGCTTCGCGTGAGCAGTGCGTTCGTGCCGCGCGTCGTGCCCAAATGCAACCGGCAAGCGGGGAGGGGATCGGCCAGCGGAATCGCCAGCATCAGATGAATCGCAAGAATCGGTGCATGCGCCGCCGTGGTCAGTTCATACCCGACGGCTGCCTCGCGAAATTCCTCCGGGACCGGTTCGGCGGGAATCAACTCGCCGCTCGATTGACGACACGCGGTGACCGGCGAGTTCCACACGCGCTCACCGTCGCAATTGACGAGATGAACGACGGCCCCCGTCCAGAATTCGTCGACTTCCCGCCGCGCCGCATCGCGAAAGGCGCGCTGGCCGTCCCATTGTCCGATCGGCCCCTTGGTGACGCCGGAACTGAGAATCTTGAGACAGCGCTGTTCCAGTCCGTCCGGTGAAACGCCGAGGCAATCGGTGAAGGTCCCTCCCACATCGATCGAGAATTTCCACATTTCGGGCGACGCGGCGCGCGGCATGGGAAAATTATGACAATCGCGACGCCGACGAACAAGCAGTTTTCCGGCGGCAGGTCACGGTGCTTCTGAATCGGTCACCGATCGACGGTTCCGTTCGAATCGTTACCTGATGGATTCGCGGCGGATTCCGGGGAATTTATTTCGGCCGTGTTTTTTGCAATTCGCGCGTCAAGTTCAGCAATGAACTTCTCCGGGTCCGCTTCGATTTTCTTGATGCATGGTGGGCAACAAACAAAAATCCGCCGACCCTTGACGGTCGTAAAGGGCATGCTCGAATCGACGGGCTGGTCCATCACCGGGCAAGTCCCCTGCGCGGCCGCAAGATTGTCGAGAACGGTTTGCCAGTATCCCGCGTCGATCTTGCCCCGGGTACAGGCGTTGCAGCAAAGAAAAGCGTGTTCGTTGTCGCCGACCTGCACCTTGACCGGTTCACCCATCGAGCCAAGCGGCTGGCCACTTACCGGACAGATTTTCTGGGCGGCGATGTGGAGGGCGTTGCTTGCTGCCTGGCGTTCACTCGCTTCCGTGCCTGGCGAACTGCTCGTCTCCGGGGACTCCTGGGACAAGGCAACTTGCGAAAACGTGGCGAACCAGATCATGCCAAGGCAAATGAACGTGGACTTCATAAAAGATTCCCCTGTTGGCAGAAAAAAAACTGTTAACGGTGCTGGCTCAAATAAAAACCCGGCAATCGAGTACGAGTACCACTTCGCTGAGTACGAGCACGAGCACGAGTAAGATTTAGAGTACGAGTACGACGAAA
The DNA here is from genome assembly GCA_041747075.1 of Pirellulaceae bacterium. Lineage (GTDB taxonomy): Bacteria > Planctomycetota > Planctomycetia > Pirellulales > Pirellulaceae > CAJQPP01. The sequence goes on from JBGTFW010000338.1 coordinate 5,018, forward strand.
CGGGTGAATGGTTGGAATCCATGCGGGGTGGGGGTTGTATCATTTCAGTGCGACCGTGTCACGGGCAAAATGCGCTCTTCAAACTCGCGGATCGGGCGTCTCGACCGCAAGGCCCAGCTTGAGCCGGAACTCGGCAATCGCACAGTAGACCGTCGGTACGACAAACGACGAAAAAGGCTCGACCAGCATCCCGCCAAATACTGGAATGGCCATCGCCCGCGCGACGTCGGCACCCCGGCCCGACGAAAGCAGCACGGGAAGCAGTGCAACCAGCGTCGTCACGGTCGTCATGAGGCAGGGGCGGACCCGCTTCATGCCCGCTTCGTAAACGGTCGCGCGAAGTTCGTCGATCGATCCGGGCGGTCGCTTGCGGAGCAGTTGCTGGATGTAAGTCGCCATGACAACTCCGTCATCGACGGCGATGCCAAAAAGGGCAATGAATCCGATCCAGACTGCCGTATTCATTTCCACGCCCGTGACCGCGACGGCAATCATGCCTCCGGCGAAACAGACCGGAATCGCCGAAAAAATGGTCGCCGCGATGGCGAGGTTTCGGAAACTCAGATAAAGCAGGAAAAGATTAATCACTATGGCCAGGGGAACCAGCCCCAACGGCGTCCAGTTCAATAGCCACGCAATGCGGTCCTGAAACGTGACGACATTTTCCGGATAGTCCACGTCAAGCAGCGGACCCAGCCAAAAAAGGCGGAGGTTTGACTTGACCTGATTCTCGAACGAGCCAACGGGAACTAATTCAAAATTTCCGTCGGGAAACTGAAGTTCCCCCGACGCCCGCGCGCGGGTTAGCGATTGCATGACCCTGTCGACCGTCTCGATATCCCCCATCATGCCAGACGGGGAGAACATGACGTGCGCGACGAGGCGTGAATCTTCGCTGTTGATCATCCCAGGCCCCCACGAGGAACTGATCGACGCCAGTCGTTCCAGCGGGACGACGTCGCCGGCGGGAGTCACCACCGGCACCTTGCCGAGCTGATCGACCTCTTCACGAATGTCACGGCGATAACGGACCTGAACGGGATAGCGTTCGCGCCCCTCGACCGTCGTCGTGACGTTCACGCCGCCCAGTCCGGCAGAGACGATCTCGTTGACCATCATCGTCGTCATGCCATAGCGCGCGGACTCCTCGCGATCGACTTCAAATTCCAGGTACGGTTTGCCAAGGACGATGTCGGGATTAACGGTCTTTTCCTTGACGACGGGAATTGTTCGCAGTTTTTCGGCGACGGCTCGGGACGCTTCACCCAGCCCCTTCAGCGAGTCGCCATAAATGCGAATCGCCATTGAAGCCTTGATGCCGCTTGCGAGCATGACGATGCGCCCCTCGATGGGTTGCAGCGGAGATGCCTGAGTCACGCCTGGCACCGTCGCGACCGCGTTGATCTCGTTCCAGATGTCGCGCCCGGTCACGCCCTCGCGCCATTGGTCGCGCGGCCTGAGCATAACCCAGGTCTCGATCATCGTCACTGGCGCGGGATCGAGCGCCGAATCGACTCGCCCGATTTTCCCCAAGACATTTTCGACTTCCGGAATTTGCCGGATCATCGCGTCCTGGGTTTGCAATACCTCCATCGATTGCGAAAAGCTGGCCGCCGGGTAGAGGCTTGGCATGTAAAACCAGCTCCCCTCGTCCAGTGCGATCCAGTCGTCCGATTCAATTCCTGTAAAGAGATGTTTTGCGTCGACATAGCCAGGTACCTCGTTCAGGTTGGCACCCAGTCGATGAGCCACCCGTTCCACGGGTTGCAGCATCGCTGGAAAACCCCACCATGCGCCCAGCCCGACAAACACGATGAGCGCCGGGAGAGCAAGCATCAGCAGCTTGCGCCGAAGCGCAAACCGCAATCGGGCGGAATACAGGAATCGCACGAACGCGCTCACCGGATTCGAGTCGATCGAGCGAATGCGCTCGCGGGAAAGCAACCATCCCGCGACGAATCCGATCACCGAGGCAACGCATGTCAGCAACGCGAGCACAACCGGTTCCGAGAGGCCGAATCCCGAGGCGACAGGTTCCGCGTTCGCGGCTTGGGAAGGAGGGACAAGCGCTGCCGCAATCCGCGCCCCCCAGACGAAATGGCACGAAAGCCCGGCGAGCAACGCAAGCCCCGTCGCGGCGACCGCCGAGGCCCACCGCGGCGCGCGGGAGCTGTGGAGAAACATCCGGCAGAGCATGGGAACGACCGTGACTGCCACGATCAGGCTCGCGACAATCGCGTAGGTCTTGGTCCATGCCAGCGGCGTAAAAAGACGCGCGTCGCGGCCGGTAAGAAAAAAGACCGGCAAGAAGCTGATGACCGTCGTGCTGACCGCCGTCACCACGGCCGGAGCGACCTCGACCGCCGCGGCGCGGATCACCTCCACGCGCGAACGGTCGCGAAGCTCGCCCCGCCCGTTTTCCCAGTCCGCGAGGTGCTCATAGATGTTTTCAAGGATAATGATTCCCATATCAACCATCGTTCCGATCGCGATGGCGATTCCGGCCAGTGACATGATGTTGGCGTCGACGCCGAACAGCTTCATGGCAATGAAGGAAATGAGAACGGCCAATGGCAAGGAAATCGCGATAATGAGGCTTGCCCGAAAATGCAGCAGAAAAAGAACGACGATGGCGATTGTCACGAGCGTTTCCTGAACGAGGGCTTCGCTCAGCGTGTGGGTGGTTTCGTCGATGAGAAAGGTCCGGTCGTAAATCCCCCGAATCCGGATGCCGCCCAGTTCCGGTTCCAGCGATCTGATCTTTTCCTTGACGCGATCAATGACCGTTCGCGGATTCTCGCGGTATCGCATGGCGACGACGCCGCCGACCGATTCCGACCCGTTCAGGTCGAGCGCTCCCTGGCGAAAGGCCGGACCCGTTTGGACCGACGCGACATCGCGAATGCGAATCGGCACGCCCTCGCGAGTTTCGACGACAATATTTTCAATCTGCTGGATGGTCTCGGCCTCCGTTTTTCCGGAACCGAGAAATCCCTTGCCGCGAACGAGGTATTCCATTCCCGATGTCTCGGCGGTTTTCGCACCGACTTCCACATTGGCCGCGCGAACGGAATCCAGCACCTGTTGCAACGGCAAGCCGTGATAGCGAAGCAGATCAGGATCGACTTCGACCTGGTACTGGCGGACATAACCGCCGATCGAGGCGACTTCCGCGACACCTTCGACTGACTCCAGCGCCAGTTTGACAACGTAGTCCTGAATCGAACGCGCGTCGGCCAGCGTCACTCCCGGCGGCGGTTCGAGCACATACCAGAAAATCTGTCCCAGTGCGGTGGCGTCCGGGCCGAGCACCGGCGTGACTCCCCTGGGTATCTTGCCCGACGGCAGCGAGAGCAATTGCTCGGCGACCCGCGAACGCGCCCAATAAAAATCCACGCCATCGTCGAACGTGACCTGGACGAAACTGAACCCGAACATGCTCCTGCCGCGAACGCTCACCGCACCTGGAACCGCTTGCAGCGAGACCGTCAGCGGGTAAGTCAACTGATCCTCGACATCCCGTGGCGATTGGCCCGGCCAGTCCGCCAGCACGATGACCTGGTTTTCACCGACATTTGGAATCGCGTCGAGCGGCACCGATTGCGTCGCGAACCATCCAAACGCCACCACCAGCAGCGCCGCCAGAATGACAACCAGCCGTTCGCGAATGCAAAAATAGACGATCGAGCGGATCATGGGACCGGCGCAATAAAGGGTTGCATTAGTTCGGCGTCTTCGTTTCGGGTAGTTCCATCCCTGGCAGTTCCATCTGTGGCAGTTCCATCCGTGGCAACTGGTTGTCAGGCGACTTCATCGGCGGGTGCTCGTGCGACGGTTCGGAGTCCGAACCGTTTGCCGAATAATCGTCGAGGACCTGCAGATACTTTTCCGGTTCCTTCAGCAAGCTGCCGCGACAGCCCTCGCAACAGATAAACACCTCCCGGCCACCGACATCGACCTTGATCGGCGTTCCCATTCCTCCCGAACCGAGCGGTGCCTCGGTAACCGGACAAATGACCTGTTGTTCGGCGAGTGCCCGATCATCGGGACTCAGCGGCTCAAGGGCCTTGCGGATTTCCTCCGACGTGGTTGCCGTCCCTTCACCCGTTGTATCCGGACTGGCAACAGTTGGGACGATTGCCTTGTCGGGATCGATGAGCGAAGGGTTGCCTTGCAGTTGCATTTGCGCGTCGACCAGAAACGCGGATCGCGCGACGACGCTCTCACCCGCCTCGAGCCCGCTGAGAATGGCGACCATTGCGTCGGCGGTGGGTCCCGTCCTGACCTTTCTCAAATGGAATTCTCCTTCCTTCTCCTCGACGTAGATCAGCGACGTCTCACCGACCGACAGCAGGCTGTGGCGCGGCACGACGATTGCGGGTCTTGCCATTCCGTTTTCAGAAAGCAACGGAACCTCCATCGTCGCGTGTGCGAATTCACCGGGTCGCAACTGGCCGTCGGCGTTCTCCAGGGCTACCCGCACGCCGACGGTTCGCATGTTGGGGTCGACGACGGGTTCGACGAATTCGACGGTTCCCTCCAGCGTCACGTCGGGCCGCGATTGCATTGAGGCAGTGACTTGCTGGCCGAGTTTTATGGTGGCGGCGTCTTCGGGAAAAAGCTCCAGCACGAGCCATACCGACGAGAGGTCGGCAAGGCGATAGATGGGCGCGCCCGCCTTGACATACTGGCCCGTCACGGCAAGTTTCTCGATGACGGTTCCGCTGATGGGGGCGTGCAATGCGACGCGGCGGCTGGCCGCCTTGTCTGCCTCGATTTGCTGAATTTGTTCCTCCGTCATTCCCATTTCAATCAGCCGCTCGCGCGAGCTGGTGACCAATCGCTGGTTGGACGCGGCGACGCGCGGATTGCCGCCCGCGTTTTCCCCGGCGTACTTCAGCGTGTTAACGAACTCGACCTGGGCGGCGTACAGTTCGGGCGAATAAAGCATCGCCAGCGAGTCACCCCTGGCGACCCGCACGCCGGTGAAGTCGGCGTACAATTCCTCGATCCGCCCGTCGATATATGCCGACAGGGTTTTCATCCTGCTTTCGTCAACCTCGATTTCCCCAACACCGCGAATTTGCCGTGTCAGCATTTCCTCGCGGGCGATGACCGTTTCGATCCCGGCCACGCGCCGCGCCCGGGCATCGATCTCGATCTTGCTTGATGGCCCGGACGCGCTGCCCGACGCCGCGGGGACCAGTTCCATGCCACAGACCGGGCAACGGCCCGGCTCGCTCGTTGGCGGGACGCAGAACATGGGACAAATCCACATCGTTTCGGATTCGCCCGCGGACGCGCTGGCGGCATCGGGTGCGCCGCCGCCGCTGACGGGCTG
>JBGTFW010000339.1:0-6811 GCA_041747075.1 Pirellulaceae bacterium
ATCGCGATTTCCCGAACAGGTTGGTCGCCCGGTGCAACTGGTTTGCGGCGACGCAAAGGTCGTTTCCAGGAAAGGCTCAAGTACCGGTTTTGACGACTTGAAGGAATGTACGGGAGGCGGGGGGAGGGCGAGCTGGCAAAAACGGGCGGGTTCGGAGCAGTTTGTCAACTGGGGGCTATATTTGGGAGCAACTTTTTGTGTCGAAACACGGTCGCCATTCGCCGCATGCCCGGCGACCGCACTTCTTTCCCCACAACAAAAACCGATTCATGAGCACTGGTACCCCACAGATCAAACGCGGCCATTCGCAAACCGATTTCGACTTGCTCAAGCAGCGCATCCACCAGCGCCTGATTGGCAAGCTGGACCTCAACCGAATCAGCGAATTCGAGGGAGATGTCCTTCGCAAGGAAATTCGCATGGTGGTCGAACACCTGAGCGACAACGAAAACACGCTGCTCAACCGGAGCGAGCGCGATCGCCTGGTTGACGAAGTGCTGGACGAGACGTTCGGACTTGGCCCGCTCGAATTGCTTCTCAAGGACCCGTCGATCAGCGATATCCTGATCAACGGACCCAAGAACATCTACGTCGAGCGGCGCGGCAAGATGGAGCGGACCAACGTCGAGTTTCGCGACAACGATCACCTGTTGCAGATCATCGACCGCATCGTTTCCAAGGTCGGGCGGCGCGTCGACGAGACTTGTCCAATGGTCGACGCGCGTCTGGAGGATGGCTCGCGAGTCAACGCGATCATTCCGCCGCTTGCGCTCGACGGGGCAGCGATGTCGATTCGCCGGTTTGGATCGGCACCGCTCAAGCTGGAGGACTTGCTCCGCTTCAAGGCATTCACTCCCGAAATGGTCATGCTCCTCGAGGGTGCGATGAAGGCACGCCTCAACATCATCATATCGGGAGGTACGGGATCGGGAAAAACCACGCTCCTCAACACGCTGTCCAGTTTCATCGGAAACCACGACCGCATCGTGACGATCGAGGACGCGGCGGAATTGCAGTTGCAGCAGGAACATGTCGTTCGCCTTGAAACACGGCCCGCGAACATCGAAGGCAAGGGACAGGTGACCGCCACCGACCTGGTGAAAAACTGTTTGAGGATGCGTCCGGAACGGATCATCATCGGCGAGTGCCGCGGTCCGGAAGCACTTGACATGTTGCAGGCAATGAACACCGGCCACGACGGATCGCTGACAACGGCACACGCCAACTCGCCGCGCGACTGCATCGGTCGTCTCGAAACGATGATTCTCATGTCGGGTTTCGAGCTGCCGATGAAGGCAATGCGGACCCAGATCGCAAGTGCCGTTCACCTGATCGTTCAGGTCAACCGGTTGCAAGGCGGCTCGCGCAAGGTGACCCACGTGTCCGAGATTGTCGGAATGGAAAACGACGTGATTGTGATGCAGGACATTTTCCGCTTTATCCAGGACGGAATCGACGAGAACGGTCGGGCGGTTGGCCGTTTTATCTGCACCGGAGTTCGCCCCAAGTGCCTCGACCGGCTGGAGTCGGCAGGGGTCAAGCTGCCGGCGAGCATTTTCCAGGAACGCGTCATGATGGCCGACTAGGCAAGCGGGCCAACGAACTGATTCAGGACCACAAGCATGTTTCAATTACTCGTATTTGTTTCGCTGGTTGTTTGCTTTGCCAGTCTGGCCGGCGGTGTCGCCCTGGTCTTGCGGAGCCGACGCGAGTCGGGCCAGTTTCACGACCGACTCGCAAACTTCACCAGCAATCGGGGGCGCGGGTCCCTCGAAAAGGCCGCTGCGACCGCTTCGGTTCTCGCAAAACCGCTGGAAGACGTCCCCAACAAGATCGAGGCGTTTGTTGCCCGTTATCTCAACCTCGCCCGCTATATCGACCAGTCGGGAGTCAAGACGTCGGTCAGCAAGTTCGTCGGAATATCGATCGGATTGGGTGGCGTGTCGATGGTTGTCTACGCCCTCATGTCGCCGATGCTGGTGATCGCGCCGCTGGTTTTTGTTTTTGGTGCCGCGGCGCCGCTGGGGTGGCTGCTCATGAAACGGAAGCGGCGGCTGAAGAAATTTTCCTCGCAGCTTGCCGACGCGATGGACGTCCTGTCGCGCGCGTTGCGCTCCGGATACAGCCTGCCAGCCGGATTGCAACTGATCGGCCAGCAGATGAGCGAGCCACTCGGTCCCGAATTCCACAAGTGTTTTGAACAGCAGAATCTCGGGATGTCGGTCGAACAATCGATCCGCGACATGACCGAGCGGGTCGGCAACGTCGATTTGCAGTTCTTTGCCACCGCGGTCATCCTGCAGCGCCAGACGGGGGGTGACCTTGCCGAGATTCTCGACAAGATCAGTTCGCTGATTCGCGAGCGGTTCAAGATCTGGGGACAAATCCAGGCGTTGACGGGAGAAGGCCGCCTTTCGGGGATCGTGCTGCTGGCCCTTCCGCCGGTCTTGTTCCTCGTCATGCTGCGACTGAACTACAACTATGTGATGATGCTCTTCAATGAGCCGCTCGGCCAGAAGATGCTGGTCTTTGGAATCATCATGCAAATCCTTGGCGCGATTGCCATCAAGAAAATCATTACCATCAAGGTGTAACCATGACTTCGCAGTTGCTGGCCGAAATCGATTTCGCGCAGATGTTGCCCTTTGCCGCATTCGCCGCCATCGCGGCGATGGCCTGGTTTCTGGCCGACCTGATTTTCTTTCGCAAATCGCGCACCGAGCAACGGCTCGACCGGATGAAGGCCGGGCGGCCCGGGAATGTCAAGGCGGCGTCCAGTGGCGAAGGCTTTACGAAAATCCTCAAGGGGGCCAGCCCGGCGCTGGCAAGGCCGCTGCAACCAAAATCCGCGAAGGAACAGGGCAAACTCCACGCGAAACTCAATCATGCCGGTTACCGCTCCGACGAGGCCGCGGTCGTCTTTCTCGGTCTCAAGTTCATTTGCGCGGCAATCGGGCTGTTGATCGGAGGGGGGGCGAGCATCTATCTGAACGGATTAACAGGCACTGCCTTGATTCGAACTGCAATGGCTACCGGCGTGTTCTTCTTTGCACCCGAGATCATCCTCTCGCTGAAGGCCAGGAAGCGCAAGGAAAAGATTTTCCTGAGTTTGCCGGATGCGCTGGATTTGCTGACGGTATGCGTTGAAGCGGGTCTTGGACTCGACCAGGCCATGCGGAAGGTCGCCGACGAGATGGAAAAGTCGGCCCCGATTCTTTCCCACGAATTCGCAATCTGCAACATGCAGGTCCAGATGGGTCACCCGCGCGACGAGGTTTTCAAGGAACTTGGCGCGCGAAATGGCGTCGACGACCTGAAAACGCTGGCGTCGGTCATTATTCAGACCGACAAGTTCGGGTCCAGCATCGCCAAGGCCCTCCGCGTTCAAAGCGAGGCGATGCGCGTCCAGCGGCGGCAAATCGCCGAGGAGAAGGCGGCCAAGACAGCAGTCAAGCTGATCTTTCCGCTCGTTATCTTCATCTTTCCCGGCATATTCGTTGTACTCGTTGGTCCCGCTGCAATCACGATGGTCAACGAAATGCTCCCCGCTTTTCAGAAATAGGCCCATCGGGCGACTTCGCGCGGTCTTTTCTTGCTGAACGATGGCGACTGAATTGCCAGTTGCGCCGATAAGACATAGCAGCCCGGGGCCGGACCCTGGTTTGATTCGCTTGACAATCACTGTCCGAAAGAACGGATTCGCGGAGACTCATTCATGGAAACGATCAATTCACGGCGAATGCTCTCGTTGGCATTCGCACTCGTCGCCACGCTGGCGACCTCGTCGATGGCCCTTGCCCAATGCGGCGGTTCGTGCGGTTCAGCCGGTTTTGGCTGGTCCGGCGGTTGCGCCGACGGACATTGCGGCGACGCCAGCGGCAGCTATTTTGGCAATGCACGGTCCAATTACGAACAGATGCGGCATGACTTTGACCTGGTCACGGCGCGCAACGACGCGTGGCCCCTTCCCTTTAACTGTTGGGATCGGGAAGCCTACTACGTCGTCATGAACCAGCAATACGCCCACGGATTGCAAATGGCGCACACGCTGACGTCCGACTACTTTGACCCGAACACTCATGAACTGAACCGTGTCGGCGAGATGCGCGTGGCGTGGATCATGCAAAACTCACCGTCGGCCGAACGCCAGATTTATGTTTACGAAGACCAGACCGGTCCGGCACTGGACATGCGAATGGCAAGCATTCGCCAGGTCGTCGATCGCTGGTACGGACACCTCGGCCCAGTCAATATCGCCTCCTCGCGTCTGAACCCGACGCCAATCCCGGCCACCTACCAAAAGACGATTCTCGACCAGTACGCCTCCGGGCAACCCGCGCCGGTGATCCCGATCGCGTCGGGCACCAAGCTGACAAGCTCGGTCAACTAGCGTCGTCGCGGGGGTGCCGTGAGCCAACCGGCTGACAAGGTCCGCCTGATTGTCGAGATTTCTTGAAAATGGCGTCATGCGACATTGTTTGCCGCACGACGCCTTTTTTTTTTGCACACGAGTCAACCGCGACACACACGAAAATACTCCTCCCTCATCACCACGAGCACCGGATGGGGGCAATGGCGAAGCGTGTCGGTAACCCACGCTGTTTCATCACGGTCCGGCAGTCCGAGTACGACCAACGGTGGACGCGCCGTCCGATCGGGAAGCGTTGCCATGCGCTCCTCGCGATCATCGTGTACCTGTAACTGATAGGTAAAACCCGCTGAAGGACTGCTCGCCAGCAACTGCGAATGAATGCGTGCATATCTTCCGGCCAGCGCATGTTCCAGCGACTCCCTGTCAACGGGTACCGCCGGATCGATTGATTCCATCACGTCGTGAAATTGATCCGCGAAACGTTCCGAGACGCGGAGGGATAACGTAAGGTGCCCTTTCCGAGCGAGCAGCCCGAGACTCCAGCGAACCGCGAGCGAGGCCGCGAGGTTTTCACCGCTAAAGACGATCTTGACGGAATCGAGCACCTTGGCGTCCTCGTCGAACGGGGCGCGGACGACCAGCAACGGGACGGGACATCGCGCCAGCAGGACGTCAATATCCGTGCCGACGCTGTCGACTCCCAGATCGACAAAGCCGCCGCCAAAAGGGCATGTCAGCAACACCAGGCTGGCGTTCCAGTGCTCGACCGCCGCAAGTATCCGGGAAAAGCCGCCCCCCGTCGCGTCACATTCCACGATGTCACAGGCCAGACGCGCCGCCAGTTCGGCAGCGTGCGCGTCGGAGCGCTCTTCCGGACGACGCCCGTCGAGGACGCCAATTTGACATTCGCATCGCTCGCGCAAGCGCGCCGCGAGCAATTCGACTTGCCGATCCTCGGGCGAACCGTCGAGCGCAAGCAATACGCGCGCGGGCCGGATGGGCGACAACGGGATCGGTGGACCGACCTCGGCGCGCTGGAAGATCGCCATGGAGCGATGAATGTCGTCGTCGATTTCTTTTTCCGTGGGATCGTTCATGAGTTTGTCGCCGCAAGGTCAGGGATCAGTCCGCTCCAGTACATCAACAGCAGGTAAACGATTGCTCCAGCCACCTGGACGACCATAATCGTTCCGCCAATCCGAATGAATTCTCCCCAGCCAACGGTTTGATGGGCTTCCTTCTTCAGTGTGTACAACGCGATCACGCACGAGATCGATCCGATCGGCGTCCCGTTCCCGCCGAGATTGCAGCCGAGTACGATGGCCCACCAAAGCGGCTCTACCGGCGCGGGGCCCTGGCCAATCTGTTGCACGACCGGAATGAGCGTGGCGGCGACCGGAATGTTGTCGACGATCGCCGAAGTCGCCGCGGAAAACGCCGTCAGCAGCGGGACCATAGCCATCGTCGTCCCGCCCGACAATTCAACGACTCGTTCGGCAAGCCAGGCCAACGCCCCGGTCTGCCTGACGCAGCCAATGATGACGAACAGTCCGAGAAAAAACAGGATGACCGTCCAGTTGACCTTGGCGACCGATTCTTCGACTCCGGGCCGAATCAGAAGCATCGCCGCCGTGCCCCCCGCCAATGCGATAAAATCCATACCGACGCCGAGCGGCTGGGCCAGCGCGAACCCGACAATCGTCGCCGCAAGAACCACCGCGGAAACAACCAGTGTCCGTCGACTATCGACCGTCGCCCAGGGATCGAACAGGCTGATCCGCTCGCGGAGCGCCGCCCGTTCGCTCTCCGGCTGTCGCCATGCCAGCGCGCCGCGATACGACCAGCGAAGGATTAGCACCGCGACGATCAGGCTGACAACTGCATACGGTGCCGCGACGAGCAGAAAATGCACGTAGGGAATGTTCGCTTGCGTTCCGATCATGATGTTCGGCAGTCCGCTGGCAAACGTCACAATGGCACCGCTGTTGGCGCAGATCGCCACGGATATGAGAAATGGTTTGACCGGATAATCAAGAGCGCGACAAATCACCATGACCAGTGAGCTGAGGATCAGCATCGCGGGTACGATCGTGAGGAGGGCGACGAAGACGAAGGTCAGTCCGCAGATGGAAAAGAAAAGTGTTCCCGCCCTTCCTCCCGTGGCACGAACCATGTAGATGCTGAGAAAGTGGAATAGCCCGCTCCGGCCAACCACATCGACGAGGATTCCCGTGCCGATAATGACTCCGAAAATATTCAGGTCGTGCGAAAGGATTTCGTAAATCTGCTCGTAATCCTTGAGGACGCCCAGCGCCAACGCCAGAGCCACCAGCACGACGGCTCCGCAGAGAGCCGCCAACGTCTTGTGAAAACGCTCGACCGCCACGCCAACATAAGTGGCAAGCATACCCAGCGCGAAGAGGACCATCACCCAGCCCG
>JBGTFW010000340.1:0-9651 GCA_041747075.1 Pirellulaceae bacterium
GAGTCGTTATTCTGATCACAAACCGGATCGCGAAAATAGGAGGGTGCGCGACTTTTCTTACCGGAAGAAGCCCAGCCAAGCGGCCATGTCCAGCGCCTGGCGGTAACGCGCCAGTCCCGACTGTATTTCGGCATTCCACGGAGCGCGGCGCACGGCCTGTTGCTGAACCGCGATTGCCTCGATGTGGCGGCCGCGCGCGTTCAGGCAGGCCGCGAGCGTATCGAGCAGGTCGGCGTTGCCGGGGACGATTTCAAGGGCCTGACGGCTATACGATTCCGCTCGACCGAGTTGTTTTCCGGAACGCGCCGCGAGCCAAGCCCACGAATTAAGTTGCCCGGCCAGTTGATGGCGGCACGTCAATTGGTCTCGCAAATCTACTCCGCTGCCCCGTTGCAGCCTCGTGATGTCGTTTTCTCGCAGTTTCAGCGCGAGTTCGATCAGCTCATCCACGGACGCGGACCAGTGCTCGTCGCCGACCGGTAGCGAACGGGCAACGACCAGCAGTTCACTATGGCAGGGATTCAGGGACAACCCGGCAAGTATCGATTGCTTCGCCGCTGCTGTTTCCCCGGCCTCGTGTTGGTAAAGGAACCAGCACAGGGCGGCCTGCGCCCGGATTTCCACTTCTTCCGGGTCAGTCTTGACCGGCGAATCATCGTTGCCGGACGTCGATAGCCTCGTTACACCATCGAGCGTTTCCGCCGCCAGTCGAAATTCACCCGATTCCTGATACAAGCGCGACAGACAACGGCAGGCCGCGACGCGCGCCGGTGACTTTTCCGACCGCGCGGCGAGCGCCTGTTGCAGAATGGACTTCCCCCATCTCCCCAGACCATTGGCGCGAAGTCCTTCCGCGACTTCGATGGCGAGCGACAAATCGCCGCCGACCGATCTTGCTGCCTGACTCACAAGTTGGTCCGCTTCCTCCTCGCGACCAATTCGGAAAAGGACTTCCGCGCGGCGACAAGCCATTGCCGGATTATCGCCGAATTCCGTGCCCTCCCGGTCCATGAACTCCAGCGCGCACTCGTTTTGTCCGCGGAGTCTGAGCCAGTCGTACAGTTCCATCAAGTGGACCGGATTCCCCGTCGCGGCATCTCCCAAACTGCGAACCAGCTCGTTTGCCATCCTTGACTCGCCGCAGCGCCAATATCGGTCCGCCGTAAGTCGAAACAGCGTGCAAAGATGTTCGGGAAGCGCGAAACCGCCCGTGTTGGACACGTCCGAAAGTATTCTGTCGATCATCGGGTGCCATGCCGCGATGAATTCATTCTCCGTCACGTACTCGCCATACCAAATGCGGAGCCACATTGATCCGGCTCGCGGACTATGCGCCACGGCGGTACAGATGTCGCGCGCGTCGAAGTTACCCGCGATCAATTCGACCGCGGCGATCGCCGAATGTGTTTCGTTGGCTTCGAATCGCGTGACGGCCAACAGACAGGGCATCGCATCGCGCGGTTCAAGTCGCGCCAACTGCTCGATCGACCGCCGACGCTGGATCGAATCGCCGGCAACGTAAGCAGCGACTCGGGGCGCCAAATCGCACATCGCCTTGTCGAGGGATTGCGGCGCAAGGAGCGACCGGGCCGCTTGTGCGATTTCGAGGTCTTCGGAATTCCGCGCATGGAACAACCACTCGATCGACTCAGCAGTCGCGGTTTCCAGTTGCCGCGCGGCCTCCTCGCGCACGCAAAATTTCGGGGAACCAAGTTGCAGGACGCAGGCAAGATGCCTGTCCTGTTCGCTTGCGGTGAACCGCGTGACGGCAGCGATTGGCGACTGGGCAATTCCCGGATGGGCAAACCCGGCGACGAGACACAACGGACAGACCGAATTCCAAAACGGTCGAAACAAACGGGGCGTGGTGGTGGGGCGGTCGAGCATCGGAGGCCTCCTTGCCAAACGAGCGACGTGGGGTGCGAACGATAAAGCCGGGGTCGCCGGGGCGAAAAGGTCAAAAAGGCCATCGACGATTTGCTAGCAGACCTCAAGTACGTTTTTTGCCCGTATTCATGCGTGTAAGTCGGGGCTGATGAAAATGTCGTTTTCCGAAAAACAATCTGGCAAGGCCGCCAACCCTCCCATAAACCGTCATTCCCGCGCCTCGTACACGGTCATTGCCGTGTCTGGTACATCGTCATTCTCCGCGCAGGCGCGAATCCAGGCGCTTCAGCGCGGCTTTTCCTGGGGCCTCCGAGTCTCGGAGAGACTCGGCTACGTAGCAGCGTCTCTCCGAGACGCTGATGCGAGACGCCCCGCCCCTTCGCGGGGATGAGGCACTGGATCCCCGCCTTCGCGGGGATGACGCGCGCACTCATGGACAGAAACCCGTAAGGACTGGAAAATGGGGGTATTCCTGGTTTCACGGGTTCTCACTCCGCCCCGACGATCGTTGACCCAACGCGCCCGGCAATTCGCAATCGAAGTAACACGGCGACTCCAGGAAGCCGGTTTCCAGGCTCTTTGGGCCGGTGGATGCGTGCGCGACGAACTTCTGGGCGTCGAACCGAAGGATTTCGACGTCGCGACAAACGCTGCTCCCGATCGCATTCGCAAGCTTTTCCGTCCCGAAAGGACTCTCGCAATCGGCGCGGCGTTTGGCGTGATCACGGTGATCGGACCACGCGAGGCCGGCAATATCGAAGTCGCCACGTTTCGCAGTGACGGCAAGTACAGCGACGGGCGCCGTCCCGACGATGTCACCTTCGGCACCGCCGAAGAGGACGCGCTGAGGCGCGACTTTACCATCAACGGACTTTTTTTCGATCCGCTGGCGGAACGGATTCTTGATTTTGTCGGCGGACAGGATGACGTGAATCGCGGTATTGTGCGCGCAATCGGCGACGCCCGGCACCGATTTTCCGAGGATAAGCTGCGAATGCTCCGCGCCGTGCGCTTTGCCGCCACGCTCGATTTCCAGCTCGAGCCGCGGACCGAGGCAACCATCCGCGAGAAAGCCGCCGGGATTGGAATCGTCAGTGCCGAGCGAATTGCGGCCGAAGTCGCGCGAATGTTGATTGATTCGCGGCGCGTTCGCGCGGTTCGCCTGCTGGCGGAAACGGGACTCCTGACGCAACCGGCGGTCTTGCCGGAACTCGCCGCGCTAATTGAGGACGAAGTCCGTTTTTCGCAAGTCCTCTCGCAACTTGCCGCGCTCGACAATCCGGCCTTGCCGGAATGCCTTGCCATCCTCCTCGGATCCGTTGAATGCGACGCAGCCGGAGTGGGACAGCTCAGTCGTCGCCTGCGGTTGTCGAACGATATCAGGGAAACGCTTGCGTGGATTCTGGAGCACCGCAAGACGCTTGAAAACGCCGGTGAACTTCCCTTTTCAGTCGTCCAGCCACTGGTCGTCGATCGTCGGATTGACAACGCTCTCCGCTACCTGACGGCGAAACGGACTGGCTCGGGATACGAATCAGCACCGATCGAAGTGCTGCGCAAGTTGCGGGCAAGCCCCGAATCGATACGCAATCCGCCTCCACTGATCGGCGGCAACGACCTGCGCGCGATGGGCCTCACGCAGGGTCCCCGCTTTTCAATCGTGCTCAACACGATTCGCGCCCGGCAACTGGACGGGTTCATCACGACGCGCGAGCAGGCGTTCGAAGCGGCGCGGGAATTGATCGACCGCGAGAAGTGAGACGAACGTGGGGCAAGCTGCCAGCTTGCCGAGTTAGTTGGACAACGCCATGTTCGACGTAGCCACGCTTGCCAAAGCGTGGAAATTCATTAGCGAAACCGGAAATCCGGCCGTTTGGCAACGGCAGCTACGGGGAAATCCCGCCGTTTGGCAACGGCAGCTTCGTGTTCAACGCTTCTGCCCGACGCGAGGCGTCCTTGTCCGACGCGGGGTCGCGCCGGGTGTCCAGGTGCCATGCGTCCGGCAGCGTCACCGACTTGATGACGACGGGTATCCCGTCGCGAATCACGCATTGAGGATGGGCGGGATCGGATTCATCAATGCCGGAGTCGTTGGCGATTCGCACGCCGCCGCCGATACGACAATTCTTGTCGACGATGGCTCCGACGATCTCGCTTTCCCTTCCGATGCCGATGGGGATCAGTCCGTGGCGGCGGATGTCGGCGTTGCTTTCGTAAAAGTCGTTTCCCATGAGGTACGAATCGCGAATCGTGACGTTTTCACCGATGATGCTGCGCAAGCCGATCACACTGTTTTCAATCGTTACGCCCTTGCCGATCCGGCAACCGTCGGCGATGAGACTGCCGCTGACGGCGGCACCCTGAAACCGTGTTGGCGGCAAGTACCGGGCGCGTGAATACACGGGAAAACGCTCGGACGTAAGACTAAAGGGCGGATCATCGCTGGCAAGACTGAGGTTCGCTTCGTAGAACGACCGGATCGTTCCGATGTCTTCCCAATAGCCGTCGAACAAGTGCATTTGCACATGACGGCTGCGAATGGCGGCCGGGAAAACCTCCTTGCCAAAATCATGATAAGTCGTTTTTGAAAGCACGTCGATGAGCGTCTTGCGATTGAAAACGTAAATCCCCATGCTTGCAACGCAGTCGCGTCCCTCGCTGGCGACGCCCCGCGCGTCGATCCACGCCGGGTCCATTCGCACCAGTTCGATTTCGTCGTCTGTCCGTGGTTTTTCAAGGAAGCCGTTGACGCGCCCGGAATCACCGAGGCGCATGATCCCGAACGAGGGTGCCGCGACGCGATCGACGGGGCGGCCTGCGATCGTCACGTCGGCACCCGTCTCAATATGAGTCGCCAGCAGCTTCTCGAAATTCATGCGGTACAACTGGTCGCCCGAGAGAATTAGTACGTAGTCGACGCCGTATTGCTGGATGTAATCGAGATTTTTCCGCACGGCGTCGGCAGTCCCCTGGTACCAGTCACTGCCGGCGCGGGCGGTCTCCTGGGCGGCGAGTATTTCGACAAAGCCGTTGTTAAAGGCGTCGAACGAATAAGTGCGGCGGATATGTGTGTGAAGACTGACCGACATAAACTGCGTCAACACGTAAATCTTGTTGACGTCGCTGTTGATGCAGTTGGAGATCGGAATGTCGATCAGGCGGTACTTGCCGGCGAGGGGAACGGCGGGCTTGGAGCGAATGGTGGTCAGGGGCGCGAGGCGTGTTCCTCGCCCGCCTCCCAAAACGACTGCGACAACGTTCCGCATGATCAGTCGCGCTCGCGCGGGAGTGCGGGAATCTTTTGATCTCCGGCGTCGTCATAGCGGGCGTCCGGAATATGCTCGCCCGGACGGTCGCCGGCGACATAAAAGTCGATCGCGGTCGCCGCGGCCGCCTTTCCCGCTTCCTTCTTTTTTGCGACAACGTCCTGGAATTTCGCATGGGACTGGATCAATTCGATCACCTTCCGTTCGATGATCATGTTGCGAAGGGCGTCCATCTGGCCCGACCGTTCGAGGCGAGCGCGGACTCGTCGGGATGAATCGTTTTTCTGTTGGGCGATGCGTTCGATTTCCAGATCAAAGTCCTCGTCGGTTTCCTCGATTCCTTCCGCTTCGGCGATCCGCTCGAGGATAAAGTGCTCCTTGAGCATTGTCTCGGTCCTTCGCAGCGCGTCCTGGCGAAGAAGGTTTTCCTGGTTGCGGATGTCGCTGTGAGAAAATCCGCTGGACTGCAGCTCCATCCTCGCCCGCTCGATTTCGCGGCGCATCTGGCGACGGAGCAGGTCCTGGGGAAGTTCCCAACTGGCCGACTCGGTCAGCAACTCACTGATCTGTTTGCGGACGTCCTGCCGTCGACGATACTCCTCCTGCCGTTTCAGGTTTTCCTGGATGATTTCGCGGAGCCTTCCGGAATCACTGAGGCCCACTCGGTCGCTGAGTTCTTCAACATCGATCGCTTCGGTTCGCTTGACGTCGAGTATCTCGAATTCCAGTTCCACTTCTTGCCCGCGCAAGTCGTCGTTGTCAGCGTATTCGGAGATCGTGACCGTCGTCGTTCGGGTCTCGCCAGCCGACGCACCGATCATCAACTCGCCAAAGTTCGGAACCGTCGCGTCGGCAAGGTTCAGCGTAGGCCGCACCTCGACCAGTTCTTCATCGATCGATTCGAGTTCCCTGCCGTCGCGGCGACTGGTAATATTGACGACAACGAAATCGCCCTCCTTGACTGGATCGTCGACAGGCTCAAGGTCGGAATTGCTGGAAAAAACGCGACGGATTTCGTCATCGGTCTCCTCATCGCTGATCTCGCGTGTCGTTCGCGTGATCGTCAGTCCCTTCCATTTGGGCAACTCGAATTCCGGGCGGACCTCGATGTTGAACTCGTAGGTCATCGGCCCTTCATCGGGAATTTCGATCGATTCAAAATCAAAATCCGGTTCGCTGATCGCGGAAAAAGATGCTTCGTCGTTGACTTGCGCGAGTGAGTCCATCAGCAACGAACCCTTGACCTGGTCCTCGACGTGCGGACGAAATCGGCTCTCGACCAGTTTTCGCGGTGCCTTGCCGGCTCGAAAACCGGGAACTTCCGCTTCGGGTGCCAGCTCGTCGAATTTCGCGCCAAAGTACCGGTCAATGTCGGTGCGAGGAATAGAAACCGTTACGTGCCGCTGGCAAGCGCTCGTTTCCTTGATCTCGACCGAGAGATCGAGCTTTTGCTTTTCGGCTTCCGCGGCTCCCTCGTCCAGCACGTCGTTGTCAATTTCGTTGTTCACCAATCGAATTCCCGTGGTTCAATAAACGAAAAAAAAACCCCTCGCCGCCGACGGTCCCGGAGAGAGCGGGTGAAGGGATTCGAACCCTCGACATTCACGTTGGCAACGTGACGCTCTAGCCACTGAGCTACACCCGCGTTTCCGGAGTTCATCGCCGATGCGTTTTTGCAACCGACATCGTACGCATTCCGGTGGAATTGTGACAGGAGTGAGGGCAATTTTGGCGGGCGGGTTCGCCGGTTTGGCTCGCCGTTTCGCCGAATAGGCCCTCCCCCCTTCCTCACACTTTCCCAGATTGTAAAAACGGTACAATTTCCGGGCAACGGGAATCTAAGGGAATTTTCTCCCCAATTGATGCCCGCTAACTGTCCGCTATTTGCCTTTGTCCCCCGCATTGACTAGACTTGACCCGTTTTCCAGGGTCTCCCTGGCCGTCCCTTTTGCGCACGGCCAGGCGTCTCCCGGAAGACTTGAGCCAGCCCCGGAGCGAGTGACGCGCCGGGTCCCATTCCGCTTCCACTATTTCAGGATGATTGCATGCTCAAGGCCAAACTTGTCGTCGTTGGTGGAGATGCGAAGGCCGCCGAAATTACCCTTTCGCTTCCCACGATTATCGGGCGGGGTCGCGACGTTACCTTAACGCTCCCCCACCCATTGGTGAGCCGCTCCCATTGCGAGCTATTTGAAAAAGAGGGCGTTCTCCACGTCCGCGACATGGAGTCCCTTAACGGCACCTATGTCGACAACCGCCGGATCGAAGGGACCTCCGAACTCAATCCCGATCAGTTACTGACGATCGGTAATGTGACCTTTCGCGCCGTTTACGAGGTGCCGGAGGTCGGCGACCGTTCCGACGAGCTTGCCGCAACGGTGCCGGCCGGAACTCAGGTCGTCGAGTTTAATGAACTTGACGCCCATGACAACGGCGAGCCGGGCGGCGAGTCGATTCGTGATCGAAAGACGGTTCCGGGCAAACCGGAAGCTCCGGCAAGGCCGATTTCCCCTGACAAACGTCCTGGCGATAACAAGCCGATGCGTCCCGCCGCGTCGGCGGTATATCCCGCCGCGTCGGCGGAAACGAGCGAAGTGCTCGACGAACCGTTCGATCGCGATACGCCCATTGAAAGGCCACTCTCCGAACACAGCGTTGTTCAGGCGATGACGCGCGCCGGCGTGGCTGGCGGAGAGCGCGTGGCGGCGGGGTCCCTCAGCGAAATCCAGCGTCTCATGCCCGATGTTTCGCGCCAGGTGATGGCGTCGGGAATCGATGGGTTCGACCCCGGTGACGAAGATGCCGTTGGCGACGAGGACTTTCACGGTGTTGACTCGGCTGAAACGGTGCGCGCTCGCGTCAAACCGAATGATTCGGCACTCGGTTCCTTTATTCGAAAGTTGCCGAAATAGCCAGGCCCGTGAAACCCGCTTCGGAAATTGATCAACTGCTCATTGACCGAATTCGCGGCGGTGACGCCGGGGCATGGGAACAACTGATCGACCGTTACGAAGGGCGGCTGTTGGCGTTCGTTGAGAACCGGCTCTCCCGCCGCGGTGTCAGCGAGGACATCGTTCAGGAGACGCTTGTTGGTTTCCTCAACAGCCTTCCCAACTACGACGGTCGACGGTCGCTGGAAAGTTACCTGTTTTCCATTTGCGCCTACAAAATTACCGATTACCTGCGGCGCGAAGGACGACGGCCCGCCATCCCGCTTTCCGCCGGTTCGGATTCCAGCGGCGACTGGCAACTGGCGGGCCGCGGCCGTCCGGCCAGCAGCATTGCCCGCAGCACCGAACGCCGTCGCCTGGAAGAAGACGCATTGCTCGAGGCGCTGCACGACCAGGTGGCGCGATGGCAAAAGCGCGGCGACTGGGTCAAGCTCCAGTGCATTGAATTGCTGACCGTCCGCGGCATCAGTAACAAGCGTGCATCGCGAATCCTCGAGATCACCGAGCAGCAGGTCGCGAACTACAAGTTTGATTTTCTCGCCCGCCTCCGCACGCTCGTCAAGCGCAAGAATCTCTCTCCCGACGTCTTCCCGGAACTCTACGGCGACGAGTAGGGAACCTCCCCGAATCCCGCTTCAATCGCTCCTTTGAGAATTCGCACGGCCTGCACAAACTCAGCGAGTTCGATACTTTCGCGCGGCGTGTGATCGAGCGAACTGTCGCCAGGACCATACGCCACGATCGGGCATTTCCAGACCGGACCGACGACGTTGAAATCGGCGGTACCGGTCTTGTGCTTGAACACCGGTCGGAGACCAGCGACGAGAATCGAACGAGCGATCGAGCGGGCCAACGGGGTGTTTCTGCCCGATTGCCAGGCGGGTTCCGCGCCATGAATTTCAATCCGTGCCGATCCCGCCCACTCGGCTACTTGCCGCTGGTATTGAGCAAAATCGAATTCGGGCGGCAAACGAACGCCAATCCGCCCCGTTGCGCGACTTGTCAACCCGTCGCTGGAGCTGTTGATGTCTCGAAGTGACGGAAGCAACTGGTCGAACAGTCGCGGCCGGTCGCGGTTGAATTCAACTGCGTGAGCGCGAATCGCTTGCCAGAATTCCGCCGCCCGCTCCGCCGCATTTCTTTCAGGTCCCGCCGCGTGGCCTTCGTCGACCGCAATCTCCGCATCGATCAACACGCGCCCCTTGTAGCCAAGGACGATTCCATGGACGCCACCCGGCTCACCGATCACGCAGCCATCGGCGGTAAAGTCCCTTGCGATTTGCCGCGCGCCGCGGCTCGTCGCCGATTCTTCCTCGACCGCTCCGGCCACGACGAGCCGGATTCCCGGAGGCAGCGCGGCGATCGCACCGGCCAGCACCAGGGTGGCAAGCGGACCCTTGGCGTCAACACTTCCACGTCCGAACAGTCGTCCTTCCTCGACCCGGACCGGTATGTGTCCTGGAACCGTGTCGATGTGTCCCAGCAAGACGATCGTCGCAACGGCCGGGTCGTTTGCCCGCGTGTTGTCGCGAATCCCCACGGCGTTG
>JBGTFW010000341.1:0-6668 GCA_041747075.1 Pirellulaceae bacterium
CGACGCAACTCGGTGCCAGGGGTCGGGGAATCATGAATGCCAACAGTGCGGGGTATTAGCTGTATCCGCCGTTGCCAAACGACGGGATTTCCGGTTTCGCGAAATGAATTTCCACGCTTTGGCAAGCGTCGCTACGTCGAACATGGCGGTGTCCCATTAGTCAAACGAAATCGAACAACAGCCGAGATTGATTGCCTCGCGGGAGCGGACGACCTTCGTGCCCGGAGCAAGCCGATAAAGGACCGCCTTGCCGTCTCGCTTGCTGGCAACCAGTCCCGCCTCACGCAAGACCTTCAGGTGGTGCGAGAGGAGGCTCTGGTCCAGACCGAGAGACTCGTTGATCTCGGCAACGTGAAGCGGGCCATTCATGAGTTGCCGCAACACGGCCAGCCGGGTTTCGTCGGCAAGCACTTTCAGCCGCGAGGCACAGGATGTCGGTGATTCGGCGATAGCCATGGCACAGCCTGGAATGTTCGTGTCCAAAGTGACATGAACGGAAATTGACTTAAACCCGCGTTCAAGTCAACCACCCCTGTAGGGAAAACGATCGTATTTCGAAAGAATTCTTCCGCCGTGTATTGCAACACACGATCGTGCCGAAGCCGTCCGCGAATCTCCCGTAGCGGAACTCGCGGAGAGTTTCGATTTTAGCAGCGCTTAATAAATGCTTAAACAAACGCGCGTCGAAAGCCTTGGCGGCTTCCGCTACGACTCGTCCCCGAGCGTGCATGCCTTAGTTCCAGTTTTGCAAATTTGGAGTGCTCCGGCCTGGCGGAGCTTTGGATTAACCCCGAAAAACGCGATGCATTGAGACCCATTCGGGTTGGGGCGTTGCCGTCCACACCTCCATTGATTACCTGCGTTCGGCAATCCAAAGCGGTGCCAAGTCCCCGCACTCCAAAGAAAAGTGCAAAACTGGAACTTACACGGCCGTGGCTCCGCCAATCGGGATGAAAAGATCACTTTCCCAGGCCGAGAGTGACGGGAAGGTCAACGTCGATCTTGACGTGTTCGGTCTTCTCAAAATAGCGGACGCGAACTGTCATTTTTTTGGGCTTCGCCTTGATGGTGAAATTTTTCTGATACGTCATCTGGTCATTGAAGCCGTAGCTTCCTCCTCCCGACGAGCTCGACTCCAGTTGCTGGCCGGATTCGTCCAGAAATGTCAGTTCGGCGATCGTGTCGAACGACTTGTTCGACTCAAACGAAATATTCAGACCGGGTTCGCCATACGGGTCTTCCTCAAGTTCGCTGATCTTGGCGGAGATCGTTCCCAGTTTGACTTCGGTCCCCTCGGCGACTTCAAAAACGGAATCCTCCGTCTTCTCATCGCTTGCCGAGACCAGGACAAGCGTTCCGCGAACGTGCAGTCGAGTCGTCCCATCGCTCGGCACGGCGCTTGCCGTGACAGGGAGGCTCACCGAATGGCCGTCCTCGCTGATTGAGGAACGAAAGGCGAGGCCGCCAGCGTACCCTTCGCTTTCAAGTTCCTTTCCGCTGTCATCGAAGATTGAGAGTTTTGACGCGTCGTCTCCATCGTCGACAATTCCAACAACAAACATCTTGTCGTTTGAAGCGCGCAATGTGATTTCCGTTCCAGGCATTCGACCAGGAACGGCCGAGCCGCCGTATTCGTTTGCGGGATCGGCCATGGTGACCGCAATGCCGATGATTTCCAGTTTCGCCGTCGTCTCCTGGGCAACGATTTTTTCAGGAGTCCAGGCAATGACAAGTATCCAGGTCGCCAAACCGCACAGCAAAAACCGGATCAACAACGATTCCGCGTTCATGGGAAACTCCCTGGGACAATTCAGATCGAACGATATAATTTCGACACAATCACTTGCGATGGTACTCGTACCCGAAACCAGAGATCGAGTACGAGTACGAATGGGAGCTGATGGGTGACGGACAGGAATGTCCATTGTACGTGCAACTTACTTGCGCGTGTACGTAATTTCCATGACCTTGGTCATCTCGTCGTCACCGGCGGGGTCGCTGTTCCACATGGTCATGACGCGCGTGTTGTCGTCCTTGTAGACCACCGTCGATTTGCCCTTCATTTCGTTCCCTTCCCCGTCCTTGCCCGACGACATGCTGGTGAGCGTTTTTGACGCCGCGTCATATTCGCCCGTCATGGTCATCGGATGGGGCGACATCGAGTCGAACCACGTTCCGGTGTACTTGCCGGTATCGGGGTTGAAGCCGCTGAAACCGTGTCCGTGGAAATCCATTCCGCCAAAATCGGCATGAAAGTCGGTAACGACCCACAAGTCCCCGACCATCGAATTGGTTTCCGTCCCTTCAAATTCCATTGGCTCATCCGATCCGGGCATCCACATCTTGCACGTGGCGTTCCAGGTGCCGACATCCTTTTTCAACAGTTCATGTTCCTTGGTTGCCTGAAAGGGTTCCTGGCCATTGGCGACCTGAGCAAACAGCGCCACACAAACACACGCAACCAGACTTTTCAAAATTCGGTTCATCGACAACTTCCCTTAAGTTAAACGAGTAAAGACAGGTGAACGATACGCTGCCATCGTTATTAGCGTACCCCACGTCGATACGGAAATGCAACCATGCCGGTTCGACCAGTAAAAACTTTCCGCTGGTTTCCTCATTTTCAGCGATGCGGGTCCAGCCTGGGTATCTCAAGGAACCGCTTGCTCATTTGAGATCGAGCTGCCGAAACAGCGGAAGGTGCCGGTAATAGACTTCCAGAGTGCAGACCGCGAGGGCCGTGACATAAACACGGCCGCCCGAACGACCGTATTCAAAGCCGTCGGGGTCCCAGCTCCCCGGATACTGCCCGCCGCGGCGCTGCTCGACGATCAGCATGTCGCGCAGGTGCCGGTTCCACAATCCCCATTGCGGCCCGCCGTAATGGTGCATGACCTGAGTCGCATAGTACCAGTAGTAGATGTTCATGTTATCGGGGTCCGGGAGCGCGTTTTTCAGCAGCCAGTTGACGGCGTAATTCATTCGCGGATCGTCCCGTTTCCAGCCAAGGTACATGCGACAAAGAATCGCTTCGGCCGTCATCGCGGGTTTCGGCTGGTTTTCCTGGGGGAGGTACCGGTAAAGCGCGCCAGCGGGAACTTCAGCGTACTTCCGTCCCTGAAAGGAACGACCGGCGAGGTCGAGGTAATAACCGGCCAGCGTCAACGTTGCGTCGTCGACGTCGAGACCCGAGCCGGAAGCGCGCGCCGATTGCAGCGCCATCAACTGCCAGCCGAGCACGCTGGTGTCGCCCGGTTGTCCCGGCTGGTAGCGCCATCCCCCCTCGTCGTGCTGGGCCTTGACAATGAAGTCGATCGCGAGGCTGGCCGGCGTGCGAAACCGCTCGTCGCCAGTCATCGCGAGGGCTTCGACCAGGACGATCGACGCCTGACCATGCGCGTACATGCCGGCGTCGGATTTGATTCCAAAGCGGAGGTCGCCGTCGGGTTTCTGGTGTTCGATGAGCCAACGAAGTCCCCGCGCCACGGTTTCCCGATAGAGACCGCGCTCGTGGGTTTGCCCCGCGCCAAGGAAGGGCAGGAGTGCCAGCGAAGTCGCGGCGGCGTCGCCACGATTCGTCGGGTTTTCGTGGCGGCGGTACCCGGCGAGACTCCAGCTCCCGTCGTGATTCTGCACGCTTGCCAGCCAGCGAAGTCCGCGCGCCACGGCGGCTTCGGAAAGCGTCGTGCCCCCCTCGCGCATGACGATTTCATTTCGGAGCAACGGATCTCGCGAGGCGAGCGTCATCATCGTTCCCGTTCGCGTCGTTACTGATTCGACGACCTTTTGGCGGTCCACGGGTGCGGTGATCGGATCGGGGTCCAGCAACAGTTCGCGCGCGTCCTGGTCGGCGGCAATGCGAACTTCGCGAATTTCCCGCTCAACGCGGCGAAAATCGGGCGGCGGCGGCGTATCAAATTCCAGCGGGACTTCCGGGCGGTCGACCAGTTCGACGCCCCCTTCGACATCGTCGGGCGAAATGGCCGTTGAAAGCGTGATCGAAATCGATTCGACGTCCCACGGCAAAAGAATCAGCGCCAGAATCAGCAACAGCACCAGATGAACCAGCGTGCTGATAAACCAGGCCGGGAGCGTGCTGATCGCGTCGCGGAGAATCCGCACGGCACGTTGCCGGCGAATACCGCCGTCGTCGCGAGGCCTCTCCGGTACCGGTATCGGCGGCGGCGCGGTCGCGCGGGGAATACGGCGCGGCGGAACGACGGGAACGCGAGGTGCCGCTGGCTCCGCAACCCGCCGCGACAATTCACGAACCGCGCGTTGCATGGGGTAACTCAATTCAATTGCCGAGCGGCAGTTCCAGCAGTCGGCGATCATCAGCCACACGCGCACGGAAACCGGGGCTTCACATTCGGGACACTGGCACATCACCGCGGTTCCGCTCAGCCAAACGGGACCGTCCGGCGTTTCGATGACGCTGGTTCCGGGCACCGTTGCACTGTCGACGTGGTCTTGTTCGTGAAAAGCGTCGACGGTTGCGCCCGCCGCGGCGAGGTCGACACGGGGTAGCGGGGGTTTGTGCGAGTCGGGTTTTTGGAACTCGTTGTGGTCGAGCAAAACACGAATCGTATTGTCGATCAGATCAAGTGTCACAAGGCGGTGCTTCAACGAGTTGGATTTCGCTTGGGGGTTATTGCAGTTCCTGTCCACTATCACATGCCGGAGGCATTCAAGCCATTAGCCGGTGGTCGAGCGAAGCGAAAACCACCGGTAATCAATACGCTAAGTTCATTCATCCTGAAAGGATGATAGCGGACATGCCGGAGGCATTCATCCCGGCGAAGGCGTCATCCCGGCGAAGGCGGGGACCCAGGGAACCCGTGTTGCAACGCATGGATTCCCGCCTGCGCGGGAATGACGAATGTCCGCGCGCGTCATCCCCGCGAAGGCGGGGACCCAGGGAACCCGTGTTGCAACGCATGGATTCCCGCCTGCGCGGGAATGACGAATGTCCGCGCGCGTCATCCCCGCGATGGCGGGGATCGAGTGCCTTGAAAGGCCTATTTTTCCTTGAGCGAAATGCAGACCAGTTCCCGGTCGTTCCGAGCAAAAACACAACCGTCGGCGAAAGCCGGGTGGCTCCAGACGACTTGACGGTTGCCGGTCCTGCTCGACGGCTCAAGCATTTTCGCCCGGTCCAGTTCCTCGTATCCCTCGGGGGACATGCGGGCGATGATCAGTTCGCCCTGCTCGGTTGCGATGAAGTACTTGTCGCCGTTGCGGACGATAAACCCGGTCGTCGAGTTGGCGGGGCGGCCGTTTGTCATGGTCGCCCGGTCCTCCCACAGACGCTCGCCACTTTCCAGTTCAAAACATCGAAGCTGGCCTTGCCCGTCGACGCCGTAGATATGTCCCTCCACGATCTGGGGCGGGTTGTGGTCAGGATGAGGCCCGTGCCCGCGCCACACTTCCGTCGCTTCGGGCTTGTCGGAGCCCAGCCGAAGGAGAATCGACGTCCCCTGCAGCGCCGTGGCAAAGAGAAATTCGTTATGTCGCACCGGCGCGATAATCGACATGTCGTAAGCCGGTGCCAGGTCAAACGACCAGTACACCTCGCCCGTTTCCGGATTCAGACTGTTGAGCGATTCGGGGTGCCAGATCAGCAGTTGCTGTGTCCCTCCCGCCTCGATCATGGTTGGAGGGCAGTACCCCTGCGAGCGCGCCGAAAGGGCGCGCCATTTTTCCTCTCCCGTCATCTTGTCAAAGGCGACCGCGACGGAACCTTCGCCGCCGACTATGCAAAACAGCGAGTCGCCGTCAACGAGCGGATGCGCGGCGAACCCCCAGTGCGGGGCCAGCTCCAGCCCGTAGTCCTTTTTCAGCTCGCGCGACCAGACGACATCGCCCGAATCGACCTTGAGGCACAGCAGGTTGCCTTCGGCTCCGAGGACGTAAACGCGATCGCCGTCCACTGTCGGCGTGGCGCGCGGGCCGCCCGGATAGGAAATCTTGTAGTCGCATTCCCACGCGTGTTGCCACAGTCGTTCACCCTTGTCGGCGGAGAAGCAGATAATTCGTTCCTCACCCGCCAGTTCACTTTTCTTGCCCGGATCGGGAGTCGGGTCTCCCTCGCGGCGCACGTAGTCGGTTACAAAAACGCGACCATCGGCGACCGCCGGTCCGGCAAAGCCACCGGCGATTTCCGCCCGCCATAGCACGTTGGGTCCCGAATCGGGAAATTCATTGATCGTTCCCGACTCGTGCCAGGTACCGTCGCGATGGGCACCCAGCCACTGGAACCAGTCGTCCGCCGTGATGCAGCTCGCAAAAAGAAAACTGTTGGTTCCAAAGAGGACTAAAATGACGATCGTTGCGAATCGGAACATGGCCTCTCCCGGCAGATTGCGGCATGGCGGCATTGACAAGGCGGCGAACGTCGCCGCGTTCGCGTCATTGTCGTGCCTCGCGAGTCGAATGACAAGCGGCTCTGCCTTGCCCGATCCGCAAGGTTGGCGACGCTCCTTGAGTCCGGCGACCATCCGCCAGAAACACGAGAAAGTGCTCCTCACCGAATCGTTTTTTTTTGCAGAGCGATCCGGAAAAGCCCTAGCGCGGGAGGGACTGTTCGGGATCCCAGGAATGCGCTTCGGCCAGTCGCCATGGAACCGCCCAGGCGCGCCGTGCGGCAGTTCCCGGACGTTGCTCCGTGG
>JBGTFW010000342.1:0-4064 GCA_041747075.1 Pirellulaceae bacterium
GACGCCTCGACCACAGGCGTCGATTTTTCCAACCAATGGCCGGAGTCGATTGAACGCTCAATCCATCTGACTAACTCGTTCATTTCCAGTGGCGTTGCCATTGGCGATATTGACAACGACGGTCGTCCGGACATTTTTGTCACCAGACAGTCTGATGGCGGCCGCCTCTACCGGAACCTCGGCAATTTCAAATTCGAGGATGTCACCGAAAACGTCGGTATCGAGCCGGAAGGAATGTGGAGCACGGGCGCCACGATGGTCGATATCAATGGCGATGGCTGGCACGACCTTTATGTGTGCGGATACGACTGCAAGAACCGGTTGTACATTAACCAGCAAGGCCGATTTGTCGAACAGGCAGCCGAATACGGTCTGGATTTTTCCGGAGCCAGCATCAACCTGACGTTCGCCGACTATGACCGGGACGGCGACCTGGACGCGTATTTGTTGACTAACCGGTTGGTACCATCGAGTAAACCCGATCTGAGCCGCATCCGTCGTAATTCGGCCGGCGAATTCGTTATCCCGCCGGATCTTCAGGAAACCGTCTACGTTATCGACCATCCGAGCGGCCAAAAAAGAATCCAGGGCGCCGGACAATTCGACCGACTCTATCGGAACGACGACGGCCGGTTTGTCGAAGTCAGTGAAGAGGCGGGCATTGGACGCAATCCGTATTTTGGTCTTTCGGCTTCGTGGTGGGACTACAACCAGGACGGATGGCCCGACCTGTACGTGGCCAACGATTTTATTGGTCCTGACCAGTTGTTTAAAAACAATGGCCCGAACAGCACGGGAATCGTGACATTTACCGATGTGACGCCGACGCTGCTTCCGCATACGCCGTGGTACTCGATGGGTTCCGACGTCGGTGATGTGAACAACGACGGCCTGCTCGATTACCTGGCCTCCGACATGGCAGGCACCAATCATTATCGGGACAAGCTTGCGATGGGAAATATGAGCGGTCCGAACAGTCTGGCATGGTTCCTCAATTGGCCGGACCCGCCCCAGTACATGCGTAACGCGCTTTACGTGAACACCGGCGCCGGGCGATTTATGGAAGGCGCCTTTTTGGCGGGACTCGCCAAAACCGACTGGACGTGGACGGTTCGATTCTGTGATTTGGACAACGATGGCTGGGAAGATGTTTACTTCACCAACGGCATGTCCAGAGACTGGTTTAACGGCGACCTGTTAAACAAGGCTCGGGAATTGCGGCAGCAATCGGTGAACGCGGAAACCGATGATACGGCCAGCGGCATGGGTGCCGGTTTTGAGTTTTTGCTCAATCAGCCGCGTTTTGCCTTGGAAAACCTTGCCTTTCGCAACAACGGCGATTTGACCTTTGACGACGTTGGTGCCGCCTGGAATCTGGATCACCTCGGAGTCAGTACCGGCGCGGCCACCGGAGACCTCG
Organism: Pirellulaceae bacterium; assembly: GCA_041747075.1. Lineage (GTDB taxonomy): Bacteria > Planctomycetota > Planctomycetia > Pirellulales > Pirellulaceae > CAJQPP01. The sequence continues at coordinate 1,421 of JBGTFW010000342.1, forward strand.
ATGGGGACGGCGACCTGGACCTTGTGGTTAACGGGTTCAATGAACCCTTGGTTATCTATCGCAACGATGTCGCGCGGCAGTCGTCGATCCGTTTTCAGCTTGTCGGCAAGGCGCCCAACACCGGCGCGATCGGTGCCAAAGTCATGTTGCAACGAAATGGGCGTGACGATGTTCAAACCCGCTACCTGTCCACCAACCAGGGTTTCATGTCCAGCAGCGAGAATATCGTGCACTTTGGCGTGGGCGAGGACGAGCGAATTGCCCGCGTAACCATTGAGTGGCCGTCCGGCAAGGTTCAGACACTGGATAGTTTGGACGCCGGGCAGGTACACCGGATCGTGGAACCAACCGAGTCCACCGAAAGCAGGAACGTGGCAATCGCAACACCCGGAACTGAACCGGTTTTTGAAGAGCTTGACAATGTCTTTCCCGGCGCCCGTCATGTCGAGCGGCCATATGATGATTTCGCGCGCGAGCCGTTGTTGCCGAACAAAAACTCCAGGCTCGGACCGGGACTCGCCTGGGGCGACGTCGATGGTGATTCCGACGACGACATGTTTATGGGGCAAGGTGCCGGACAGCCACGGCACCTGTTCGTGAACCAGGGTGGCGGACGGTTCGAACAGGTCGCCCTGAAATGCTGCGAAGAGGACCTTGCCGCTGAAGACATGGGGGCGGTATTTTTCGACGTGGACGGCGATGCCGATCTCGATCTTTATGTCGTCAGCGGGGGCGTGGAATGCGAAGCCGGCGATGAAGTGCTGCGCGATCGGCTGTACCTCAACGACGGAAACGGGAATTTTGAAAAGGCAGACGACGATGCACTTCCGGACGCACGATCAAGTGGCAGTGTCGCCGCTGCCGCGGATTTCGACCGGGATGGAGATGTCGACCTGTTTGTCGGCGGGCGTATCGTCCCGGGCCAGTACCCTGTGGCAGCCGAGTCCCTGCTATTGATCAACGAGCAGGGACGTCTGACACGGGCGCCGCGCGAATCCGCCCCCGGCCTGACATCGGCCGGTATGGTCACGTCAGCGATCTGGAGTGACGCCGATGGTGACGGGTGGCTGGACCTGCTGGTGACCTGTGAATGGGGACCAGTCCGTTTGTTTCTCAATGACAAGGGGAAACTGGCGGAGGCGACGGAAGCGGCGGGCCTGGGGTCGCGTCTTGGCTGGTACAACAGCATTTGCGGCGGCGATGTGGACAACGATGGCGACATCGACTACGTCGCGGGCAACTTTGGTCTGAACACGAAATATCATCCGACGGCCGAAAGCCCGGACTTGCTTTTCTACGGAGATTTCGAGGGGAATGGAAAACGGCATATTGTCGAGGCCAAGTTTGAAAACGGTACCTGCCTTCCCATTCGGGGACTGGGCTGCTCCAGCGACGCGATGCCCTTTATCCGGGAGAAGCTGCCAACATTTCACGAATTTGCGATTAGTCCCCTTAGCGAAATTTATGCCCCCCAGTCGCTTGACAACGCGTTGCGGCTGGAAGTGAACGACCTGCATTCGGTGGTTCTTCTCAATCACTCGGACGGCAAGGGTCCGCGGTTTGAGTTTGTCGACTTGCCCAGTGTCGCCCAGATCAGTCCGATTTTCGGATGCCAACTCCTCGATTTCGATGGTGATCGAACGCTGGACCTGTACGTGGTGCAGAACTTTTACGGACCGCAACCGGAAACGGGATATATGGACGGCGGGGTCTCGTTGCTGATGAAGGGAAATGGCGACGGCACGTTCACTCCCATTTGGCCAAACGCGAGTGGAATAATCGTGCCGGGCGATGCCAAATCCCTGGTCGCCGCGGATCTGGACGGCGATCACCACATCGAGTTGATCATTGGAAAAAATGACGATGCGCCGCAAGTCTTCAAACGACGCGAGCCGATGCAGTCGACTACCATCCGGTTGGCTGGACCCGCCGGCAATCCGCAGGGACTCGGCAGCCGCGTGACTGTCCGCTTCGCCGATGGACTGTCAACAGTGCATGAGATTTCGGCCGGTGGCGGTTATCTTTCCCAAGCTCCCGCGGCGTTGGTCGTTTCCAATGTGCAGCCCATTGAGGCGATCGAGGTCACCTGGAATGATGGAAGCCGGTCGCGACACAAGATGGCGAAAGACGCAAAGGGGCCAGTCGTTATCAGCAAGTAACGGCGCGTCGGGCTAACCTGCGAACCAGCCGCGCTTCCAGAACCAGCCAAGCAGGCCCGCGCCGATCGTCTCCATCACGCCCAACACCACGAAAATGAACGCCAGCAGCAAATCGCGCGCGGTAATCGAGTCGGACTCCGTCTCGCCGCCGCTAATCGCGTGGGCGGTGCGCTCCAGCACGGTCGTGGGGGATCCGCGGGCGAGGGGGGCGAAACATCGGTTGATTCGGCCGCGGCCAGCTCGGCGCCGGTTTCCGTTGCCCCGACCGGGGCGGACCAGATTTCGTATTCGTCAAGTATTCGCACGGCGGGGAGCACTTCAACCCAGATCATCCATGTGCCGATCACGGCACGCACGATGGCGGCCAGCGAGAGGAGGCGGTTGCTTTGCAGCGCGTTCTCGTCGATGTCCAGTTGACTGAGCGTTTGATTGAGCGCGGCGGTGATCTGTTCCGGTCCGAGGTTGGGTTCGCCGCCGCGCTGCGC
>JBGTFW010000343.1:0-1515 GCA_041747075.1 Pirellulaceae bacterium
CGGCGTTTTCAAGGAACGACTGAGCCAGTCGACGCTCTACCATGAAACGACTTGCGTTCGTGACGACGAAGCCGACGCGGTCCGCCAATGGCTGGAAAAACGCGGCATGAAATTCGATACGGGACCGCATTACGGTACGGACCTGACGGACGAACAAGTGGCCTTGCAGTGCAAGATGTACGTGGCGGCATTGCGGATCGCCGACGATTTCGGCTGTGACACGATTGGAATCCAGTATCAGCAAGGACTCAAGGACCTTTTGCCAGCGAGCGACCTCGTCGAGGGACTGCTGAACAACGCCGACCGCCCGCCGGTCCGTTCGCGTGATGGCAAGCGCGTTCTCTACGCGGATCAGCCGCTGCCGCACTTTAATGAAGTGGACGAATGCTCGGGTCTCGATGGACTGATGACGTACCGAATCCACCGCGCGCTCGATCAGCCGGTTGAAAACACCCTGCACGACCTTCGCTGGGGGGATCACGACCCGACGGGAACCACCGACCAGTTCGTGTGGGTCTTTCTGATCAGCGGCTCGGTCCCGCCTGCTCACTTGACGGGCGGCTACAAGGGAGCGACCAGCATGAGGCAGCCACCGATGTACTTTCCATCCGGTGGCGGAACGATCGCGGGGGTCTCGCGTCCGGGGGAAATCGTCTGGTCGCGCATTTACATTGAGGGAAATCAGCTTCGCATGGACCTCGGCCGCGGCGAGGCCATTGAGCTGCCGGAGTCAGAAACGCGACGTCGCCTCGATGCGACGACGCCGCAATGGCCGATCATGCATGCCATCACTTACGGTGTCAGCCGCGACCAGATGATGGCGCGCCACAAGGCCAATCATATTCAAGTCGTCTACGCGAATTCACCCGCGGACGCTGACCGGTCGATGTTCACCAAGGCCTCGATGGCCGAGGCGATGGGCCTCCGGGTCTTTCTCTGCGGGACCAACAAGAAAGGCCGTTCGTGGAAGAACCAGTGACCGCGACTCCCATGGAGCCGGTTGCCGAAGTCGTTTCGATCGGAGACGAATTGACGAGCGGTCAGCGACTCGACACGAACTGCCAGTGGCTCAGCAACCAGCTCGGCGAGTTGGGAGTCCCTGTCCGGTTCCATACGACCGTCGGCGACGACCTGGAAGCCTTGACAAACGTCCTGAAGATCGCGGCGGATCGCGCGAGGATCGTTGTGACCACCGGCGGCCTCGGACCGACCGCCGACGATCTGACACGCGAAGCGCTCGCCGCATTGGCGGAGGTTGAACAGCGCCTGGACGGGACTTCATTGACGGCGATCGCGCAACGATACGCCCTCCGAGGCCGCGAGATGCCTGCCAACAACCGGCGACAGGCAATGGTTCCACTCGGTGCCGAGGTGATTGCCAATCCACTCGGCACGGCACCTGGAATTCATATGGAATTGTTGCGTCAGGGGCGCCCGGCTTGTCACCTGTTTGCCTTGCCCGGCGTTCCCGCGGAAATGAAACCAATGTGGCACCACGAGGTTGCTCGTCGAATC
>JBGTFW010000344.1:0-2745 GCA_041747075.1 Pirellulaceae bacterium
CCGGAACCTGGCGTTGAGCGCGAAATTCCCTGGGTCCCCGCCTTCGCGGGGATGACGTGCGGATGGCGTGCGGCTGAGAGGGGGGGATGACGTGCGGATGGCGTGCGGCTGAGAGGGGGGGATGACGTGCGGATGGCGTGCGGCTGAGAGGGGGGGATGACGTGCGGCTGAGGCGGGGATGACGGCTGAGGAGGGGGCGGGAATAACACGCACCTGGCGTTTGAACGCCGGATCCCCTGGGTCCCCGCCTTCGCGGGGATGACGTGCGGACGACGGGCGGCTGAGGCGGGGATGAGGTGCGGATGGCGGGCGGCTGAGGCGGGGATGAGGTGCGGATGGCGTGCGGCTTCGCAGCTTCTTGTGGGTAGCCTCCCGAAACCATCGCAACGCGCTATCCCAGCAATTCCGGCCAATTTGGCGTCGCTTGGGAATCCAGCCGGGGGAGCGACGGCGGAACGGCCGGAATATATTTTTGTGCCGCCCCGGTATTGAAGATAACGACGCGTTCGTCGGGTGAAATCCACTTCTCCCGCGCCAGTTGTTGCACGGCACCGACACATGCCGCGGTTTCCGGGCAAAAGGAAACTCCTTCGGCACGTGTCGCCTGAGCCTGCCATTCAGCGAGCCGCGATTCGGAAACCGCCATGGCGGTCCCCCGACTCTCGCGCACCGCGTCGAGAATCATGAAATCGCCGACCGCGAACGGGACGCGCAGTCCGCTCGCCGACGTCGCGGCGTTTTCAAACGGCGTCGCAAACCGCTCACCCGCGTGAAACGCAACGGGAATCGGACAACAGCCGTCGGACTGGACGGCCACCATTCGCGGCATCACGTCGTCGTCGAGCCAACCGAGATAGCGCAGCTCGTTGAACGCCTTCCACATGCCGATCAGCCCGGTCCCCCCTCCCGTCGGATAGACAATCACGTCGGGCAGCCGCCAGCCGCCTTGCAAGGCCAATTCAAGTCCCATCGTCTTTTTGCCTTCGATACGATACGGCTCCTTGAGCGTCGACAGGTCGAACCAGCCGGTTGTTGCAGTGCCTTGTCGCACCAGTCGTCCGCAGTCGGTGATGAGACCATTGACGAGAAAGACCTGCGCGCCGGCGAGCAGGCACTCCACCTGATTGACAACCGGAGTGTCATCGGGCATCAGCACAACAGCGCGAATTCCGGCTCGCGCGGCGTAGGCAGCGGCGGCACCCCCGGCATTTCCCGCCGTTGGAATGACGACGCATTGGACCCCGAAATGGCGCGCCATCGTGACCGCCATCGAAAGGCCACGACTCTTGAAACTGCCCGTGGGGAGTTGTGACTCATCCTTGACGAACAGGTTTTTCAGTCCCAATTGTCGTCCCAGTTCCCGGCAGTGCAGCAACGGCGAACCCCCTTCGCCAAGCGTAACCGGCTCGATCTCATCGCCCACCGGCAATAGCTTGCGAAAGCGGTACATCGACTCTTCTTTGTCATGAGCAATCTGATCCCGATCGACATGATCTCGAATTCCGTCCAGATCGTAGCGAACCCACAACGGCCTGTCGGCGTGCATCGTCTGCAATCGGTCGGCGTCCAGCCGCGTGCCATCGATGGCTGATTCAAGATGAGTAACCCATCGCGTTCCCTGGTTCATAGGGACCTTTCACAAGTTGAAAAAACGGCTCAAACTGGTTCGTGAGGACTCCGCCTGTTTCTATCGACGGACAGTGAAATCATACATGGCCAAGCTTTATTTTTATTACTCGGCAATGAATGCCGGCAAGAGCACGACGCTTTTGCAAGCCGCCCACAACTACGAGGAGCGGGAAATGAACGTCATGACCTTTACGCCGCGGATCGACGATCGCGACGGGCCTGGCCTGATTTCTTCGCGGATCGGCCTGAAGCGCCCCGCGATGATCTTTGAGTCGGACGACGATTTGTATCTCCTGATCCGCGACCGCGACGCGGCTGGTCGCGTCCATTGTGTGTTTGTCGACGAAGCCCAGTTCCTCACGCCGCGGCAGGTCCTGCAACTGACGATCGTTTGCGACCGGCTGGGAATCCCCGTGTTGTGCTATGGATTGCGGACGGATTTTCGCGGTGAGCCGTTCGCCGGGAGCAAATACTTGCTGGCGTGGGCCGAGGAAATTGTCGAGATCAAGACAGTTTGCCGATCGGGCCGCAAGGCAACGATGAACGCGCGGCTTGACGCGGGCGGACGGCAGGTTCGGGAGGGCGAGCAGATCGAAATCGGCCATCACTACGTCGCGATGAGCCGCAAGGAATTCGACTTGCCGTCAGTTTCTCCGATCGGCTACGAGCCTCCACCCGGGGGAATTTGATTGGGTGGGATGGTGGACCACGGATGTTGGACCACTAATGACGGCGGGCGAGCAGGAACTGTCCGAGTTCCTCAAAGGCCCTCGCGGCGCGATTGTCGTACCGGCGGGATATCTCCGCCGCCTCGTCGACCCGTCTCCGCGCCTCGTTCCTTGCCTGGTCAAGTGCGCCCGTCCCGATCAGCCAGCGGCGGACTTCACCGAGTTCCACACAACTATCGCGAAGTGCCGATTGCCACCGCTCGCGACCGGCTGCCGATTCACAAGAGAGCGCGATGAGAACCGGCAACGTCGGCTTGGCCGTTGCAAAGTCCGTCCCCAGCGTCTTGCCGCATCGCCGCGGGTCGCCCGTGAAATCGAGGACGTCGTCAATGATTTGAAAGGCGAGACCAATTCGGGTTCCCGCCGCGGCCCATTCATTGATCTCGAC
>JBGTFW010000345.1:0-2605 GCA_041747075.1 Pirellulaceae bacterium
GTCGGGCCGTCTTCCGACTTGAGAAAGCGTTGTACTTTCAGGCCAAAATTCTTCATCGTTTCCTCCAACAGGAACAAAAAAAACAGTCTCTCGAGACTTGAACCGGCACGCACCGGCCCAAAACGTTGTCAACCTCGGCGAAGCGCTTTGGTCGCGGGGTCTGTCGTTTGAGCAGACTCCAAACAGCGGCGAATACCGCGTTCACCTGAAACGTATGTCACGATTCGCGCCTGTCAAACCTTGACGATTGCGGAAACAGGAAAATTTCCGACGACCGCAACAATCCGTTGCTTTCGGGATCGATTGTTGCCTTGCCGCACCGCGAACAACTGCGCGCAACCGTCACCTGCCGAACATCTTGCACAATCTGGGAGGGCGACGCTCCCGCGGAGCCGCGCGTGATGAAACGTCCAACCCAAAACGGCTCGGCAGGAGCCTCGCCCTCCCGATGGTGGTGATCGCGGTGCGCGCCGCCCAGCGGTTACTTCATGTGAATCTTGCAGGCGCCTTCTTCGCATTCCTCCGCCCTGGCGTTCCACCGGTAGCGGCGAGTTGCAATCTGCCCATAGAGCCACCGCCACAGCGGCATGCTTCCCGGAATGTGCAGGAAGGGCGCTGCGAGCCAAAGCCGTGGCAATCGCCGCGAAAGATACCGAATCGCCGCCGCACCGCCGTGCCGACCCCCCGACCGTTCCACGACCACCATCTCTTGCATAAGCCGTTCGTGCGTCAGGTCCGGATACCGCTCGGCCACCGCTGGATCGTGCAACGAGATGAATGCGAGACGGCCGTCCCCGTCGTAACGCGCCAACCGCGCGACCTGCCGCCGGCAAAAACGGCAAGTTCCGTCGTAAATGACGACATCGGCCTCTGGATGGTCGTCGCGGGCGGGCAGGTTTCCGGGAACGGTGGACATCAATCAGGGACTGGCGGCAGTGTGTTGTGAAGCGATACTGCAGATTCCGCGAAGGCGAAGTCAAAAGTGACTTCGACTTTCGGCGCTTCCATCCGCAGCCACGGATTATAATCGTTCTCCTCAGTCCGCATTGGCTCGAATTCGCGCAAGGTTCGCAAACCGCCATGACGACACTCTGGACAGTCACGAATCACGTGTCGAATTCAAGTCTCCGCGGACTTTGTGTCGTCGATGCGCGGACGATCTGGACGAGTGGGTCCGGCGGGACGATTCTCAGGAGCGTTGACGGCGGCGACTCGTGGGAATCGTGCGACCCCGCCGACGGTTCCGCGCTTGATTTTCGCGACGTCCACGCTTTCGACGACCAACGCGCCCTGGTCATCAGCGCCGGCGCGCCAGCGCGAATTTACTCAACCGACAATGGTGGACAATCATGGTCGCTGGTTCATGAGGATTTGAGAGAGGGCGTTTTTTTTGACGCCATGGCGTTTTCGGACGAACGAACCGGCTTTGCCTTCAGCGATCCCGTCGACGGCCGATTCCTCGTCGTCCGCACCGACGATGGCGGACGGACATGGCGCGAACTGGAGCGGGGACACCAGCCGCGTGCCATGCCGGGCGAGGCGGGTTTCGCCGCCAGCGGTACGTGCCTTTGTCTGTTCGACGGCCGGATGTTCATCGGACTTGGCGGCGATCACGAGGGAAGTCCGCCGCGAGCGCGAGTCCTCGCGTCGGACGACGAAGGCGCGAACTGGTCGGAAGCCGGAACCCCCTTGCCGTCGAGCGAATCAAGTGGCGTTTTCTCACTCGCCTTTGTCAATCGCGACCACGGAGTGGCGATTGGCGGAGATTACCAGGACCCCGAAAACGCGACGGGCAACGCATGTTACACCACCGACGGAGGAATTAACTGGCACATTCCCGCCGAGCTGCCCGGCGGCTACCGGTCTTGCGTTGCGGCGCGGCGCGTGGCCGAGGGATTCCAGCTTGTCTGCATCGGTCCGACGGGCAGTGATCTTTCGGTGGACGACGGACGCACCTGGCAAGCGCTGGACAACGAAGGATTTCACGCGGTGGCTTTTTCACCCGACGGGGTCCTCGGCGTGGCAAGCGGCGGTGAGGGAAAGATCGGCCTATGGCGTCCGTAGTCGTTCTGGAATCGCACGCCTGACCCGGGGTTTCGGGTGGCTTTCAATGATCAGCTTGATCATGCGGTCAAGGGTTAGTTCCAGTTTTGCACTTTTCTTTGGAGTGCGGGGACTTGGCACCGCTTTGGATTGCCGAACGCAGGTAATCATTGGAGGTGTGGACGGCAACGCCCCAGCCCGAAGGTGTCTCAATGCATCGCGTTTTCCCGGGCTAATCCAAAGCTCCGCCAGGCCGGAGCACTCCAAATTTGCAAAACCGGAAGTTAGCGGAGGGGATTCATTCCCGTGTTTTCCAGCGAATCAAGGATGGCGGACGTCGATTCGGATTTGTTCAGTACGTAAAAGTGCAGGCCCTCGACGCCTTCACCAAGCAATTCGCACGCCTGCCGCGTCGTTTGTTCAATTCCCACCTTCCGTTGCCACTCGTCGTCGTCGGGCTTTTCAAGCAGGCGTCGTGAAAAGGAATTTGGCAATCGCGCGCCGCACAACGCAGTGATCTTTTTGATTTGCCTCAGGTTCAATACCGGCAGCAGTCCCGCCA
>JBGTFW010000346.1:0-10664 GCA_041747075.1 Pirellulaceae bacterium
CCGCGTCTCTCCGAGAGGCGAATTCTGCGGTCCGAGTCTCGGAGAGACTCGGCTAGTGCGATTCTACGCGAATACTACGTGGAAACTACGTGGATACCGATCCAGCCGCGACCGCGACGTCGCGTTAGAATTGCGAAGACGCAGAACGCCGTCATCACGATGATCGGCCACTCCGCAATCGTTCGGTACGGACTCGCGCCGCGAGCCAACGGCACGGCCATCCAGAGCAGGGCCGTATCGCGTCGCGGCCCGACGGCGTGAATCCGCCCTGACGCATCAATCAAGGCTGACAGTCCGGTATTTGCGGCAACCACCATTGGCTTGCGGTTCTCGACGGCGCGGACAACATTGCACGCGAGGTGATGATCGAGGACGGCCGTACCGTAAAACCACCCATCGTCGGTGATGTTGACCAGGACATCCGGCTCGCGGCCGATCGATGCCAGCTCGTTGACCGAGTCGCGGATCAAATGGGAGACGACGCTTTCGAAACAGATGCTCGGCGAAAAGCGATACTCGCCGACCAGGAAGCTCGTCGCGGACCGGCCCGGCGTCAGCCCCTTGCCGATCGGAGTGAGCCGGTCCAGCGCAGGGAACCATTCCTGAAGCGGTACGTACTCGCCAAAGATAACCCGATGAATCTTGAAGTAACGATCTATGACGTCGCCGTCGCGATTGATCAAGAGGGCCGAGTTGAAAAAGTCGCCGCTGGCGGAATCGACGCTGCTCCCACCCGCAATCATGGGCGGCGGTTGATCGACGCCTTCATACAGCATTCGGTGAAAGGCGAGGAACTGCGAGCGGTACTTGTCATCGCGCGACTTGTCGGATTGCGGCAAGACGTCGCGAATCGGGTACTTGCCTTCCGGCCAGATAATCAAATCCGGGTGCTCCTGTTCGGGATCCCAGCCGTTTCGCTGGAGGTCCAGATAATGCTCGAACATCTCGCGCGCGATCTCCGCCTGCTCCTCCTCGTCTTCCGAAAACCGCGTGTCGATCGATCCCTGGACAACCAGCAAGTTGATTTCCGCGGCGCCGGGCGAGACCATGTAGGTGTCTTTGGTAAAAATCCCGTAACACGCAACAACAAGTACCGCCGCGGCGCCCGTCAACAGCGTCCGCCAGGCGCGAAACCGTCGCGTCACGAAAATCATGGCGGCCACCGTTGCCGTCGCCATCAGCCAGGTCAGCCCGTAGGCACCCGCCAAGTCGCATATCTGGAGGACGAGCGGGTGTTGATACTGCGAATTCGCGAGCATCGAGAAACCGAAGCCCGACATCAGGTGCGCGCGGACCCACTCCAGCACCGTAAAGGCAAGCGGTCCGGCAATCACCAGCGGAACACGGTGATCGTGAACAAGGATGCGTCCGATCCACACAAACACCAGCGGGTAGACCGAGAGATAGAAGGACAGCGCGATCCACGCGAACCACAGCAACCAGTGGGGAATAGAGATGTAGTAGACTTCGGCGGCCCAGAAGACGAGCCCGCCGAACCAGATTCGCGCCCAGGGCCGGGCCGTCCGGAACTGATCGACTTCGATCAGCGCCAGCCACGGAATCAGCGCCAGCCACGCCAGCCATGCGAAACCGACGGGTGGAAAGCTGCACAGCAGGAGGACCGCACCGGCGAGCGACGTCGCAAGGGGAAAGCGACCCGCCGTAATGGATAACCAATTCCCCGGGCGAGTCGGAATGTTACCTTGATCCATGCTCACAATGGTGTCGAGTTCAAACAGGGCGCAGCGAGTGCCAGGCACCGGCGATCGCGCTAATCGCCGCGGCGACATCCTCTTCCGAAGTGTACCAGCCCACGCTCAAGCGGATCGTTTCCTGGGCCTCCGTGGAACTCAGACCGAGCGCGGCGAGTACGGGCGAGACCAAATGGACTTCGCTATGGCACGCCGACCCCGTCGAGGCACAAATCTCCGGACAGCTCGCGAGCAATTCATGACCGATCACGCCTGGCAACCGGATACTCAGCGTATTGGGCAATCGCGGCGCGGCCGCCCCGTTCACGGGAACCGTTTTCCCGATTGCTTCCTCGATTCCCCGATGCATTTGTTCGCACAGCGCGCGCATCCGCAGTGCCGCAAGATCAAGACTGCCACCGGCCAGCTTGCACGCCTGGCCAAGGCCTACAATGAACGGCGTATTTTCTGTCCCCGCCCGATATCCGTCCTCCTGATCGCCGCCGTGCAGGACCGGTTCCAGGTTCAGCCCCTCGCGAATGTAAAGCGCCCCGATCCCCTTGGGCGCATAGAGCTTGTGACCGGCGATGGTGAGAAGATCGACTCCCAGTTCCGGCGCACTGGCGGGAATCTTTCCGGCCGACTGGGAAGCATCCGTGTGGAAGAGAACCGAGTGTTCGTCGCAAATTTCCGCAATCTCCGCAAGCGGCTGAATCGTGCCGATCTCGTTGTTCGCATGCATCACGCTGACAAGTCGCGTGTCGCTTCGAATGGCCCGTTCAATCTCCCGCGGATCAACGACGCCGGCGGCGGAACAGCCGACCCACGTGACGTCGTAACCTGTTCGCTCGAGAAACCGCGCCGGTTCAACAACCGCCGGATGCTCGATGGCCGTTGTAACAAGGTGGCCCGACGGTCCACCGGCCAGCATCACCCCCTTGATTGCAAGGTTGTTGCTTTCGGTACCGCCAGAGGTAAAGACGATTTCCTCGCGCCCGACGCTGAGCAGCGCGGCGACCTGCATCCGCGCGTCCTCGATCGCTTCCAGGGCAGCGCGTCCGGGCGAATGGCTGCTCGAAGGATTGCCAAAGTGCGTTGTGAGAAACGGCTCGATCGCTTCCAGTACACTCGGAGCAACCGGCGACGTCGCGTTATAATCCAGATAGATTTGTTTCAAGGCTTGCTCTCAACGCCCAACCCTCAACCTTCCGAAATGATTTGGCCACCCTCGTCGCCGCTCCCCGGTCCCAGTTCGATGACCCAGTCCGACGCCGCCACGACGTCCCGATGGTGCTCGATCACGAGGACCGAGTTTCCCTGATCGACGAGCCGGTGCAAGACGCCCAGCAACCGCTCGACGTCCTCGAAATGGAGTCCCGTCGTCGGTTCGTCGAGCAAATACAGTGTATGTCCTCCGGGGTTCCGGCCTAGCTCCGTCGCCAGCTTGACGCGCTGTGCCTCGCCGCCCGAGAGGGTCGTTGACGGCTGTCCCAGCGACAAGTAGCCGAGTCCCACGTCGTCGAGCGCGCAAACCGTCCGGTGAATACTCGCCACATTTTCGAAAAACCCGCACACTTCGCTGATCGGCATTGCCAGCACATCGGCAATTGAGTGGCCGCGATAGCGGACTTCCAGCGTCTGGTAATTGTAGCGGCGTCCCTGGCATTCGGGACATTCCGCGAACACGTCAGGAAGAAAATTCATCTCGATCCGCTGCCGACCGTACCCCTGGCAAGCCGGACAGCGACCCGCCGCCGAATTAAAACTGAAGCGGCTTGCCGTGTAACCCCGCGCTCGCGCCTCGCGCGTGCTGGCGAAGAGCTTGCGAATCTCCTGCATCACCCCGCTGTAAGTGGCTGTGTTGCCGCGCGGTGAGCGTCCGATCGGTCGCTGATTGACGGGAACCAGATTGGCGAGCGGGCCGTGAATGCGAAGCGCCTGAAGCTCGAGCGGGCGCGGCGCGGCGCGGCCGAGGTGCCGCAACAAGACGGGTGCGAGCGTGTCCTGAACGAGCGTACTTTTGCCACTGCCGGAAACTCCCGTCACGGATACAAAAAGTCCCAGCGGAATTCGCACGTCGATATTCTTGAGATTGTGCGCCGAGGCACCGAGCAGTTCGACGGCGTGACTGGAGTCGGCCGTCCGCCTGGTTTCAGGACGGCGAACCGTTCGCTTGCCGGAGAGGAATTGGCCCGTGACGCTTTCTGGCGCGTCAAGGATTTGCGCGAACGTTCCCGCGAAAACGCAATCGCCCCCGAACCGGCCCGCACCCGGCCCCATGTCAATGATCCAGTCGGCGCGGCGCATTATGTCGGCGTCATGTTCCACGACAATAATTGAACTTCCGTTCCGCTTGAGTTCCTGAATTGAGTCGATCAATCGTTCGTTGTCCGAGGGATGCAGTCCAATCGTTGGTTCATCGAGAACGTAGCAAACATTGGCCAGGCCGCTGCCGATCGCCGTCGCCAGCCGAACTCGCTGGTATTCACCGCCACTCAGCGAGTCGGCCGGGCGGTCGAGCGTCAGATAACCAAGCCCCACGTCGCAGAGGAATTCCAGACGCCGGGAAATCTCCGCTGCCAGCGGCGCGCCGACGTCGCGACTCGACGGCTCAAATTCGAGCGAACGAAAGAATTCGAGGGCGTTCGACAGCGGTGCCCGGTTGATGTCGATGATCGTCCGCCCCTCGATCGAAGCGGATCGGGCCTGCGGGCCGAGACGGCTGCCGTCGCACGCCGGACAGGCGACGAGGCTGCGAAACGATTCCAGCACTTCCGCGCGCTTTTCGGAAAACGTTGTCGCGCGTTCCTTTTCCAGCAGCGTAACGAGGCCCGGCCATTGGCCGCCATCGCCATCCAGCAATTGTTTTCGTTGCGCCGGTGAGTACCTGGCCAACGGCGTACGTTCGTCGATCTTTCGCGAAGCGAGCCATGCCACGGCTTCGGCAAGTCGCTTTCGCCGCGCGGCGGCGGTCAGGTCCCGCCACGCGACGACTGCACCGTCGGCGAGCGAAAGCTGCCCGGCGCCGGCGTCGAGAATCAGGTCGGGGTCGAACTGCTCGGTCCAGCCGAGACCCTCGCATTCCGGGCAAGCACCGTAGGGACTATTGAAGCTGAAATTTTTCGGTTCCAGTTCCGCGTAGGCGACATTGCATCGGGGACAGGCCAGCCGCGTGCTGAAAATCGCTTCCTCCCACGTTTCATCGCCGCTCTCCTCGGTGGGATCGAGCCAACTGACCTGACACGTTCCGTCGCCAAGCCGCAACGCAAGCCGGACCGACTCCTCGAGTCGCCCGCCCCCGCCTGGACGAATGACGATGCGGTCGGTTACCGCCTCAATCGCGTGGGACTTCCGCGCGTCGAGTTCCCCCAGCGAGTCAACTTCGACGACTTGCCCGTCGACGCGCGCGCGAAGAAGTCCCGCCTTGCGAATCTCCTCAAAAACTTCCGCGTGTTTGCCGCGCCGACCGCGAACCATCGGTGCGAGAATCAGCGCCCGCGCCCCGTCGGGTAGCGCCTCAATCGACGCGACAATCCGCTCCGCTGACGACTGGCGTATCGGACTGCCACACTGGTGACAGTGAATGTCGGCGGCGCGGGCCATCATCACGCGCAAATAGTCGTGGATTTCAGTGACCGTGCCGACCGTGCTCCGCGGACTGGAACTGGACGGGTGCTGATCGATGCACAACGTTGGCGGCAAACCCTCGATTGAATCGACTTCGCCGCGCGGCAGGTTGCCGACAAACTGGCGGGCGTATGTCGAAAGCGTTTCGATATATTGCCGTTGTCCTTCGGCGAAAACCGTTCCAATCGCGAGACTGCTCTTGCCCGACCCGCTCGGCCCCGTCACCACGACAAGCTGGCCGCGCGGAATCTCGATTTCGAGGTTTCGCAAGTTATGCAATCGCGCGCCGCGAATCCGGATCGCATCGCCGCGCGGTTCGGCTGGCCGTTCCGGCTTTGACAGTGTGCTGGCTGAATCAAAAGTCACGGGGAATCCCGCCATCAGGATCGCATGCCCGACAGTTTCATCTCGAATTGCCGCTCAAAGACTTCGTCGAAATCGTAGACGTTGTCAAAGTGCGTACGGCAATCGCGTGGCGATTTTTTCATCAGTCCGACGTCAATCATGTTGTACACGATGTCGCCGAAATCGCCCGTCGTGCCAATCCCCCAGTTCCCCAGCACGATCCGCGACATGTAGCCGAACTCGTTCAGCGCGTACTGGCGAATCGCCTCGCACAGTTCCTGCCCGGTGAGATGATGCTCGACCGGTTCAACACTGCTTTCATCGTCGAGGTCAACGTCCAGTTCCGGGGACTCGTAGCGGCACTTGCCGAGATTCATTTCATCGGCGGCCCAGGAAAGCGCTTCGCGCACAAAGACGTATGCGTCGAGCGGGAAGCGCGAATCCCTTCGCAACAATCGGTGGAGCGCGATTACTTCGTCTCTCATAAGGGAACAGGGTTGACGTTGGCGTGAAACGTTGACGAAATCGCGGGTCGCCACGACGGATCAATTATAAAAAGCCTCCGGCGAAAGTCACGTGGCGCGGCGGAAGTTTTTTCCCGAATCCCCGTGAAACCAGTTCCCGTTCAGCTGGACAGCGCTATGTTGTGACCAGTATAAGCCCGAAGCGCCAGCGAAGGAACGACTTTCGGAAGATTCACTCGCTGGCGCGTCGGGCTTGTATTTACAGCCATTCCGATCGAACGTGGCGCTGTCCAAGTTAGCCCCGGCCCGCCAGGGCCGCTTCGAGAAAGACCATTGAACCCACGATCGCGGCGGCGATTGCGGCGACAAGGACCGCTCCGCTCGCAATGTCAAGCGCTCGCGCAATCCGCTCGTCGGACCGGTCCGTGAGGGCCTGGCACGTCCACTCCAGAGCGCTGTTGAACAGTTCCGCCGCCAGCACGACACCAATGCAAAGGACCAGCAAACACCAGCGATCGAGCGGCAGTTGAAGAACCGCCGCCGCGGCAACCACGCCGCACGCCGCGACCAGGTGAATCAGAAAACTCGACTGGCCCTGAACGCCCAGTACGATGCCGTGAAAGGCCGAAGCGAACTTTTTCGACCATGAGCGCGGCTGCCGTTGCCACGGCCCGGTGGATCGATCGTCGGAACCGGAATCCTTCATCGCTACTCCAGATAGTTCGCGCTGGCGGGAGGAATTCGCTGACCGCCAACCGTTCCCAGCCGCCCGCCCGGCACGAACCGCGGTTCAACGGCAAGGACGAAACCGACGTTGTCACGACTCGTGTCGGCGTTGAAACCAACTTGCACGAGGAACGACTCGCCAATCCGGACGAAGCTGAGTGACTGGCCGATGTTCCCGGCGCTGCCAAAGTCAATCGAACTGTTCCCGCGGACAACCCACTTGTCGCTCATCCGGTAGGCAGCCGCGGCGCTGAGGATATTGCTGCTGACGGGACCCTCGATCGTCCGCACTCCGAGATAAACGTTTCCGACACCGGGACGCGTGATCTCCGCGCCGAGGCTGGCCGTTCGCAGCCCTTGCGAAAAGAAATCAAAAAAACCATCGCTCACCAACGAGAGGCGGTCGCCGATGTGCCAGCGAAAATCGTAATCGACCAGCCCCACGTCCTCGCCAAAATTGTCACGTTCGGCTCTTGGAAAGTAACTTCCCCGCACGTCGAAGGTGACCCAGTCGATGATTCTCGCCTCGCCGGGAAGGCCCCTTTTCGTTTGCCAGCGATTGCGGAACCCGCTGCGAATCACCGTCAGGTCGTCGGCGATTTCCATTGCGGGGGACGTGACGTTTGACTGGAGAGCCGAACGGTGGGCGAAGTACCGTTCGTCGAAACGGACCGGCACATTCATTCCCGGGACGATGCCGAACGTGTCGAATGCGAAACGGCGGCGAAAAGCCTCCTGGGCATCGTCGTCGAGTTGGTGATAGAGCGGAAGTTCATCGAGATTCTGCGAAGCGTCGGCGTACAGGTACTCGGTCTCCCATGTTACCTTGTGCGCCAGTCCATTGAGGTTGAGCAGCGTGCTGTGGATCGTCGGATCAGCAGCCCACAGCGGCAGGCTGGTGCGAATTCCCGCCTGTCCGTACGCCCTGAAAAGGTCCTGTCCGGAAAGGTCTTCCTGCCAGAAACTGGCGTCCCCCAGCACGTACGGAACGACGCGCACCGCACCGAGCTGGACGGGAAAATCAAGTTCCTGCCGCGTACCCCCGACCAACCCCTCGCGATCGACCCCTTCCCACGCCAGCGGATCGAACTTTGCCAGATCAACGGCGTTGACAGGCGGGTCCGCCGTGCGAAACTCGCCGTAGCCGATTGTCGATTTGGCGTGCCACACCGCGCGATCAAAAAACAACGGCTGCCCCATCACAAAATGATCGCCGCGCGGCAGCCACTGCGTTTGCGTGAAAAAGTCATTGACCTGGACGTCCGCGACCAGGTTAAACGACTGATTCGCAACGTTGCGTTGCAGCCACAATCCCGTCGTGTAGTCCTTGTCCTCGTCCCATTCGCTTTCGTAATACTGTTCCAGGAAGTTCCGGTCGGAGAGCCAGCCCGCTTCGGCTCGCAACTGGTAACCCGGTGAGAAAATGTGGCGGTGCCGCGCAAGGATGCGCCCGCGAAGGTCTTCTTCCAGTGGGACCATTCGCCGGTCGCGCCCCAGATTGTCCAACCCTGAATCGTCAATGAACCACGCGCGAAGAATTCCGTCGACCTGACCGGGAATTCCAAAAAAAGACCACGTCCGGTAGTCAACGTCTGAGCCAAGCCCCAGTCCCCGCTCGCTGAGATAGTCGATTTGCCCGATCCACTTGACGTTCTCCGGCGCGTTGGCGATTCCCAGTAACTGGAACATGTCGAGTCCGACACCAAGCCGCGTTCCGAAGACCGAGTCGTTTCCAACCCGGACGCTTTCGATGTAGTAACTGGGGTTGTCCAGTTCGGTTCGGAGAACAGGCCAGTAAAAAACCGGCACGCCGCCAATATACACCGTGTTGTCGCGACTTTCGGCGATGTAGTTGCTCCCCATTCCCGGCATGCCCGTTTGCGGATTCACCAGCGCCATTCCCGTCGCCGGATCAACGAGACTGCGGTCCTGTCGCGTGAGGGTCACCGAATCGGATTGCAGCCAGTAGCGGGGAACCCCCAGCCGGCTGGAGGTTACGGCCGCGCCATAGGCCTGGAACTGGTCTTCGCCCGTTTGCTGAACGACATCGGCCTTGAGTCGCAACAAGCCGTCGTAACTGGGAACCGGCGTCAACACGTCCGCCGCGAGAATCGTCCCTCGTTGAAACGTTGCGTCGTAATACATCCGGTCGGCATGAATCACGCGATTGCCCATCGCGAAAACGACGTTTCCTTCCAGATAAATTTCATAGTGCGTGCCGCCACTGCCGTCGGCGTTCACAATCGGATTCTGCCACGCCACGACGTTGTCCGCCTGAATGACCAGTCGACTCGTACGCGGCTGGCCAAACTGGTCGATCGAGGCGAGTTGCTGACTGTCGATGTTGACGCGCGTCCCGCCTGTACTGATCAGCACCTGCTCGCCCGGCACGCGTCCGGGAAATCCTCCCTTCACGTTGCCGCCCATCGACGAATTTCGGGGGAGGATTTCGACGCTAGTTGTTGCGGTACCCGGCCCGGCGATCTGCGGTGCCAGTGGCATCACCAGTCCCGTTGCCCCTTGCGGGAGGATTCCGGGAGGCGGACTCCACTGCTGTGCACCGGTAACAGGGGAGATGAGCGTCAGTCCGCTATCCGCTGGCGCGACGTACTGCACCGGCTGAATCGGCTGAAGTTCCGCCGCGCGGCGCAGCATGGCCCGCTGAAAGACTGGCGGCAATTCCGTCGCCGCGCGCTCGCGCACCGCTGCCGAAAAACGCGGCTCGCCCGTCGTTGCAAGGCGTCCAAGCCATTGCTCGTCAACCATCCGATTCGACGCGCCGCGCGCGCCGATGTCGATCGAGACCTCCTTGTCGAGATACAGCAAGACTTCCGAGTCACCCCCGAACGCACCGGCGTCCACCCAGAGAATCGCCTCGTTCGCCGTGTAACGATTTTCGCCGTGCTGGATCGATGCCTGCCCGTTGACATGGTAGACGTCCCAGGCACCCGTCTGCCAGTGCTCGATCGAACCACCCTCAATTGACAATGTTGCACCGGCAAGCGGCTGCGGGAAATCGATTTGCTGCGCGGCACCGGTCCGCGAAAGAACGACCGCGATTAACAGGGCAGCGATCAACAGGGCGGTCAGCGCAATCCCCGACGCAAATCGTTGCTCGCGGTTTCGAGCGCCCGACATCGCGTTGAGTACGAACCATTCCAACGTCTTTCGCTTCCTTGCAAAAAACCGCGCGGCTGACGACGGGCGCGCGAACCGGGCGCGGTCCCGCCAGAGGGGCGGCGAGTATAGACACGCCATTTCGGGGCAGCAAGCCGTCACTTGCTAGCAGGTTACGCTTTGTAGAACCATTGTCTCAATGGTTCCCCACCCCAAAAAATTGTCTTAAGTAAGCTCCAGGACGATCCGGCCGTGCGAGCGAAGCAAGTCGCGGGCATGGGGCCGCTGTTGCGCGTCGAGAGCCTTCCAGGCAAATACGGGCACGCGAAAATCTCGTGGAAATCAACGGGAAAAAATCTTTTGGCGATCGTCGCCCGCTATTTGGTAATTTCAGGGATTTTATGCCGTGCGTACTCCACCAGGGAGGACCGCCGGAAAAAAAATCAAAATTTTCCCGATCGGGTACATGTACGATCAAATACAACGCATAGGTACACCTATGATCCGCGCGGCCGACAAAAGACCGTCACGACGCCCGGCGGCGCGACGACCACCAGTCATTACGACGACTGCTGCGGCAATATCTCGGGTGCCGAAAGACCACTTTGGCGATGGCTCGATCACGGTCGCCGATGCCGGGGGACGAACCGTCTATCAGGCGCAGGTGCGCGACTTTGACTTCGATGCGGGTGAC
>JBGTFW010000347.1:0-9605 GCA_041747075.1 Pirellulaceae bacterium
TGCCGCCGCGATCGTCGAAGGCCCCAATTTTTATTTTGGACACAACCGCGAGGGAAACGTCCAGCGTCTGCGCGAACTGTGCGGCGCTGCGAGGATGCATTTTGAGATCGTCGAACCGGAAACCGCGGGGGATCAGTTGATTTCCAGCACGCGCGTTCGCGCGGTCGTCGCCGAGGGGGACGTGCGACTCGCTCGCGACATGCTGACTCAACCCTATCGCATTCGGGGAATGGTCGTTCACGGGGCGGGACGCGGCGCGGGAATTGGTTTTCCCACCGCCAATCTCGGGGCCGTCGATACGTTGGTTCCCCAAAATGGAATCTACGCGGGACTCGCACGCATCCGGGACGAGACGCGGGTCGCGGCGATACACATTGGACCTTCACCGACGTTTGGCGACGAACTGCCCCAGGTCGAAATCCACATTCTCGATTATCACGAATCGGTTTACGGTGAATTGATGGAAGTCGAATTTCTGGATCGTTTGCGCGGCGTCGAGAACTTCGCGACGGTCGAATTGCTCCGCGAACAAATGAAACGGGATGTCGAGCAAACGCGCGAACTTGCCAATGCGTGGCTGGCGGTTTCGGGTTAGAATGTTGCTTCACAACTGGCTCGCGAGATTCGTGGGACGTCTCGCGAGAACCATGCCGACTACTGCCTCTGCGTGCACTCCCATTTAAAGCCAGTTGATTTTATCGCAAAGACGTTTTGCTCATGCCCGTTGACTGGAAAGCCCTTAAGTCCGTGATCGACGCGGCAACGACGATCAATCTGACGAGCCACATACGCCCCGACTGCGACGCGTTGGGAAGCGAACTCGGCCTGGCGGCGGTCCTCCGCAAGCTGGGGAAAAAGGTCCGCATCATCAACGGCCAGGCGACGCCCCCCAACCTGGAATTCATCGATCCGAATCGAGAAATCCGTGCGCTGGGTCCCGATATCGAGGCGGACGAGGCGCTCCGCGCCGATTTGTGGATCGTCCTCGATACCAGTGCGTGGGCCCAGCTCGGAAGCGTTGGCGAAGTCTTCCGCAGGTTCACCGGAACGAAAATCGTGCTTGACCACCACGTTGGCGAGGACGATCTGGACGCCCGGCTCTTCAAGGATGTCACGGCAGAAGCGACGGGCCGATTGGTCGCGGACGCAGCGGAGGTTTTTCAGGTTTCCCTGACGCCTGAAATCTCTCGACCGTTGTTCGCCGCCCTGGCAACCGATACCGGGTGGTTCCGCTTTCCCTCCACCAGCGCCGAGACCTATCGCACCGCGGCGCGGCTGGTCGATACGGGCGCGTCACCGTCGGAACTTTATGCCGCGCTCTACGAACAGGAGTCGCTGGGTCGGCTGCGGCTCCGCGGAATCGTCCTCAGCCGCATCGAGACTGAACTGGGTGGCCGACTGGCGCACACATGCATCCTCCGCGAGGACTACGCGGCGACCGGTGCCCTGCCCTCGGACACCGAGGACCTGGTGAACCACTGTCTGGAGATTCAGGGAACGGAATTCGCCGTGATCCTGATCGAACAGCCTGACGGCGGTTTCAAGGTGAGTTTTCGCAGCCGCTGCAACGCGGAATGCAACCTGATTGCCCAACGATACGGCGGTGGAGGGCACAAGGCGGCGGCCGGTGCCTTTATCAAGGGGCCCTTTTCCAGGGTCCAGCCCGATTTGCTCGACCATGTTCGGAAGTCGTTGCGGGTTGAGCGTTGAGAGTGGAGAGGAATGCTTAACCGATAGCGGGCAAGAATGCCCATCCTGCCGCGGGAACGCCAACCTGCGGATTTTCGTCGCAATGGTCCATTCCGTTGCAACAGTTCTCTTCACTAATGGTCCACGAATCCTCACGATCCGCAGGTGCGGAAGGGAAATGGTATTTGCGGCCTGTTTGTGCCCATCGCCGGGACATTTTCACGACTCAATGGGACGATGATTGGGTGTCTGCTCTTGGAAAAAACAGCGAGAGCGCGCGGAATTCAGGCTCATTCCGGAGCGGTCAGTGCATTCAATCTCATCGCATTTCGCGCATGCTCCGCTGGCGGACGCACGTTGCCTGCCCCGTTCATCGAATGGACCAGTCGATACGTTCGCGATTTCGGAGGAGTCGCCCGAGCGCGAGACCCCTGCGATGGACATTCGCCGAATGTCCGAAATCCGCCGCGGTATGTCCGAGCCGGACATGGCCGTGCGATCAGGCCGGCAGACATCAATCGCCGCACCGAACGGGAGTGCCGCGCCTCGGATGGCGGGATTTTTCCTGGTTGTGTTTGTCTTTGGACAGGTGACGGGCACCTTGGGGTTGCTTGCCGGTCACCATGGGGCGTGGATATCCGGAATGGTTTTTTCGGTTTTCGGGATATCGATCGCGGCCGGCAGTTTTCTGGCGCAAGTTCGCGACCAGCGGCGGATCAGTCGACGCTTTCTCCTGGACCGCGTTGGCGTCGCGGCCATCGAATCCCGCTCGGGCAGCCCACTCGTTTCGCGCCGCGACCCGGCGGAGAGACAAATCCGCAAGGCGACCAATCAACCTGGCTTACCACCCCGATACCGGACCGCCAGTGGACTTACAGGGTCACAAATTCGGGAGAAATAAGGGTTGAAATCGTTGCTTCGACGGCAAGAATGCGGGAGTCCACCCGATCACGGTATTCCTCCATTGGATTTGATCGTTCAGTGGCCGGAGTTGGCAATGAGGAACAGGATTCGATTTGATTTAGTCAAGTAAGGCATTTTGACCAACCTTTCGCCATCGACGCGCGTTCGCTCGCTGTTTTTCAGCGATCTTCACCTGGGATTTCGTTTCGCGCGGAGCCGAGCGTTTCTCGATATGTTGCGGCACTACGAACCGGAATCCCTCTACATCGTGGGGGATTTCCTCGACGGATGGCGGCTTGTGCGAAAGTGGTACTGGCCCCCGGATTACGACGAGATCGCCGACCGGATTCTCGCAATGGCCAGTTCCGGCGTAACCGTGCGGTACATGCCCGGCAACCATGACGAATTTCTCCGGCAACCCCATCCGTCATTTCGTGGAATCACGGTCGCCGACGAATTTTTTCACAAGGCCGCCGATGGACGACGCTGGCTCGTCACGCATGGCGACCTGTTTGACGCCGTCGAGCGGCGGCTGCATCGGACGTCGCAAGTCGGCAGCCGGATTTACGATTCGCTCGTATGGACCAATCTGCAAACGAATCAGTTATTGAAGAAATCGGGCGCGGGAGAATTCAACTACAGTTTCGCCGTCAAACGACTAAGCAAACGCCTCCTTGGCGTCATCGGTGCCCTTCGCAGCGCGCTGAGCGACCATGCGCGCAGTCTCGATTGCCAGGGAGTGGTGTGCGGACACTTGCATTTTCCGCAAATCACCGAGCAAGACGGATTCGTATGGTGCAATACCGGTGATTGGGTCGAACACCAGTCGTTCGTCGTTGAGCATTTTGACGGAACGTTCGAGTTAATGGACAAGGGTCGGCGGCGAGGCCGCGCAACACCGTTTGTAAATCCGGGCACAACGGATTCTAATGGGAGTCATGCGATTGAGGAAACCGAATGCAATTCCAAATGATCATGAACATGAATTTCGCGGCGGGGGTGCTTGTCGGCGTTGTTTCCGCGCTGCTGGCCGCTCCCTGTGCGACGGGGCAAGGCAACGATGAACGGATTCTGATCGACGTGGCCGTCGTTTCGTCGATCAATGAGATTTCGGTTCCCTCGCGCCTCAAGGGTTTTATTGTACAACTCGCGGTGGAAGAAGGGGACGAGGTGGAGGCTGGCCAGTTGCTGGCTGAACTTGACAAGGCGAGCATCCAGCACGAACTGAAGGCGGCCGAAGTCCGTCACGCCAACGCCCAGCTCCAGGCGGACGACAGGACACCGATCGAATACGCACAAGCGACACTCGACGTTGCCAAACAGGAACTGAAGATCAACGAGGGCCTTCGCCTTCGCGACGCGCTGCCGCAACAGGAACTCGAACGGTCCCGCCTCGCCAAGGTCCAGGCCGACTTGCAAGTCAACCGCAGCGTCGCCCAGCGGACAATCGATCAGGGAAACGCCGAGCTGGAATTGCAGAACATTGCCGCGGTCAGGGAACTGCTTGGGCGACACACAATCGTGGCGGAATTTGCCGGCCAGATTATCGACGTCAACCGGCGCGGCGGTGAGTTCATCCAGGAAGGTGAAACGCTCCTCCGGCTGGTCGATTTGAGCAAGGTCAGGGTGGAAGGTTCCGTCGATGTCCTGCGCGTCAGTCCCGACCGGCTGGTTGGAAGACCGGTCGTTGTTCGACAGCAACTGGCGAACAACGAGGCGGCAACTTTTGACGGAACGGTGACTTCGTTGGGGCTGAATTCGATGGAACCTGGCACCTACCTGGTGCAGGCCACCGTTGAAAATGAAAAACGCGGCGACCAGTGGCTCTTGCGTCCCAACTCGCGCGTGGAAATCGAAGTCTTGCCGGGAAATTGACCATGGTAAGGGTCGGCGATTCGGCTTGACGCCGGTATGATTGCGCGTCCACGAGCCCAAAGCACGGCTTTGGCTCGTGGACGATGGGAACAACCCCCTGCCCTGTGGCCTGCACTCCGCCGATCGATCTCACGCTACTTATCCCCGATTCAACCGCGATGGCAAAAGCGAAAACGACACGCCGCAAATCCGCCAAACCCGCCGCAAGCGGCTCGCCCAATCTGACGACCGAGGACAAAAAGACGCTTACCTCGATCCGCGGGCTGGCCGACGGTGTCGTCAAGGTCGCGCAGCGGAGCCGCGCACCGCACCTGGATATCCCCTCACGCTCGCTGTCCAACGTCCGCTACAGCAAGTCCCGCAAGATCATCGAGATGGGCTCGAGCACCAACCGGCGCGAACTGTTCAACCTTTCGCAGGCCAAGAGTTACATGCAAACGCTGCTGGTCGGCAGCGGCTGCAAGCAACTGATCATGCAGGGCAAGACGACGAGCATCCGGGGAATGTACTACCTGCTCAAACACACGATCGAGGGGACGAAGGAAGAGACGTTTGACAACCAGAGCGATTGCGACCCGATTATCGAGGACCTCGAAGTCACGCTCGACGCGCTTCGCGAGGAGCTCCATCTGTACGCTTCCAATCGCGGCAACATGATGGGAGACCTGACGCTCGTCGATTCGGGGACGGAGCTTAACTGCTCGCGCGTCGGACGCAACGGATACAGCATCCCGTCGATCGTCGAGCCGAACGTCGTCCAGTTGAAGGCGCACAACTGCAAATTCATTCTCCATGTTGAAAAGGACACGGTCTTTACACGTTTCGTCGAGGACGAGTTTCACAAAACGCACAAGTGCCTGTTGACGCACGGCAGCGGCCAGCCTCCGCGCGGCGTGCGACGAATGCTTTACCGCCTGCACAACGAACTGAAACTGCCGGTGTATTGCCTGCTCGACAATGATCCATGGGGGTACTACATCTACAGTGTGATGAAGCAGGGTTCGATCAACCTCGCCTTTGAATCGCGGCGGATGGCGATTCCGGGGGCGAAGTTCATGGGCTTGCGGAGCAAGGACTTTGAACGGTGCGGCCTCAGCCCGAGCGTGACGATCAAGCTGAGCGACACGGACCGCAAGCGCGCCAAACAGATCGCGAGCTACCCGTGGTTTGAGAAGAAACGCGACTGGCAAAAGGAAATTCGCCAGATGCTCGAAAACAACTTCAAGCTGGAGGTCGAGTCGCTGATCAGCAAGGAGATCAGTTACGTCACCGAGGAATACGTCCCGCAACGGATGAAGGACAAGGACTTTCTCGATTAGTTGGGCAGCGCCATGTTCGACGTAGCCACGCTTGCCAAAGCGTGGAAACCGGAATTCCCGCCGTTTGGCAACGGCAGCTACAAACACCGCGATTCCCACGACTGCACTGACTAGCAGGTATCCGCGATTGCATGAGATGTCGGTTTATATCCAACAGGCGCGGGCGAACAAAATAGGCCAAACCTTGCGGTTTGGCCGTCGAAATGAGGGATGCCGGTAATTCTAACGGCATGATCCGGAAGTTCAGGCGCATCGGTGCCGGCGAATCAGCATCCCGGCGGCCATTGCCAGCGCAAGGACAGTCATACCCGGTTCCGGTACCGCCGTCGCGTTGATCTGGAAATGGGCGTTGGAGTTGGTGCCCGCAAAGATCCGTCGATCCGAAGTTTCGATGATTCCATCCGCATCGGAATCGCGATACCAGCCGTTGGGAGATGTTCCAATCGCGGGAAAACCCGGATCCCCGACAAGATTTCTCAGCAACAAGGCGAGCCGCTGATCGGCGACGCCGCCAACCAGCAACTCAACGGCAATACCCATGTTCTGGCCGTCATCAAGCCGGAACTGCAATCCGTTGCTCAAGTAATCCAGACTAAATGTGAACGCCTGGGCACCACCGGTAGCACTATTATTTGTCACCGTACCGAGGTTCCAGATAACGTCACTTACCTGATCGGAAAAAACACTGGTGCCTGCTGGCAGCGCGGAACCATCCCAGTCGTTGTAAACGCGGACTCGCATGGTCACATCATTGTAAACCACGTTCTGCCCGGCAACCCCTGAACCAGACACAAAAAGGCGGATACCAAGGTTGTCGACCAGCCAGTCCAGGTTTGCCGGATCGGCCAGGGCAAGGGTCGACATCTCGTCCGCCATGTAATTCCGTGGCGTGCTGCCGGTGGTCGTAAAGCTATTCGTCGTCTGGTTCAAACCTTCAAACGAATTATAGATCAAATCGGCATTTGTCGTGGTGCCTGAGAACAGCACAATAACTCCGACAAAGAAACAAACAATACTCCGCATCATGGCTTGAACCTCTGGTGATGAAGTTAACGATCAGTGCGCAATTAATCAGGTCGGGTAACAAAGTCTTGGCTAAACAATGATCCTAATCGCGGCGAAAACGCTGTCAATCCGGTATTTCCGCATTTTTTTGAAAAGGCCGGAAAACCCGGCTGCCCGACCTGTCCCTTCTGTAACTCGTGCCAGAGCCGCATTCCTTTCGCGAGTTGGTCGAATTTGATGCCTCCTGAAAAGCCCTGTTCCGGGGATAATGTCGCGCGACCGCTCCGCCGGTCGGCTTGGACGTCTTCATGCCGGAACCATTGAGGACAATTGTTCTACAGTTTATCCGTCAGACCGAGCGGTTGGGCGGCGATTGAACCTTCCCGTCGCGCCGCTTCAATGGTTGCGTAAAGGATCAGATCGCCGCGATCCCGCAGCGTTTTCCCCGCCAGCTCATACAGGCGATAGTCGCGGGCAATCGTCGTCAGCGGTCGGACGATGTCTTCGTTGAGAAGATGCTCTTCGTTCAAATGCGGATGAAGCAGTTCCAGCCATGCCGCGATCGCCTGCTCTCCACGGCCCAGCCGATCAAGCAGGTACACGTACCACGCCGCCGGGTCGAGCAACCGAATGTCGTCGGCTGCGCGCGCGATTGTTTCCAGCCGTTGGAGGGCGGCCTCCACATCGGTACCGCGCAGCGCCCGCAGGAATTGCAGCGTGTCGCGGTACGTATCCTCAAACGGAATTGTCCCGCGGTATTGAAAGTCCTTGTGCAGACTCAATCCGTATTCGGCCAACTCGATCGCCAGATCGATCAGGCGGGGATCGTCAAGGATTTTTGAATACTTGACGGTTGACGCCAGGTGTGTCGTATCGATCTGGTGCCCAAGCCCCCCGGTCAGTTCCGGGTGGTTTCCAAATGCGTCGCGCAATTCACCCGACTCCGCGTCGACGGACGTTTCTTTCCCGAGCGACCGCCGGATGTTCGTCAATAATTCCTGGTAGACGTGCTCGACCAGCAGCCCCAGAGGTCCGCGCCGCGTCTCGATCACCGCTGTCGCCAGCTGCGTTTCGCAAGTCGTGATGGCCGTGCAGGTCCCGTAGCGCTCGAGCACGAGGCGAAACCCGCGAAGCGGGTCGATGCCCGCGCTCACGCAGATGTGAATGATCGCCTCGACATTTTCGTCCGTCACGGGGACGTCATCGAGCAACTCGCGCACCAGTGCCTTGTCGCCCACCGGTTCGAGATACGACCAGCCGGTTGCAACGTCGCCGCGGCGCATCCACCGCGCGCCGATTTCGCGGCAGATTTCCAGCAGCCCGTTTTCCAGCGCTTGTCCCTGCTCGCGCGGCAAGTCGTCGATCGGCCGCCAGATTTCGACGGGCAGCCCCAACCGGTAACGAAGCTGTATCTTGCGAAGCTCGAAAAGTTCATGAAGACGTCCCTCGTCCGCAAGTGACTCGCCAAGGTTCGCAAGCGCCGCGTCGAGGTCGCGTTGTTTCAGGTCCTCGTCGAATTTTTCAAGGGGCGTCATGTATCAAGCTATACGTTCGTTTCCGGCAGCTTTTCGGACCATCGCGGAAATTGTAGGATTGACCGGAGCTTGCCGGATTCCGCTCCATTTTCTGGTTCCAGGGTAATGGCTTCCGTTTCGACCAACGTCACCCGAACGCCTGCCGATGCGCTGCGGGTCTTGCGAAATGAGTTGTTGTCGCGGCGCGACGGCGGCGTTCACTGGACGGGCCGACTGTCCGACTCGGTGCTGGCCACGGCGACGGCCGTCAGCGCGTTGGCCCAGTACCGCAAACACGCCTTGTGGCCCATCATTTCGCGGTTGCGCCTCGATGAGTTAATTGACAAGGGTATTCGCTGGACGGTGGCGCGTCAAAACGACGACGGAGGCTGGGGGGACGCGCCGTGCTGTCTTTCCAATATCGCGACGACGATGCTGGTCCGCGCGGCGCTGGAGTTGTCCGACGTTTCCTCGGCGGAAATTGTCGAGGCGGACCGGCGTGCGGAGTACTGGTGCGCGAAAAAGGCAATTCCGGATCCCCGCGATTCGGCTCGCGGTGCCGAGGGTGTCGTCGCGGCCGTTCGCGCGCGGTACGGTGCGGACAAGACGTTTGCCGTGCCGATCCTCGCCAACTGTGCGATCGCGGGCCTTGTCCCCTGGTCGTCCGTCGCCGCCCTGCCCTTTGAAGCGGCGATGGTCCCCCAGTCCGTTTACCGTTTCATTCGTCTGCCGGTCGTCAGCTACGCGATTCCCGCACTGGTCGCCATTGGACAGGCAAGGTTTCTGAACGGGCCGCCGCGTAATCCAGTGACGCGACTGGTACGACGCCTTTCGATTCGCGGCGGTATGCGATTGCTGGAGAAAATGCAACCTGCAAGTGGCGGGTTTCTCGAGGCGACTCCGCTTACCAGTTTCGTCGCCATGTCGTTGGCGCATACCGGCCGCGCCGATCACCCGGTGACCCGGAATTGCATTCAGTTCATCGTCAATTCATTCCGCGATTTTGGCGACGAGGGAACATGGCCCATCGACACCAACCTGGCGACGTGGAACACGACCCTTTCGATCAACGCGCTCGGGGACCAGGAACCGGATGAACCCGATTTCCTGTCGGACGAGTTGCTCCAGTGGCTGCTTTCCTGTCAACAGTCGGCGCGACACCCGTACACCGGGGCAGCGCCAGGCGGATGGGGCTGGAGCAACTTGAGCGGTGCGGTCCCCGACGCCGACGACACTGCCGGCGCGCTGCTGGCCTTGCGGCACTGGTGGAACCGCGAGGACCTGGCTGGCGACAATCGCC
>JBGTFW010000348.1:0-1887 GCA_041747075.1 Pirellulaceae bacterium
TGTTCGGCTACCGTTGCTCGCCGGGCCTGCCAACGCGTGTTGTTGCAACGCGCGGACGATTCGCGGGCCGGCCAGGAAAGGGTGCCTCGTTAATGGCGGGCCGTTCGGTTGGTGCTCCGGCCGCTTCGCCCGGCACCGAAGGCGCCGTCAGGCGGAAAACCTTGCCGCAAGTACAAAGAAGTTTTTTCCCAAGAAGTGACTTGTCGATATTGCGTCGGAGCTTGCCACAACGTGGACAGGTGATTTTGAGAGGCATGGCGCTTCACTCGTTTCCAAAACTTCACAACCTCTTCGTGAACATCGCGCGTTCCTGACCCTCAATCTCGTCTATTGTAACTGGCGGATCGGCGTTTTGGCCTGGGAGAAGCCGGATTTCACCGTAATCACCGACTTGCTCGGCGCGCACCTGGTGATGCCGGACCAGTTCGAGAACGGCGAGAAACATTCCGACAATCACGGATTTATGCATTCCGGGTTCGAACAAGTCAATGAATTTCAGATGCCCCGTCTCACCGAGTCGTTCACGGATTCGTCGCATATAGACGTGAATGGGTGTGTCGTCGAGAACGATCGAGGCGGGGGCCCGCGGCGCGTTGTTCCTCAGTACGCGGCCAAAGGAGCTGACGAGGTCCCACAGTTCCACTTCCTCGATCGGTTGATCGAACAAGTTGATTTCGCGCTGCGGCAAGTCGCTGGCGAGCCGGGGAAAGCGGTTTTGCCACGACCGCGATTGCTCTTCCAGCAAAATCGATACATCCTTGAAATCCTTGTAAAGCAGCAACCGGTGAACGAGGTCCTCGCGCGGGTCGGAGGAATCGGCATCAGCGTCGTCATCGGTCGATGGCAGAATCGACCGCATTTTCGATTCGATGAGCAACGACGCTACTTCCAGAAATTCTCCCGCGCCGTCGATATCGATCCGGTCCAGTGACTCAATAAATTCAAGGTACTGGAGGATAAGCGTTTCGAGCGAAAGCTCTCCGACGAGCAGCTCATTGCGGCGAACAAGGTAGAGGAGCAGGTCAACCGGTCCGCGGTATTGATGTAGATCCGCCTGAAACGATTCTTGCGCGGTGTCTTGTGCGGTGTTCACGTAATGACCTGAATGAGCGTAATCACCCGCGAGGGCATTTCAGAAGTTTCACCAATGGCAACCGGAACAAGCGACAGTTTTATGCGGAAGGTTCCTTGCCCGCAAACCCAGCTTAATTTGAAACGCGAAGGAAGAGGAGTCGTGTTTTACCTCACCGGGAAAGACAACGGAAAAAGCACGAATTTACTCGTTGACCCCCGCAAGGTTTGCCGATATCTCCCATGTTGACCCGCGAAAAGCAGTTTTTGGTTTTCAGGCCGCTGTATTTCGCCGCTGCAGCCCAGCGACAGGAGATTCGCAAGCATGCAGCATACCCGTGCTGAGTTTCACGACTATAGCCAGTTACGGCAGTTTGTTTCTTGCACGTTGTGTCAGCAAAACGACATCGAGTTGGGAGTGTTCCAGGTAACCGAAAGGCTCCTTACGCGGCGGGGCCGCCCATGTGGCATGTATTTTTGCCTTCATGGACCCCGCAGCGTCAAGCTGACGGCGATCTGGGAAACCGAACGCAACACGATTCTGTTTTACGGATCAACGGGCCAGAAATTCCAGACGACCAAACTTGAAACCGCGCTCGCACTCGCCGACAACCCACAACCAATCTGAAATCGCCCGTCGTCGCTGGCAGCCGCCGGCGGTGGCAACAACTCGACATCATTCATAACTTTATAAAAACTGATTTCAGCCATGGAGGCGTAATCCAACATGCTGGTACTTTCCAGAAAAGAAACCCAGTCGATCAAGATCGGAGACAACATCGAGATCACTCTCGTTCGCGTTTCCGGCGATCGCGT
>JBGTFW010000349.1:0-4390 GCA_041747075.1 Pirellulaceae bacterium
GTCTCGTTGACGCAGGAAAGCTTGACACTTGTCCAAATTGCCACGCGCGATTTGAGGTCCCAGGTGTTGATGCTCTGGAGAGAGAAATTCAACGACAGCAGCAGGAGAAATTTGAACGACAACAAGTTTCAGCAATAAACAAAGCGGTTGACGAGGAACGGGCGCTGAAAGCGAGCGAAAGTCGATCCAATGCTCCAAATCCCGGCCAATCAGTGTTCGGCGGCTGCCTATTCTTGTCGGTTGCGGTGGCCGCTGCGCTATTTATTGTCGGATTTTTCGTTCTCATCTCCGCTTTTGTTAAACAGACGGACCCCGCGCAGCCACCCCCCAGGCCTCCCGCTTCTGCTGGAAGCCTATTAGCAAATTCTGATGGTGATTCGTTCTATAAAGCTGAGCGCGATCCTCCTTATCTCGCCAACGACGTGTCGGGCCACCAAACAAGAAGTTCCGCGATCGCGGCTTTAGCCGCGCAGTTTGATGAAAGTCCTGCCTGGGTTGAAGCAAACATGGGTTTGTCGAACAGCTTGACTGAAATCCATAGAAACCTGGTTCGAGCAAAGGTTCCCACCCCGCCACAATTGACTCGACCGGGGGGCGAGGTTGACTACTCACTGATCCAGACGTTTAAGGAATCGTGGCGCAACGAAGGGTGGCGACACAAATCGGCAGCGGCGAAGGCCGAAGTCTTGGCACTCATGATCGTCATCGTCCGATCGGATATCAAGGATCCCGCTGATCAGGAAGCCACGCTGAATTACATTCAACGAACAATCGACTCGTGGTAAGGCTACTTCCTGCCGTTGCTTTCCCGTTCCTTGTCCTTCCTCCGGTCAAAATCGAAAGCGTCACCAAACAGGGTTTCGACTTTGCCCTTTTGATCGCGGCTGAGCCGTGAAAGCAGCTTGTCAACAAACCACTTCCCGAAATGGCCTCGTTGACCGAAAGCGGCTTCGGAAGCATTTTATCACGCACACCGGGCTGCTTCGCTTGCGATTGGGCCGGGCGCTGCTGTTGGGAGTCGGATTTTCCCCGTTGGGCGGATTTATTGGCCATACTCGTTACGATTCAGTGGTGGGGTTTTCTCCGGATCGGACAGTGAGTTGACGACAGCAAACCGCGAGCAAATGGTGTGCCGTTTATTGGACTGGAACCGGACACTCGCGGACGCCGGAGTTGCCTCTTGACTCCTTCACAATCGCGAGCTGGAAGCTTGCCCGACGCCAGAAGTTGCTTTAAAGACGGAAACAATCTGTTTTTCAAAGGGCGCGATCCAGTCGATTCTCAATCCGTAGTATCCCAGAAACTCGCGCGCGAGATGGTCGGGCGTTACCGTTCGGTGACCGGCATGCGAATGGTTTGGAGGGAGCTTGTCCGAAAAGACCGCCAGCAGCAGCGTTTCATTCCGCGCGGTCAACAACAACGGCGTCAGTCGTCCCTCGACTTGCCGGCCGATTTTCGAGTCGTCAATCGCATCCCGGCTCAAACGGGCATCGAAATACGCATAAATGTGCCGGCCGCTGCCAAAGCGGAATCCGCCGAGCAATTCCGACGCCGAATCGAGTGTCAGGATCGCTGAATCGCGAAGGCGGTCGAGGACCGTGGCGACCGGCACGTTCAATTCCCAGGCAGCAAATTCTCCCCTGGCGGTGAAAACGCTGGGGACAATTTGCACGTACTTCCAGAATAGCGGACCCATGGCGCGACGGGCCAGTGACCTGCGCCGCGCGATCGTCCGGTCGCGCGCGATGCGCCTTGCCAGGCGCTGCATCGGGTCGGATTGCAACGGTTTTTCAGAACCTTCGCTATGTTCAGGCATCGGGGAATTCTCCCAGCATGTCGCGCAGTGCCTGGAATCCTGATTCAACCTGCTCGACCAACGCAATGTATTTCGCCGCGCCGTGGTTCTGAAAAGTCGGATCGTCCCTGAGGGCCAGAAAGGCCATCTGCGCGTCACTCAATGCATCGGCCCGCGTGTCGTCGTCAAATGCTTTCAGTATGTCGCGCAGCGTCTCGCGAAACGCACTGTCGCCCGCGCGTTCAGCAATAACCAGTAGAGCCTGAATTTTGTCCTTGGAGCCTTTTTCAACGCGAATCGTCGTGAGCTTGACGGCTACGAAACCAGCGGGACTAAGCGTAGTTCGCCCGGTCGCAGCACCGGCGACGCTGCCCGGTCGAGCCAAAATCAGACCCAGATCACCAAATACCATGACCTGAAGTGGTCCGGGCAACGAGAGATGGTCGGAAGTATTGGTTGTCGAGTACCCGACTAAATCGAAGGTGGGCAGGCCGGGCGCGCTGAAGGTCGGCGAGTTCGTGAATCGTCCGTAGCCCATTTGGCCAAGCAACCGGACGATTTCCGCGCCGCGGCTGACAACCAGTTCCTCGTCAACGTAGAAATCCAGGTCTTCGGTCCAGGCGGAAACAGCGGTCTCAAACCCGAACAGCCCGGACGATCCGCCGAGAATCAATTGACCCTTGAGAAACGTGTTATCCAGGCCGCGAAAAAAATGCTCCGGGAATTTCTGCTCCGCGCCGCTGTTCATCGGCTCATTATAACCAGGAGCCTTGTGAAGCGGGCGCCGTAGCGGCTTGTGCCCCGACGGTTTTATCGATAAGTTTTCAGGGTGAGATTTCAATCCGAAAGTGGCCTTGCATGGACAATCAAACATGACTCCAACAATTGCCGCACGGCCGGCAGCCGACGAGCATCATCCGTACTATGCCGCCTACATTGACCGGGTTCCGCCTGGCGAACTGGTCGACATACTTGAGGTCCAGGTCGACGAACTGAAAAGTCTCTCCGCCTCGATCGACGACGCGGACGCTTCGGTTCTTCATCCGCCGTACACATGGACGATCAAGCAGGTCTTTGGACACCTCGTCGATTGCGAGCGGATTATGGGAAATCGCATTCACCGGTTTTCCTCCGGAGATGTCCAGTCACTGCCTGGCTTTGACGAGAATGCGTACGCCCGAAACTACGAAGAGAGCGTGACTGACTTGGCGGAACTGGTCGATGAACTCGTTCACTGTCGCCGCGCGAATCTCTTGATGTTGCGAAGGATCAGTCCCCGCGCATGGGATTTTCGCGGCGAGGCGGACGGCAAGGAGATTACGGTTCGTGCGCTGGCGTACGTCCTGGCCGGGCACTTGTTGCATCATCTGGAAATCGCGCGAAAGCGCCTTGGCCTGGCGTGACACAAGACCTGGCGTTTCAACCGGAGACGTTTCCGGACCTGACCCGCAGTGACCGGTTTTGAAAACCGCCCGTATTTGCGGCTCGTAGACTGATACCCGTTGACGCATTGATCGGCTAGAATTCGCCGTTTGAACTGAACGATTCATTCGTCTTCGCAAGACCGATTTCCCCAACGATGGCTGCAAGAAAAGACAAGGTACTGATCGCAAATGGTCAGGGATTCTGGGGGGACAGCATCCTTGGCCCGGTTCGTCTGGTCAATGACGGCCCGCTTGATTACCTCACGCTCGACTACCTCGCCGAAGTCACGATGAGCATCATGCAGAAGCTCAAGAGCCGCGACCCGGCGGCCGGTTACGCGACCGATTTCGTCACGATGGTCGAACGCGTCCTGCCAAAGTGCCGGGAAAAGGGAATTCGCATCGTCGCCAATGCCGGTGGCGTCAATCCGCAGGCCTGCCGCGCCGCCGTCGCCGCGACGATCCGCAAACTTGGCATTCAAGGGGTTCGCATCGGCGTCGTCGAAGGGGATGATATTCTTGCTGAATTGAAGTCGCTCATTGAATCGGGAGAGCCTTTTCGCAACATGGACACGGGCGAGGAACTGGCACCTTACCTGGATCGCGTGATGAGCGCCAACGTCTACATCGGTGCCGAGCCGATCGTCCAGGCGCTCGAACAAGGCGCCGATATTGTCATTACCGGACGAGCCACCGATCCTTCGGTTGTCCTCGCGCCGATGATGTACGAGTTTGGCTGGACGATGGACGATGTCGACAAGCTTGCCGCCGGAACAATCGCGGGACACATTGTCGAATGCGGCGCGCAATGCACGGGCGGAAACTTTACCGGGTGGCGCGAGATTCCCGACATGGCGCGGATCGGATACCCGGTGATCGAGGCACGCCCGGATGGCACTTTCACGGTAACCAAACACGAGGGAACTGGCGGGCGCGTTGACCTGCAAACCGTTACGTCGCAACTGGTTTATGAAATGGGAGACCCGGCCCGCTATATTACGCCCGATTGCACAGCTGATTTCACCTCGATTCAATTGAAACAGGAGGGCCCCGATCGTGTGGCGGTCAGCGGCATTCGCGGCGCGCCGGCCACGGACACTTACAAGGTCTCGATCTCGTTCCGCGACGGATACAAGATCGTTGGTCAGTTGACGGTCGCCGGTCCGGACGC
>JBGTFW010000350.1:0-9766 GCA_041747075.1 Pirellulaceae bacterium
CCGCCCACTACGCCACAGCATTCGCCGCAATCGTCGCAAACGCCACACATCGCGCCGACGCCGCACGTCGCACCGGCGCCACATCCGAACTGAGGACAGGGATCAACACAGTCCGGCGGGGTGCTTCGCCATTCACCATAGTACGTCTCTCCGCACCCGGCACCGCAGGTCAACGAACGACGCCATTGCCGCATCGAATCGATCGGGCCGCCGGCAATGTGTCCGTTCGGACCGCACCCGGCGCAGTCGTAACACTGGGGTCCGGAGTGACACCCGCTCAAGATGGCTGCGGTCATCAATCCCGCTATGGCGAACAAAATACGCAGCATTTCCATGGCTCCCTCGCTGAAACGGCAGCTTCCAACATTCTGCATTGAGTATCGACCCGAGCGACCCCTACAATCAGGAAATTCCTCGCAATTGGCAAAGTTTTCCAAAAAGTGACAATGAACCACCTTCTGTTTGTGACCGCCGCGGTGCTGCTCGTGGCCGCCCCGGCCGGCTGCTCCCGCCCCGGTGCCCGCGGATTGATTGGTCAATGGAAGCTCAGCCTTCCTGACGAACTGCGTGGCGGATCGGGCGGAAATTCGCGATTGGACGCCCCGACCGAAAATGATAGCGCTTCAAGCGACCGTAATGACGATACGATTGCCGACAATACCAGTTCGCTCCTGGACGGTGTGGCGGAAGGCGAAACGGCTGGTGAAATGACACTGATCTTTCACCGAAACGGGTCGCTCGAGACGATCACGGATTTCCCGGCGGCCCGCTCCCACAAGCACTGGCGCTGGTCGATGGTTTCGTGGGACGCCGTCAAGCGGGTCGCCGTCGTTCGCTGCGAGATGGACCCTGAAAGCGTCACGACGACGATTCGGTTCATCGATCCGGAGACGATCCAACTCGTACCGCCCAACATCGCCGTTCTGGAAACCGAATTGCAATTCACGCGCCAGTAACGGTGCCAGCAAGGCACTTCGGAAGTCGCGGATTGCTTCAGGGAAAAAACGAAACGCATTCTAACCAGGGATGGACTCAATGGAATTTTCTTTTCGCGCCGTTGTCTTGATTTGGCTGGCGGCGCTGGCCGGAGGTTGCAACTCCGGCAACAAGTCGTCCGAAACTGAAAGGGAACAGACCGCTTCGGCGACCGCGAGCGAGGGAGCCGGGCAACTTGCCGGATTCTGGTACGGTCGCGCCCATGTCGACAGGGATCGGCTCGCAGCACAGCGACGCGCGATTGCCGACGAGCGCGATCTTCGGGCACTCGACGAGATCGCGCGGACGTTCCTCACGACCGAGATCGGCGCGCGGTTCGACGCATCGGGCGAGATGGAACTGGAAGTCCAGATTCAGACTACTGGCGGCCAGGTCCTTCGCGACAGCACGACGGGCACCTGGCGAGTCATCGACGCGTCGAACGACGTCGTGTGGGTTGAAACAGTCGAGCAACTTCCTGGTGGCGGGACCGAGACAAGTCGCGTCCGCTACGAATTGAGCGACGACGGTCACACCGCGGTAATGCCCGCCCCGACCTCGGAACTGCTGGCCGGTTGCAATCCGGTTTTCGTTTTCCAACGAATCGAATCGGTGAGTGCCGCTCTGTCGGACGGATCGAACCGATCGGACCGATAAGCAATTCGGACGGAGAATAAGCGTCCGATTGTCGGCGAACCGCTCGGTCGTTCGATTGGGACTAGCCGACCGGCGAGCGGTTGTGCGACACGGATTCGGACATCTCGCTATCCAAATCGCGCGAGTTGAGGATTCCCGCGGCGATTTAGCCGCTACGCGTCGATTCCGAGCAGGCCGCACGCTTCCTCGTAGCCGGGCGCGCGGTGACCGGGGTTGTCGTCGATGTCGAATGAGTAGGCGCTGGCCGTGACACGCGCCAGTCCAACCAGGTGCCGCCAACGAAAGGCGGGCCGCGCCAATGCGAATTCCTCGGCGACCGTCCGATAGAATTTCTCGCTGTGCAGCCGTCCGTCCTCGCTAATCGCGTACTTGAGCAACAAGTCAAAGACAGGCCGCGCTTCGTGCCCCTGGGCACCGTATCGATGAACAGCCGCCGAAGCGGTTGGCTGGTCGTTCCCGCGAATCGCTTCCCCGGCGATCCCCAGCAATTCCTTCGGGTCGTCCGAAGTTACCTTTTCAAAGTGGTGTTCCAGCGGATACGGATCGGTTCCCCACGGAGCGTAGGTTCCGGTATGCCATGCCGACACGAGCAAGCCGACCTTGGTGTTTAGTTCGTTCGCCCAGCCGGTCATGTGTCGCCATGCGTTGGCGGCGTCGCTGCCGTGAACGCCCGCCGAAGCACCATGCGTCCTCAGCGGGTCGCCCGATTGCCTCAACGTCAACTGGTTGGCCGCCAGTGCGATCGATTCGCAGATCGACTCCTTCGCAATTCCGTCGGCAAGCGCGGTTGCGACCGCGCGCGCGGCGTTCAACTTGTCCGAATTGTAAATCGTCATTGCAAGCTCCTCGATCTCCTGGTCGTCGGGGAGGCGGTCGCCGAGGGGTGTCTGGACGAGCCGGAACTCGTCGATCAATTTCGGCAGTTCCTTGCGAATGGGCGACTCCAAGCGGCCCTCGTCGATCCGCGACTGCTCAAAATCAACACAGTGGCGAACACACTGGCGCAACAGCGTGTGCGAGTGATCGGCACCGGCGACGTCGATGAGCGACATGCCGCGATAGGCGAGCACAAAGCGATGCACATCGACTTCATCGGCGATCGTGTGCAAGAGCGTGTCAAACGCGAGGCCTGTGTCCCGCGCGACGACTTGTGCAAACAACTGTTCGGCCCCGTTCATGTCCGCCTGGCGGACGAGTTGCCTTAACTCCGGTCCGAACACATCGACCGTCGGCGTTCGCCGGTCGTCGCCCTCGGCCAGCGGCCGGAGAGTCTTCCGTGCGGGTCCAAATTGCTGGATTCGCGCGGTGTTGCGGTACAGCACCTTGAGCACCGGCAACGGCGCGCGATCCGCGGGCATTTCACGCGCCATTTCCAGGGCCGGAACGAGAGCCATTTCAGCGTGGTATCCGACGTAGTCCTGCCCGCCAAACGTTTCCGCGTTGGCCAGCGCGGCGGCGGCGACAAGTTGCTTGAGCGAAACGTCGCCCGCGCGGAGTGCCTCGATCATTCGCACCTGCAGCTTGTCGGGCGTCAACTCCCTCATCCGGGCGATCCACGGTGCGAGGTCGCCGTAACGACTGCGCGGAGCAGGAACCAGATCGGCGGCGCTGGCGACTCCCAGATCGAGCGCCACCTGGCTTCCCAGTCCGGCGATTAGCATTCCGTTTCCGACGTTTTTCAAAAACTGGCGACGTGACGATGCGATCATGGCTGACCTCGATTGGTTAAACCAGGCTAGAATGGTTGGAGCGTCATCATTATTTCCAATAGCGACGCGAAATGCAAAGCAATTTCCAGGCGACGTCCGGCCCGCGAAACCCTCAGGATTTCCCGCCGCTTTTGCCGACTTTTATGACTTTTTATTTTTCGTTCCGATTTTTTAATCCGCCGCGGACACCTCGCTTATGGACCATTTGCCGAATTCCTGCAGCAAACACACGCTCAGCGTACATGCCGGCCAGCGGCGCGACGAAAACGCCGGAGTCGTCAATTCGATCGATCCGTCGACCGCTTTCCAGTACATCGACCAGGGGGCGCAGCCCTATCCGCGGTACTTCAACACGCCCGGCCAGCAGGCGATCGTCGAAAAGCTCTGTCGTTTGGAGAACGCCGAGTCGGGTTTGATTTTTAGTTCCGGCATGGCCGCCGTCAGCACCACGTTGATGGCGCTGCTCCGTCGCGGCGATCATGGCGTGATGCTTGCCGGCCTCTATGGAGGAACGCATTCGTTTGTCCTGCGCGAGTTTGAGGAGGCGGGCGTCGATTACACGTTTGCCGGCGATTCGGTTGAAAGCCTCGCCGCCGCGATGAACGATCGAACGCGCGTCGTTTTCATCGAGTCGCCCACCAATCCACTGTTGCGAATTATTGATCTGGCGGCGCTGGCGTCCATCGCCGGGGAGCGAGGAGTCGTCACGATCATTGACAATACATTCGCTTCGCCCATCAACCAGAACCCGATCGATCACGGGATCGATTTGGTGATTCACAGCGGCACCAAGTACCTTGGCGGGCACAGCGACCTGAGTTTCGGGGCGGTGCTGGGAAATAACGCCCTCGTGGGGCGCGTTCGCGACAAGGCGATTCGTTACGGCGGCAATCTGAACGCGCTGACCTGTTATCTGGTCGAACGCAGTTTGAAGACGCTGGCGATTCGCGTCGAACAGCAAACACGCAATGCCGGGCGGATCGCCGAGTTCCTCGCCGGGCATGAGGGGGTCGGGGCGGTCCACTATCCGGGCTTGCCCGACGCGCACGGACATGAAATCGCGGCGCGGCAGATGCACGGCTTTGGCGGAATGCTTTCGTTCGAGTTACACGGCGATCAATCCCCGGTGGATTTTCTGCGGAAACTGCGGCTCGTCACTCCTGCCATGAGCCTTGGCGGCGTCGAGACGACTTGTGTCTTGCCGGTACACGCTTCGCACCGCCAGATGCCCGTTGAACAGCGCGAGGCGCTGGGGATCACCGACCGCCTGATCCGTCTCTCGGTCGGCATCGAGGATGCAAGCGAGCTGATCGATGACTTGCTGCAGGCGTTGCGACAACCCGCGACGGCTGTTCGGGTGCCGGATATGTCGGGGGGGACGCTCGCACCCTCGCGACGTCCTGATCGAATTGGCGATACCGTGTCAGGCCCGTAAAATGGATCAACGGGGGTTCCCCGGCACTTTTACGAACGACTGAAATGCCGCTTCACGACCATTTTCGATCGCCCATGTGGGAGAAAGGCTCTTGGGAAGGGCTTCACGGAATGTGGCCGGCTCTCCTCGTTGTGGAACTGAACAAGGTTCTGCCCTCGAACTATTCGGCGGAACCGCGCGTCCATTTGGGAACGAACTTTGAAGTCGACGTTTGCGCGTTCGAGCCCGCGAGCGACCCGTCGCGTTCGTACTCCAGCGACGGTGACCAGGGCGAGGCAGTGGCCACGGCGACGTGGGCACCGACCAGCCCGACATTGCTGGCCGACACCGATCTGACGGAAATGTACCAGTACGAAGTTCTCATTTTTGATCACGCGCGCGCCCGCGAACTGGTTGCCGCGATCGAAATCGCAAGTCCGGGGAACCAGGATCGCCCCTCGACGCGACGGGCCTTCGTCAACAAGTGCGCGACTCTGTTGCAACAGCGTGTATGCGTCACGATCATTGATCTGGTGACGACGCGACATTTTAATTTGTATTGCCAGTTGCTCGACTCGGTTGACGTGACGGATCGCAAATTTTGCGACGCGCCGGCGGTGACCTACTCCGCGACGTGCCGGGGTCGAATGGTCGAGGGTCGACCGAGGTTCGAGACCTGGGCATATCCGCTCAACATCGACCATCCGCTTCCGACACTGCCGGTCTGGCTGGACAAGGACCTGGCGATTCCGCTGGAACTTGAGGCATCGTACATGGCGGCCTGCGCGGCCCTGCGACTCCTGTAGCTGACCGTGGTCGGTGGGCATGCAGGAGGAGGAGGCGACGCAGGCTTTCCAGGGAAAAAGGGCGGTTTGGGCAAGACGGGCGTCTCGGCGTGCCCGCAAACTTTTGCTGGCCCGCAAACTCGCCTCAAGCCGACTAACTACCCAAGTCGATTCAGATAGTCGTGACGATTTTAATTCCGCCGCCGTTTTCTCCCTCTTGCCAGTACCATTCGCGTGTCATCCGCCTCACTCTCCAACTCGAGCGATTCGCCAGCCCCTGAATTCGGGCGGCTCAACATGTGGATCGCCGATTGGGGTCGCGTGGTCATTTTGTCCGTCGTCTCGGTGGGGAATTTCAGTCTTTTCGCCGGGCGGACATTTGTGTGGCTGTTCACCCGGTTGCCGCGTCGCGAGACATTTTGGCCAAATTTTTATCAAGTCGGCGTCCTCAGCCTGCCGGTCGTCGCCTTGACCGGGACGTTCATCGGGATGGTGCTTGCCGTGCAGAGTTACTTTCAGTTCCGGCAACTGGGCCTTGAGACGCGGCTCGGCGCGGTCATCAACATGACGCTGGTCCGCGAACTGGGACCCGTGCTGGCGGCAACGATGCTGGCGGGCCGCGTCGGCAGCGCGATGGCGGCGGAACTGGGGACGATGCGCGTCACCGAACAGATTGACGCGCTTTCGGCGATGGGTGCCAATCCGATTCGATACCTTGTAGTCCCGCGATTCCTCGCATGCCTCTTCATGATCCCGACGCTGACAATCATGGCGGACTTCATGGGCGTGGCGGGCGGATACTTTTACAGCGACTTCGTTCTCGGCATCGATCCTCACTATTACTGGTACAACAGCGCCCGGTTCGTAGGCTGGTTTGACTTGTTCACGGGACTTTTCAAGAGTTTCTTTTTTGGCGCGGCGATCGCGATGGTCAGTTGTTACCAGGGGTTCAATTGCAGTCCCGGTGCCGAGGGAGTGGGGCGCGCCTCGACGGCTTCGTTCGTCTACTCATTCGTGCTGATCCTCATGCTCGACCTGTTCCTCGGGATCATGCTCGACAAGTTGTATTTTGTCCTGTTTCCGCAAGGAGCACCGTTATTCTGATTGGCCTCGATGGATGATTGACGAGTTGATTCGCGACGAGAAGCCGCTTGTTGAAGTCCGCGACCTTTCGGTCAGCTTCGGACGTCAGGAAGTGCTGCGCGATATTGATCTGAACATTCCGGTCGGCCAGACGGTCGCGGTGATCGGCGAGAGCGGGTGCGGCAAGACGGTCCTCATGAAGACGATCATCGGCCTGATTCCGCCGACGACCGGCGAGGTCATTTTCGACGACAACCAGATTCAGGAACTGAACGAACGACAATTGAGTCAGTTGCGCCTCCGTTTTGGATTCGTTTTTCAGAATGCGGCGCTGTTCGACAGCATGACGGTCGGGCAAAACGTCGCCTTTCCGATGCGGCAACACGGTCGGTACAGCCAGGCGGAAATCCGCGAGGAGGTCCTTTCGCGACTCTCCGAAGTCGGATTGCCCGACGACGTTGTTTTCAAGAAGCCCGCCGAACTGTCCGGCGGGATGCGAAAGCGCGTGGGACTGGCCCGCGCCCTGATCATGAAACCGGAAATCATGATGTACGACGAACCGACGACCGGCCTCGACCCGATCATGAGCGACGTGATTAACGAGTTGATCCTGCGAACGAGGCGGAGAAATGGCGTGACGAGCCTGGTGGTAACCCACGATATGCACACGGCACGGAAGGTCGGCGACCGGATCATCATGCTCTATCCATTGACGCGTCTGGAATCCGCCGAGCCGCAGATCATTTTTGACGGAACGCCCGACGAGCTGGAAAATGTATCGGACCGCCGTGTTCGCCAGTTTGTCACTGGTGAAGCCGGCGAACGGCTGATGGAAATGCGCTCCGGTGGAAACGCCCACTGAACACTCCCTTTCAGGCACAACGCATCGGTCGCGGGGACGGAGAATTAATCATGAATGAAACCAGACTGGCATGGCGGGTTGGAATCGTCGTCATCTGCGCCGCGGTCGTGCTCGCCATCCTCATCTTGTTGCTGGGCGAGGGGTGGCAATCGCAGTACACCATTTTTCTCAACACACCCACCGCGCCGAACGTCACAAAAAATACTCCGATTCGCAAGAACGGCATCCTTATCGGTCGCGTCGCCGACGTCGAGAATCAGGATCGAAACGTGCTACTGACGCTGAAAATCCAGTCCGACGAACCGATTTACGAAAACGAAATCGCGCGAATTGGCACGGCTTCCTTTCTCGGCGACGCCGTCATCGATTTTGTCCCCGGAGACGAACCCCTCCGTGGCGAACCGGTGACCGATCGTTCGATCTTCTCGCGAGTCGTCGTCGAG
Organism: Pirellulaceae bacterium; assembly: GCA_041747075.1. Classification (GTDB taxonomy): domain Bacteria; phylum Planctomycetota; class Planctomycetia; order Pirellulales; family Pirellulaceae; genus CAJQPP01. The sequence goes on from JBGTFW010000350.1 coordinate 7,929, forward strand.
CGGAACATGGTGGACCTGGTCGACGTCGCCCTCGAGCTGGAGGAACAGGTCTCCGAAACCCTCATTTCGATCAAGCAGGCGAGTGACACGGTCAGCCAGGCGGGGAGGGAGATTGGAAACCTGGCCGGTACGGTGCAGGACGCCCTTGGGGACGAACAAAGCGATTTCAAGCAGTTCCTCAGGAGCACGCGCAGTCTCGCCACGAGGGCCGAGTCGGCAATCGACAACTTCAACCAGTTGATGGTCAACGTCAACGAGTTTGCCGGCGATCCGGAAATGCGGGCGAGTATTCGCGAAAGTCTCCGCCGCCTGCCGGAACTGCTGGATGAAATCAACACGATGGTCGTCGATACGCGCGAGACGATTAACGGATTCCGCCAGGTGGGCTCGTCGGCCGAGGAGAATCTCGCCAACCTGACTGAATTCACCCGCGCGCTGGGGGAGGAAGGTCCCGCCTTTCTCGAAAAACTTACGGGCAGCCTCGACAAGGTCGATCTGGCCGTGACCGACTTTGGCGTCTTCGCCAGCGGGATCGGAAAATCGGATGGCTCGCTTGGCAAGCTGCTTAACGATCCGGAACTTTACAACAACCTCAACGAGACGATTCGCAACATCCGGAATCTGAGCGTCCAGCTCGAACCACTGATGAACGACGTCCGTTACGCAGTCGACGGAGTTGCCCGCGACCCCGGCCAGTTGGGCATTCGCGGTGCGTTGGATCGGCGACCGGCATTTAGCGGCTTCAAGGGGAATCCGCCCGATGGCGGCGGACTATCGGAACCGGTCCTGCACCGATGGTAGCGTCGCCGTTCGCGTCGGCGGGGCGTCGATCGTCGGCTCCGCCTTCTCGTGAGCCAGCGGGAGGGGAACGGTCCCCCGCCCGGAGTTGGCGCGCAACTGGCCGGCCCTGTCGAGCAGGTAATTCTCGTCGACAATTTCCAGCGGCGTCAACTGAAAGTCGAGCAGCCGATCGTCATTGATTTCGCGGGGCCAGAAATTATCCGTGATGAAATCGAGCGGCGGAATCTGGTACCACGGCGGGACAAACCGGTGCTTGATCTTCTGCGTCTGAAAACCGTCCATCTCGATGCGCACCTCGCGCGTCCCGTAGTAGGTGAACGGGACCGCCACCGGCGTATGGCCGATTGGCTGATGATCGATCGTCACCAGCGCACCTTCCGGATTGCTGTTGACGAGAACGCGGCGTTGCATACATCCGCCTTGCGCAAGAACCAGCGTCGCACAGGCAAGGCACCCGACGATACGGCGTTTCCCTGGATTGGCCTTCGTCATCAAGGATTCACCTCGTCCAACTCGTTACAAAAACAGGGAACAGGAATTCCGGTTTTCCGCGACGACAGGGACCCCTCTCCCGTCCAACGCGAATATAGTGGGAGAGGGACTATAGGCGGCCATGTCGATGACTCAAAGACCGAATACGGCGCGTGAGTGTCGTCGCGCCGGAGCAACGCACTGCTATCGCGTGGTCCGCCGATAGAGGTAGAATCATCGCCAAGGCAAGCAGGGCAAGGCCATTAGCTTTGGCGATTCGGGCAACTCGGGATAAACCGCGGGAATCCGTCGTTTCCGAATTCCCGGAGGGCCTCGACCGACTGATCGCAACTGGCAAGATAATTCGTCCATGTCGACTGAAGCCGAATTCAATTGGGATCGCTACCTCGAGGTGGCGTCGGTTTCAGACGTGGGGATGCGCCGCGCGACGAACCAGGACAATTTGAACATTTCGCTTGCGCCGAACATGGAACGCTGGCGTGAAACGGGCCATTTGTTCCTGGTCGCGGACGGAATGGGTGCTCACGCCGCGGGAGAACTGGCGA
>JBGTFW010000351.1:0-19802 GCA_041747075.1 Pirellulaceae bacterium
GAGCCGCCGTGGGAGCGTTCGTCGGCGGCGTCGCCGGTGGACTGGCCGGCAAGGGGATCGCGGAAAATATCGACCCGACGGTTGAAACCGGGTATTGGGAATCCGCTTACCAGGATCGCCCCTATTACAGCGACGAGTACGAGTTCAGTCATTATGAACCGGCCTATCGCGCCGGTTGGGAAGTTTACGATCCCTCCGAGCCGGTTCAGTGGAGCGAGCGCGAAAAGGTTGCCCGCGCCCGCTGGGAAAACGAAGGGGGTCAGCCTCCGATGACGTGGGACGAAGCGCGTCTTGCCGCGCAGGATGCCTACGAACGTGTCGACCGGAATCGCAAGGCTCGCTAAATTGCGGAGATCGGCACGGCAGGTTGACGGGTTGATCGCGTTGTAGTGCGAACGACCAGTTCGCATTCCATGCATAGTTGTCGCGAACCGGCAGTTCGCGCTACTTGTCGCGAACCGGCAGTTCGCGCTACGATAGTCCTCGGCGGAAACAGGCGGGGAAAACGGTGCGGTGCTCTTTCGCGCGGGGGCTGCCCCGCTTGCGTTGCCGCCCGGTCACCGGCTGGATGAATAGCTCGTCGGCTGATAAAAACGAATTCATGGAAATTCTCAAACTCGGTCCGTCGGAACTCCGCTGGAAATGCGACGAATCGATGCTGGACTTTGAGACGACGGGCTCGGTCGATCCCGCCAGCCGGATCGTCGGCCAGGAGACGGCGCGGGAAGCGCTGATTTTCGGCATCTTGTGCGACGCACCCGGTCAAAACGTTTATGTTCGCGGTGCGCGCGGGACGGGTCGGCTCACGATGGTCCGTCGCCTGCTGGAGGAACTGGCACCGACGACGGAGAAAAAGCGCGACTACTGTTACGTGCACAATTTCCGGCACCCCGACCGGCCTCGGCTGGTGACACCAGGTCCGGGCACGGCACGTTCCCTTGCGAAACGAATCACCGAACTGGCCCGTTTTGTCGACGATGGCCTTGGCAAGGCGCTTGACAGCGAGCCGTACGCCTCGAAGCTTGTCCAGATTCGCGAATCGATCCAGCAGCGGATCAGCGAAATCTCCGCGCCGCTGGAAAAGGACCTTGCGGACAATAACATGGCTCTCGTTTCGGTCCAGCAAGGCCCGATGTCGGTGCCCGTGATCGTTCCGCTGGTCGCCGGCTCGCCGGTCCCTCCCGAAAAGTTCATGGAGATGGTCGCCAACGGCAATGCCGACGAGAGTCAACTGGACAAGTTCAAGAAACTGTATCCCGATTTCCAGAAACGGCTGCAGGAAACCGGCAAGCTCGTCAACGAGGAGTGGCGAAGGGGCGCTCGCGAAACCGACGCCTTCAAGGCCGAAGCGGCACGTGGATTACTTGAGGGCCTGACCGAGCCGATCCTCAGTGAGTTCGGGAGCGGCGGCGGCGTCCGCGAATTCATCGAGGGCATTGTCGCCGATGCGGTAGAAAACCGGCTCGCCGAGTCCGATGACGAGGATCAGCAGTTCGACCTGACGGAACTGTACGGCGTTAACGTTTTGCTTACCCACGGCGATTCCGTGCGGCGGCCGGTTGTCGTTGAGCCGACTCCCAGTGCGATGAACCTGCTCGGAACGGTTGATCAGAAATGGGGACCGGGAGGCGTTGCCGTTTCCGACTATCGCGGAATTCGCGCCGGCGCGCTTCTGATGGCTGACCAGGGCTACCTGATCCTTGAGGTCGAGGACCTCATCACCGAGCCAGGTGCCTGGCAATCACTGATGAGAACGTTGCGGACCGGGCGGCTTGAGATCGTCCCGCCGGAATCGGGCTGGATGCGTCCTTACGTCGTCGTGCAACCAGAGCCGATCGAGATTCGGGTAAGGGTGATTCTGATCGGCGACGTGGCGACTTACTACAAGCTCGATTACCTCGACTCGGACTTTCGCGAACTGTTCAAGGTCCTCGCCGATTTCGATGATCAACTGCCGCGCGACGCCGACGGCGTGATGCAGTACGCCGCGGTGATCTCGCACCTCGCGCGCGAGGAGTCGTTGCCTCCCTTTGATCAGGCCGCCGTCGCGGCGCTGGTCGAGCACGGCGCGCGAATCGCGTCGCGGAATGACAAGCTGACCGCGAAGTTCGGCCGTATCGCGGATATTTCCAGGGAAGCCGCCTTTCTCGCGACGCGCGACGGCCACAAAACCGTCGGCCGCGATCAGGTCGTCGACGCCGTCCGTCGGACCAAGGAGCGGGCGAGTCTCCCATCGCGAAAATTTCAGGAATTGGTCGAAAACGGCACCTTGATCGTCGAGACGGACGGGGAGGTCGTCGGCCAGGTCAATGGTCTCGCGGTCATGCACGCCGGTCCGTTGACTTACGGGTTCCCGGCCCGCGTCACCGCCGCGATCGGACCCGGCCGCGCGGGACTGATCAACATCGAGGGAACGGCGCGGATGTCCGGCTCGATTCACACCAAGGGCTTTCATATCCTTGGCGGGCTGCTGATGAACCTGCTCAAGTTGCCTCATCCGCTTGCCTTCACCGCGTCGCTGGCCTTTGAACAAAGTTACGGCGGGATCGACGGCGACTCGGCATCCGGTGCCGAAATGGTTTGCCTGCTCAGTGCATTAACCGATATCCCCATTCACCAGGGCATGGCGATGACGGGTGCGATCGACCAGCACGGACACATCGAGGCGATTGGCGGCGTCAACGAAAAGATCGAGGGCTTTTTTGATGTGTGCCGGTATTTTGGACTGACCGGCAAGCAGGGCGTCGTCATCCCCCGCGCCAATGCGGCCGACCTGATGCTCCGTCACGACGTGGTGGCCGCGTGCCGCGACAACCAGTTCGCTGTTTATGCCGTCGAGACGATCCACCAGGCGATTGAATTGATGACGGGCCTCGCGGCGGGCCAGTACGGGCAGGACGGATTTCCCGCGGGTACTCTATTGGCGATGGCAGTGGACAAGGCCGGTGAGTACTGGCGGCGTACCTTGTCCAGCCCCGACCGGCTGACAACGGTGCGGCGGGAGCTGGCCGACGCGACGATGGACGTGGCGGCGGCAACGGATCAAACGAAGGGGTAACAACTTGTCCTCCAGCCGCGTTTACAACGACATCTTCGAGATGATGCCCGGCCCGGACAATCCGACGCCAATGGTCCGCCTCAACGCATTGAATCCCGTTCCGGAATTCAACTTGTTCGCGAAACTGGAGTGGATGAACCCGTTCGGCTCTGTCAAGGACCGCGCGGCGTGGTACTTGCTCCGCGAACAGGAGCAGGCCAATCAGCTCTCGGCGACTCGCGGGGTGGTCGAGGCGACGTCGGGCAATACCGGGATCAGTCTTGCGGCACTGGCCAGTGTTCGCGGATACCCAATGCGCGCCGTCGTACCCAATCGCGTGCCGCTGGAAAAAAAACTGCTCCTCCGGATGGCCGGTGCGGAATTGACCGTCATAAACGATGAGTTGTGTCCTTCGCCCGGAATGGGGGACGGGTCAATCAACCTGGCGCGTTCCTTTGCAAAGGCCCAGTCGGATCGGTACGTGATGCCCCATCAGTACGAGAACGAGAATAACGTAAGGGCACATGTGGAAACGACCGGTCCGGAAATCTGGAAACAGACCGGGGGCCAGGTAACGCACGTCTTTTTGTCGCTGGGGACCTGCGGCACGGTGACGGGCGTCAGTCGATTTCTCCGCGAGCACAACGCGAACGTGAAGATTGTCGCGGTGCAGCCTACGGAAGGGCACGACGTCCCCGGCCTTCGCAACGTCGCCCAGCTCGACGTTTCGAAGCTTTTCGATCCGTCACTGATCGACGAGATTCTGGAAATTGACTTTCGGCTCGCGTATCGCAACGCCATCGAGTTGTTTCGCCGCGAGGGCTTGCGGGCGGGTCCAAGTTCGGGTCTCATTCTTGAAGGAGCAATCCAGGTTGTCGAACGGGACCGCGCGGGAACAGGCGTGATGATCTTTTGCGACGATCTGTTCAAGTACCCGTCGAGCTTCGCCAAACACATGCCCGAATTGACGGAGGGCATCGAGCCTTGATGTCCGCACCGTCGCGGGCCGTTCATTTTTGAAACTGCGTTGTTCAGGAGTCCACGATGTCCGAATATACATTCCCCGATGTCCTTGTATCGACCGATTGGGTTCGCGATCACCTCGATGATCCGAAGGTCCGGCTCGTCGAGATCGATGTCGATTCCAACGCCTGGGAGGCCGGGCATGTGCCGGGCGCGGCGGGATTCAACTGGTCAACCCAGCTCAACGATCCGGTCCGCCGCGACATCATCGCGCGCGAGCAATTGGAGAAACTGCTGGGCGATCATGGAATTCGCAACGAGGATACGATTGTCGTTTACGGAGACAACAACAACTGGTTCGCTGCGTTTGGATTCTGGATTCTCAAGCTCTACGGGCACGAGGACGTACGGCTGATGAACGGCGGGCGTCAGAAGTGGCTCGACGAGGATGACAAGCCGATGACGGCAGAGGTCGCGCCGGTCAAGAAGTCGACTTACACGGCGGGCGAAATGAAATCGGAATACCGTGCCCGAATCGACGAGATACTGGATGTGGCGCGGAACGGAGGAAAAAACCTCGTTGACGTGCGGAGTCCCGACGAGTTTACAGGCAAGATCATCGCACCGCCTGGCATGAACGAGACGGCACAGCGCGGCGGCCATATTCCCAACGCAAAAAATGTGCCGTGGGCCACCGCGGTCAATCCCGACGGGACCTTCAAGTCAGCCGGTGACCTCAAAAAAATCTATTTTCACGAGGCGCAGGTCAACCCGGCCCGTCCAACGATCGCCTATTGCCGCATTGGTGAACGATCGAGCCACACGTGGTTTGTGCTCAAGTACCTGCTCGGCGTCGACGACGTCAAGAACTACGACGGGAGCTGGACCGAGTACGGGAACCTGATCGGTGCCCCGATTGAAAAACCGTAACGTTCGCGGAGACGAGTCAGTTTCGCCCGTGACGACCTTGAATCGATCGCCCCTCCTTTGCCTGACACTGGCCCGGCTTCGCGAATTTTATCGCCAGCCGGAAGCCGTCTTCTGGGTTTACTTTTTTCCGATCCTCATGGTCGTTGCGCTGGGCATCGCCTTTCGCGACAAGCCCATTGAGAAGATCACCGTCGACGCCGTTCGGGCACCGGCCACGACGGCTCTTGAATCAGCGCTATCGAGGGACGCACGAATCCAGTTCCGGCTGCTCGGAATGGATGAGTGCCGAAAACGCTTGAGAACCGGCAAGTCAGATCTTTACATCATCGCGCGCCACGACGCATCGGACGCGGAGCCTGAATACGAATATGTCTACGACCCGTCGCGACCCGGCAGTCTTGTCGCCCGTGACGCCGTTAACAATCTGGTCCAGCGAAGCCATGGGCGAACGGACCCGGTCGCGACGACCGACCAGGAATCGAGCGAACCGGGCGGGCGGTATATTGATTTCCTCGTGCCGGGGCTGATCGGCATGGGACTCATGGGGGGCGGTTTGTGGGGAGTCGGATTCGCGATCGTCGATGTGCGGATTCGCGGATTGCTAAAACGGATGCTCGCCACGCCGATGCGGCGCAGTCACTTTCTCCTCGGTGTGATGATTAGCCGACTCGTTTTTATGATCCCGGAGATCATCCTCTTGCTGATATTCGCTCGCTATGCGTTTGGCGTACAGATGCACGGCAACTGGCTGACGATTGTCGTGCTCGTTTTTCTCGGTGCGGTGGAGTTTTCGGGGATCGGGCTGCTCGTGGCGGCGCGGGCCAAAACGCTGGAGTCCGTATCAGGACTCATGAACCTGGTCATGTTGCCGCTGTGGACGCTTTCGGGCATTTTCTTTTCCTACGAGCGATTTCCCGAACAAGTCCAGCCGATCATCCAGGCGCTGCCGCTGACGCCGCTGATCGACGCGCTGCGCGCGGTGATGCTCGACGGTGCGACGTTATTCTCGCAATGGCCGCGACTGCTGATCATCACCGTCTGGGGACTGGTGACGTTCATCATCGCACTGAGGATTTTCCGCTGGCACGACTAGTCCTCTTCCTGGCGGAATAATTTCATGTCGCACAGATAAACGAGATCGCCAATGTCGCGGCCGTCATGATAGGCAATTTCAACGGTCAGACGACGGACGCCTCCCAGTTCGAGGTCCAACGGGATCGGGTCGGGACGACCGCTTTCCAAAACCTCACGCACAAGCTCTCTTCCGTCACCCGATACGACGATCGCAACGGTCCCGCCCTTCGCGACGCCGGGCGGCAAGCCGGCAATTCCCGTCAACCTTCCGTACCGGCCGTCGAGCGACCAGACCATTCGCGTTCCGCCCCACGCGGCGACGCCTCGTGAGTATTCGATTTGCCGCGCCGCCCAACCCTCACCGGCCGATCGCCGCTCCAGTCGCAACGGTTCACCGTTGGGTCCTTCGTCAAAACGCGGCGCGTGAAGCACTTGCTGGTAAGCGATCAATTCCCGATTCAGCAACAGGGGTGCCCATTCCGTCGTGACCGGTTCCAGTTCGCTCAGCCAGGTGACAAGCTGGTTCCCAAGTCGAATGCTTGCCAACTCGTCGAATGGCAAGGTGATTTCCAGGCCGCACGGCGTCTGCAAGGCGATCTCATTAGCGACGACGATCGCCGAATTGACGGCAATCCGGTCGCCGCCGCGCGTCATCAAATGCCCTGGTGATTCTCCGAATTCCCGTCCCGCCGCGTGGTACCATGCGACACCTTCGATTCGCGCTCGGGGAGCCGTTCGGGTTTGTCCGTTGCTTGTGAATTCGACCTCGTCGTCGGTGATCGTTCCGACGATGCCTTCCAGCCAGTCGAGTCGCTCGTCGCGCTGAAAAATCAGCAGGTCGCCGGTGAAGTCATTCGCATCGAGGATTTCGCGCCATTGGTTGCCAGTCTTCTCGTCATCCAGCCGCGCGAAACGAATCGCGCGAACCAGCCTCGTCGGGGCGATGAGCCGAACCGCGGGTCCCCCCTCAAGCGTCAATTCGTCGCCGGTTGACGTCACGCGGGAAGCCGTCAAGAGACTCCCGTCGAGCAACTCCAGCTCGGGCGGATGCCGTTCCGGCGAGGGCTGGACTCCCCGACGGCGGACCGTCACCACGGTTTCGGTGGGAAAGGAGCGTGTTTCACCGCCGATTTCCACGACAATGGATTGCCGGTCGAACGAAAGGAAATTTCCCTCGAATTCCTGATCGTCGGCGGTGACCACGACGACTTCTTCGTCCGGCGCCGCCATTTCGGGACCGGACGTTTGCCAAGCCGCACCGCACAGCGCCAACACCACCCATGACATCATCACTTTCACTCCACTGGCGAACCGGCCACAATGCAACAACGATACCCTGGACCGTTGAAAACCGGCAATGCCAGTGATTGCCGGCCTTCTTGCGTGACTGGGGCTTCCAGCCCTCGTGCCGTGGCTGGAAGCCGCGGCCACTGGCTTTGAAACTCGCTACTCAAGAATGACAAGGTGAATTGTGCCAAACCTGTGCGTCATCGGATTGCAATGGGGAGACGAAGCCAAGGGGAAACTCGTTGATTTGCTGACCGACCGGTTCGACATCGTGGTCCGCTACCAGGGGGGGGCAAACGCCGGGCATACGGTGGTTGTGGGAGACGAAGTGTACAAGCTGCACTTGATCCCCAGCGGCATCATCCATCCGTCGGTAACGAACGTGGTAGCGGCGGGGGTCGTCGTTCATCCGGAAACGCTTTTGAGGGAGATTGCGAACCTCGCGGCACGGGGTATTTCCGTGGAAGGGCGGCTTTTGCTCAGCGAGCGCGCCCACGTCGTGTTTCCGTGGCATGTGGAAGAAGATCGCCTGGCCAACGCCACCGAGCCGGGTGAGGAGAGCATTGGCACGACGTTGCGGGGCATCGGCCCGTGCTATCGTGACAAGGTGGGACGGCGGCATGCGATCCGGCTTGGCGATCTCCTTCGCGACGATTTTCCTGAACGTGTTCGTCAGATTTGCAAGTTCAAACAGCCCTTTCTGGCGGCGTTCGGCGGTGCAGCTTTAGCAAATGAGGGGGTTTCGCTCGACGCCGAACGGATTGCCGACCAGTACCGCGAGTTCGCCGAGGCTCTTGAACCGCTGATTGCGGATACCAACACGTTCCTGCTGGACGCGGCCGAAGAGGGCCGGACCATTCTCCTGGAAGGTGCCCAGGGCGCGTTGCTCGACATCGACCACGGGACGTTTCCCTTTGTCACCAGCAGTAACAGTTCGGGCGTTGGCGTAACGACCGGTTCAGGACTGCCACCGCGCTGGATTAACGAGGTGGTCGGCGTTGCCAAGTGCTACAGCACGCGCGTTGGCGGCGGACCGTTTCCCACCGAACTGGAAAACGAAATCGGCGAACATATTCGACGGCGCGGAAATGAATTCGGAACGACGACGGGTCGACCGCGGCGGTGCGGCTGGTTTGACTCGGTGGCGGTTCGCTACACGGCGCGGCTCAGCGGCGTTGATCGCCTGGCGCTGATGATGCTCGACGTGCTCGACGAGTTGGAAGAAGTGCGGATTTGCACGGCTTACGAAATGAACGGGAAGCGGATCGAGTCCTTTCCCGCGCATGTCGACGACTTGCGGCGCGTTCAACCCGTGTTTGAAACGCTTCCTGGCTGGCAAAGCGATCTCACCGGCCTTCGTCATTTTGAGGACTTGCCGGAAAACGCCGTGGCGTATGTCCGGCGGCTTAGCCAACTCGTCGGGCGCCCGGTCGAGTTCATCTCCGTCGGTCCGCAACGCACCCAGACGATTTATTGTGACCATTCCCTGACGGTCGCTTGACCCATCAAGCTTGTATTTTCGGCCTTTGAGTCCCGACTTGATTCGAGCGGCCTGCTCCGCCAGAATACGATCGTCCCGTGATGGCGAATCCCTGGATGGCGAATCCCATGACCGTCGACAACTCCCCGCTTCTGAAGCGCTTTACTTTCCAGGAAAGAGTCGTTCACTGGGCGGTCGCGCTGAGTTTCGTATACCTCGCGCTCACTGGATTGGCGTTGTGGTCGCCGCAACTGTACTGGCTGGCGGGAGTTTTCGGCGGGGGCGAGACGGTTCGCGCCGCGCATCCGTGGGTCGGAGTCTTCTTTTGCGTCGTTCTGGCGCTGATGTTCGGCAACTGGGCGCGGTTTATGCTCATTGATCGCGATGATCGCCGGTGGCTGGCGATGGCGCATCGTTACGCCGTCGGCAAAACCGCCGGGATGCCGGAACCAGGCCGGTTCAACGCCGGACAAAAGGTAATGTTCTGGATGCAGTGCCTGATGGCGGTGTTGATGCTCGCCAGCGGGCTCGTCTTGTGGTATCCCGAAGTGACTTCGCGCGGACTGCGTCTCGCCGCGATCGTGATTCATCCCGCCTCGGCGGTGATTTCGATCTGCGGGATCATTGTTCACTTTTACATGGCAACGTTCGCGACACCCGGCTCGCTTCGCGGCATGATTGAGGGAGAGGTTGACGCCGATTGGGCGAGGCACCACCATCCCAAATGGTATCGCGAGACGACGGGTGACGCGTGACGGGTCCGCGGCTGAAAGAATGGGGCGATGAGAATCCGCCAGGTCGATTCCCGGCCCACAAGGTCGAATGGGCGGCGCGAGCGCGGCGGCTCGCAAGCCGATGTCCAGCCGCCAGCGACGTTCTCGCTTTTTATATTGCCGTTGTCGAATTCCAGACACGGATCGCGCCGCGAATCGCCAGCTTTCACGAGTTGTCGGGTCTGCTTTCGGAATTGACGGATTTCATTGACCGTCATGGAACGGACGCGATGAGGGAAACCGCGAAGCTTGACAGTGAATCCTTTCGCGAGGCGATTGATGACTGCTGGAACCGGCGTGAGATGGAACCCGTTCGTGGATTGCTTGCGAGGCTCGTCTTGCAGCCGTGGGCCGAGTCCACCGTCGAGCTGAAACCCGCGCCGCGTCGGGCAAATGAGCCGATCGATCGAACGTGCCCGCGGTGCGGACAGCTTCCGCAAGTCGCCGTGCTGCGTGCTCAAGGAGATGGAAAGGCCGCCAGTCTGGTTTGCTCGATGTGCAATCACGAATGGGGAATCTCGCGCATCCGCTGCGCCAGTTGCGGCGAGCAGGCGAGTAACCGCCTGGAATTCTGGAGTGCCGGGGAATTCGCGGCGGTTCGGGTCCACGCCTGCAAGACTTGTAACCGTTTTCTTCTTGCGGTCGACCTGGCCGAGGACCCTCGCGTCATTCCCGTGGTTGACGAGCTGGCGGCCATGCCGCTGAACTTGTGGGCGCGCGAGCGAGGCTACGAGAAATTGCAACCGAATCTTGCGGGTCTGTGAATGGCCTCGATCCGCCTGGAAAACGTCGTCAAGCGATATGCCAACGGGCACGTCGCCGTGCAACCGACATCCCTCGCTGTCGCGGATGGCGAGTTTCTCGTTCTTGTCGGGCCGTCGGGTTGTGGCAAATCGACAACGCTGCGGATGATCGCCGGTCTCGAAGAGGTCACCGGGGGCCGGATTTTTATTGGCGACCGGTGCGTCAACGTGCTGTCTCCCGGAAAGCGCGATGTTGCCATGGTTTTCCAGAATTACGCCCTCTATCCGCACATGACGGTGCGCGACAACCTCTCGTTCGGACTGCGAATGCGGCGGACGCCGAAAGGCGACATTCAAAAGCGCGTCGGTGACGCCGCGGAGATTCTCTCGATCGAATCGCTCCTCGACCGGCGACCTGCCGAGTTGTCGGGCGGCCAGCGACAGCGCGTCGCCGTCGGGCGAGCGATCGTTCGCCAACCGGCTGCGTTCCTCTTTGACGAACCGTTGTCCAACCTCGACGCCCGCCTGCGAGTGCAAATGCGCAAGGAACTGGCGCAACTGCACCACCGATTCCGCACGACGACTGTTTACGTCACGCACGATCAGGTCGAAGCGATGACGCTCGGCGAACGAATCGCCGTCATGCACGAAGGCGTGCTGCAACAAGTCGCCACGCCACTGGAGTTGTACGACCGGCCCGCAAACCGGTTCGTCGCGACGTTCATGGGCAGTCCCGCGATGAACTTGCTGGGGGGTCGCGTGGTCGGGAAAGACACGCGAACTTCCCACGCCGTTTTTCAGTGTGGTACGATCCGCTACCCGTTGGCAACGACCACCGAGGCGGTCGAACCGGCGGCTTCCCGAACGCTCGGCTTTCGACCGGAACATTTGACGCTCGACGATCGCCACCTGCCGCTTGCGATCGTGTCGGTCGGCGTCGTCGAACAACTTGGAAGCGAGACGCTCGTCTATTTTCAACTGGAGGGCCAGCCGTGTGTTGCGCGGCTTGATGGACAGACGGCGGTGCGGCGCGGTGATCGGCTCTCGCTGCATCTGCCCGCACGCCGGTGGTTCCTGTTTGACGACTGCGAGCCGTTCCGGCTGGTTGCACGAGGCAAAAGGGGGAGTGAGGAGGAAGAAAAGTGAGTCACGCTTCGAACGAGGAACGACTGGATGTGATCGCCGTGGGAGCGCACCCGGACGACGTGGAAATTGCCTGCGGCGGGACGCTGGCGGCGCTTGTGGAACTCGGATACCGCGTCGGCATCATCGACTTGACCGATGGCGAGCCGACGCCGCTGAGTCCTGGCCCGGAAGCCCGACTGGCCGAGGCGAAAGCGGCAGCCAAGGTACTCGGCGTCCATCAGCGAGTCACACTCAATCTGCCCAACCGGCGACTTTTTGATTCGTTCGAGTCGCGCGTCGCGCTGGCGATCGAGTTTCGGCGCTGGCGGCCGCGGATTGTGATGGGGTTTGGCGACAAGACCCCGTTGGCCTCCCCCGATCACTGGCAAGCGATGCAGATCACCGATGGAGCGATCTTTTACAGCCGTCTGACGAAGTGGGACGAGCATTTTGCCGGAATCCCGGTCCATGTGATCGACCACCACTGTTATTATTATTTAGGGTTCGATATCTCATCGATTCCGAATTCGGTTGGCTTTGTCACGGTCGACGTCACCCACACGCTCGAGCGGAAACTGCGGGCGATGGACTGTTATGCGTCGCAGTTTCCTCCGGGCAAGCGCCGCGTCTTTGAGCGCGTCGAGCACGGTGCGCGGGCGATCGGGACGGCGGCCGGTTTTGGAGCGGGCGAAATCGTGATTCCAGTCCGCCCGCTGGGAACGCGCGACCTGATCAAGACGCTTTATCACAATACGTAACGGACGCCAGGCATGAACGAGCCGGATTCAATGGCATCGCGGTCAAAAGCGCAGTTTAAAAAAGACGTCCCGCTGGACGTGACTATCCGTCCGGGGGGCGAGGCCGACTGCGCTTTGATCCTGCAGTTCATCCGGGAGTTGGCGGAATACGAGCGGCTTGCCCATTGTGTTGTCGTCAGCGAAGAGGCCTTGCGCGAACACCTCTTCGGTGCGTCACCCCGTGCCGAAGTTCTCATCGCCCAGGTCGCCCGAGAGCCCGTCGGGTTCGCATTGTACTTTCACAATTTTTCCACGTTTCTCGGTCAACCGGGACTTTATCTCGAAGACCTGTATGTGCGGCCCGAATTTCGCGGGCGCGGAATCGGCGGGACCTTTCTCGCGGCGTTGGCCGGTATCGCGATCGAGCGGGGGTGCGGACGCATGGAATGGGCCGTGCTGGACTGGAACCAGCCCGCGATCGACTTTTACGATTCTCTCGGCGCGCGGCAATTGAATGACTGGATCATGACGCGCATCAGCGGCGAGGCGCTGCGCGAACTGGCGCGGGTTCGCGCCCCAAGCTCAAGCGAGTGAAGTGACTTAACCGCCGCCGAACGGATCGTCGGGATCATCGCCCGATCCGCCTCCATCGTCGGAGGGATCATCGCCACCCGGATCGTCGCCACCGGGATCATCGCCGGACTTGTCATCGAATGGATCATCGGGCGTGCCATCGTCCGGGTTGTCGGCGAACGGGTCGTCGACGTTGCCGGAATCGGCTGCGAACGGGTCGTCGGGGTCGCTCGACTTCTCCTCGGCCATCGCACCGGATGCGAAGGGGTCGAGCGGGTCAGCCGGTTTCGCTTCGCCCGCAAACGGGTTGTCCTTCGCGACGTCGCCGGATTTTTCAACTTCCGTGCCGGCAACCTGAACGTCGTCGCCGTGGAGAACCGGGTTCAAGTTGGCGATTTCGCGAAGACAAACGAGCCGTCCCGAATCATCGGTCAGGTACAACCGATCGGTCATGTTGTTGGGGATCACGTGCGTCTTGCCGCCGACCGAAGTTTCGACGACCTGGCTGCCCGTGTCGCGCCGCAGGCCGATCAGTTTGCCGGCTATATCAAGGAAATAGATGACGTCGTGACTTGCGCCAATGTATTTGCGAATACCAGGAATGGTATGCGGCCATTCCGTGTCGAAAGCGCCGCGCTTGACGTCCAGCACCATCAGGTTTCCAAGATCAGAAATCAGCGCGACGCGGTTGTCGGTCAGCGAGATCGGGTTGGCGGAGACTGGCTCGCCGACGGCAAGCTCCCAGACGATGACTCCGTCCTTTTCATGAATCGCGTAGACCTTGCCGTGAATCGTCGCGGCGATCAGGTACTCGCCCGCTTTTTCGCCGGCGGCGAGGAACCGGTCCTGGGTTTGCAGGCGATAGAGAAGACTTCCCGTTTTGTCACTGCTGGCCACATTGAAATAACCGCGCAACGTGGTCCATGAAACCGTTTCGCCGGTGACCGTCGGGTCCATCGTGGCGGGGCCGCTGGAGGCAAAGAATTTCTCTGGCAGTCCACGGTTGCCGAGCGGAAACATTTGCAGATTTCCTCCGACGGACGTTATGTAGGCAAAGTTGTCTGAAATCGCCACGCCGCCGCCCGGTGCGTCGCGCGTGAGGCGACTCCATTCAACGTTTCCGTTCCTCCCGTTCAGGCAAAAAACGCGCGAACCCATCAACACGATGACATGCGTATCATTGGCCGCGATCCCGCCAGCCGGGTATTTGGGATTCCCGACACGGGTATTCCACCGGGTTTCTCCCGTTTCGGCGTTGATGGCGTGGACGTCACCGAATCCGGAAAGAAAATAGAGCGTAGTTTCCGGCGTGACAATCAACTCGACGGTGACGTCAGTCCATCCTTCGGCCTCAAGGATTTCCTTGCGAAGTGCGGCTTGTACCTCCGCGCCTTCCTTGCCGAGCACCGACCCGCGCGGACCGAGATGATCAAAACTGATCAACTCGCGAACGCCCGCGTGTCGAATCTCGTAGTAGGATGTCGCGCGGTCGGCGTGAACGTGCAGGTAGAAGTCGGAAATCCGGTCGCGACTGAGGTCGGCCTTAATTTGCGATTGCCAGTGAACGGCAAGTCCCGATGCGCGAATTTCCGCCTCGGGAAGCGAATCACCCGCCGACTTGCCATGCGACGCAAGGACAAGAACGACTATCGAGAGCAGGACAAGGGCAACCCGGAAACTTGCATTCATGTGTTCACCTGGTACTTCGGAATTTCCACGTTCAAGTGTACTCGCCAGCGGGCGAATTGTCACCGGTTTTTCGCGGTCAGGATCGTTACGACCGGCACAAGGCCACCGCCGCACTTATCCCGGGTTGGTCATCTACCTATTCGGGCGGGAATGACGGAAGGGTTCGTGTCGGCCTCGTTGAGTATTAGCTAGCTATCGGACCACGGCAGCGAGGCGATATTCGCGTTTCCGCCGCTGAGGATGACTCCAATTCGCCGCCACCGGTTATTGAACAGCACCTGGTCGGAAAGGGCCGTCGCCACGGCGACCGCCGAACTCGGCTCGATGACGTGCTTGGTTCGTTCGATGAAAAATCGCATCAGCTCAATCGTCACGGAATCCTCGACGGTAATGATCTCCCGCACCAGATCGCGAATGATCGGCCAGGTGTGTCCGCCTAAACTCGTCAGCAATCCGTCGGCAATCGTTTGAGGCGACGTTTGCTCAATGAGCTGGCCCGCGGCCTTGCTCCGCGCCGCGTCGTCGGCACCCGCGGGTTCCGCGCCGATCACGTCGATATTGTGATGCCGCGCGACAAGAGCCGTTCCGGAAACCAGCCCGCCGCCCCCGATCGGTGCGATGATCAGATCGAGTCCTCGTACTTGCTCGACAAATTCCAGTGCGGCGGTCCCCTGTCCCGCGATGACATACGGGTCGTCAAAGGGATGAACGAGCGTGGCACCGGTTTCGTCCTGAATCCTCCGGGCCGTTTTCTCGCGGTCCGCCAGAGTTGGCTCGCAATCGATGATCGTCGCACCATAGCCGGCGACGGCCTGGCGCTTGACGGGCAACGCGGTCCTCGGCATCACGATCCACGCCGCCGCTCCGTGCAGAGCTGCGGCGGCAGCGACCGCCTGGGCGTGGTTGCCCGAACTGTGAGTCACGACGCCGTGCCGCAGATCATCCGCCGGAATCAGGCTGATCGCGTTGAACGCGCCGCGGAACTTGAAGGCACCGACGCGCTGGAGGTTCTCGCACTTGAAAAAAATCTCGCGCGGCGTTACGTCGCGGCTGGCGCGCTCGTTGATCGAGCGGTTGGTGAGGACAGGCGTGCGGTGCGCCTTTCCCGCCAGCCGACCGGCCGCCGCAACGACATCGGCAAAGCGAACGGTAATTGGCGAAGTCGGTTCCATCATCAAGTCTCACCGGGTTTCGGGATTCGTTCTCAAACGCCCGTGAGGGTACGCGTGCCCGATCGAATTTCGAACAGGAGTCCGAGCAGGAGCAAGAGCACGTGAGCCGCGCGTGACCCCATTCCCTGAATTAACGCTCCCGCCGGGTCGGGTGGCAAGTACGGTTCCACGGGATTCATCGCCGTTAACTGTCGAAAATCCTGCCCGGCGGGGGCGAGTTGCCATTGGAGAATCCGGGACGGCTGATTAGTCTGGGCTGTCTGATCGGTTTCTATTTGCATCAAGACCTGAGAATTTGGAGTCCGTTCCATGGAAATCGCCATGATTGGCACCGGCTATGTGGGGCTGGTGACCGGAACCTGTTTTGCTGAAAGCGGCAACCAGGTGACCTGCGTCGATATCAACCAGCGCAAGATCGACGACCTCAACCAGGGAAAGATTCCCATTTATGAACCGGGACTGAGCGAACTGGTCCAGCGGAACGCCAGGGCAGGCCGCCTCGTTTTCACAACGGACATCGCCAGTGCGGTGCGCGAATCGAAGGTTGTCTATCTCGCCGTCGGTACTCCGCAGGGGGAGGACGGTTCGGCGGACCTGACGGCGCTGTGGAGCGTCGTCGATTCACTGGCGAGGCATGTTCCCGACGAGGCGATCATCGTCACCAAGAGCACCGTGCCGGTGGGAACCAACCGCGCGATCCATGAGCGCCTGCAAAGCATCAATGGCAAGCGCTATCACGTGGCGAGCAATCCCGAATTTCTCAAGGAAGGCGCGGCGATCAACGATTTCATGTATCCCGACCGGGTTGTCGTCGGGGTTCGCGACGAGGAAGTGGCGGAGGTCCTCAGGGAACTCTACTCGCCTTTTCTCCGCACCGACAAGCCGTTCCTTTCAATGTCTCCCGAAAGTGCCGAACTGACCAAGTACGTCGCCAACGCGTTGCTGGCGACCAAAATCAGTTTCATCAACGAGATGGCCAACCTGTGCGAGGCGATGAGCGGCGACATCAACGACGTGCGCCGCGGAATTGGTCACGACCAGCGGATCGGTTTTGCCTTTCTCTTTCCAGGCGTCGGCTACGGCGGAAGCTGTTTTCCCAAGGACGTTCGCGCATTGTCGAGCATGTCTTCGGCGCTCGGACTAAGCCCAACGATCCTCAACGCGGTTGATGACGTGAACAACCGCCAGAAGCATGTGATGATCCGGAAAATTCGCGAACATTTCGGCGAGGGCGGACTGCGCGGCAAGACCGTTGCCGTATGGGGACTGGCCTTCAAGCCCAAGACGGACGACATCCGCGAAGCACCGGCGCTGGTGCTTGTCGACTGGCTGCTTGAACAGGGGTGCCGCGTCCGCGTCTTTGACCCCGAAGCGATGGAGAACGTGCGAGAGGATTACGGCGACAAGGTCGAATACGCGAATCGTTCCATCGATGCACTGAAAGGCGCCGAGCTGCTGGTCATCAATACCGAGTGGGACGCCTTCCGGCATCCGGATTTCGACGAGGTCAAGGCGATGATGAACGAGCCGGTGATTTTTGACGGGCGGAATCTCTATGACACCCGCCAGATGGAAAAACTCGGCTTCACGTATTACTCGATCGGGCGCGTTCCCGTGCGAAAGGCCGTTCCCGCCGGGACACGGGCAGGCTGAAAATCGTTCAGGCGATTCGTCCAGGAAAAACTCCTCGCACGTTCGCATGTCAATCGGCCATGCCTGGCAAACTGCTATTTGAGTTCCCGGTTTCCGCGATAGAATTTGGGTCGAGGGGAGATGTTCGTCCTCCTTCTTTTGATTCATGCATTCCGGGAACCATCCAATGTCATCTCGCAAGCACCTTGCATCGCACTGCCGATCGATTTTCAATTCCTTGTCGGTCCTTCGGGGAAAGTGCCGACTTGCGGGAACCCGGCGTTCACCGCGCGAGATGCAGTTCGCGGGGTCCTTCGAATGGCTCGAACCGCGACGCGTGCTTACGGCGTACACCGTCAATACGACGCTCGACATTGTTGGCGTCGACGGCAGCCTGAGTCTTCGCGAGGCCATCGTCGCCGCCGAATCCAACCTGCCCTTTGGCGACGCGCCCGCCGGTCAGTCATTCGGAGACATTATCTTCTTCGATATCGCACTGGATGGTCAGACCCTCAACCTGCTGGGGGGCGGATTCACTCTCAGCGACGATCTGGAAATCGGCGATTCGTTCGCCGAAGTCACGATCAACGCCGGTTCGGTGTCGAGACATTTCACGATTACCGGCGGCGAGACCTTTTCATTTAACAACGTGAACCTTGTCAACGGACTGACCGGAGGCAACGGAGGCGCGGTATCGATCTCGGGTGCGGCGTTCGTGAATTTCACGGAAGTGGTGATCGCGGACAACGCCGCGGCGGGCAATGGAGGGGGAATCTTCAGCGATGGCGGAACGCTTACGTTGACCAATGTGTCGCTTCAGAACAATGACGCGACCGGACCTGGAAGCAGCGGCGGCGGCCTCTTTTCCCTCAACGGATCGGTCGTCGTTTCGAATTCGCTCGTCTCGGCCAACACGGCAACCAGCGAAGGGGGCGGATTGTGGAGCCAGACAAGACTGGTTGTTCGCGACGGGTCCCAGATCGTCGGAAACATCGCGTCCGGAAATGCGGCCGACGAGGGGGGAGGCGGACTGTACAACTACGGCGGACTGCTTCGCATCCTCGATTCCCAGGTACGCAACAATCGCGCTAATGGAATTTCAGGCAGCGGCGGCGGAATCCTCTCGACCGACGGCACGCTCGACCTGCGCCGCACCACGGTCAGCAGCAATATCGCCAATCGCGCCGGTGGCGGAATCGAAGTGATCAACGGTTACTCGCGGCTTGAGGACTCGACGCTCGGCGGAGCCCTTGCGAACAACGGAAACATTGCCGGCCCGGCCGGGTTCGCCAACCCCGGCAACGGAGGAGGCCTCCACGTCAGCGGGACGAGTGGAACGGTCGTCGATCTGCTCGGGACGGTCGTGCGAAACAATTTCGCGGCGCGCGAAGGGGGCGGATTGTGGCATCAGTCGGGTGGACTCATGCAAATACGGCTGGGAACCTTCGTGCTGAATAATGTCGCCGCCGGTCCGGCCGCCGATGACGGAGGAGGAGGCCTTTTCAACAACGGCGGATTTGTCAACGTGCTTGACTCGCAGGTCAACGGTAACGCGGCGACGGGACTGCTCGGCAGCGGCGGCGGGATTTTCACCATCTCAAACACCGTCAATGTTTTCAATTCGGGTATTTCAGGAAACAACGCGGTCCGCGCTGGTGGCGGCGTCGAAATCGTCGATGGAGTCCTCTTGATCACCAACTCGACGGTCAACGGGAACGCCGCGGGGAGAAACGGGACGGGTGCGCCGGGCAACGGTGGCGGCGTTCATGTGACTGGCTCGTCAGGCACGAACGTTGTCTCCGACAACAGCCTCTTTACGTCGAACATTGCCGACACCGAGGGGGGAGGACTGTGGAATCAATCGGGCAGTCGCATGGTGATGAAAAACAACACGCGTCTGTTTGGGAACAGCGCGCTGGGTGACGCGGCGGACGATGGAGGGGGGGGTGCGTTTAACAATGGCGGGCTGCTCCGCATCCTTGATTCGACGGTCGCCGGGAATTCAGCCACCGGAATTTCGGGAAGCGGCGGCGGCGTGCTTTCCACCGACGGAATTCTCAACATTCGTCGTTCGGACATTCAGGCCAATGTCGCCAATCGCGCCGGTGGAGGAATCGAGGTGATCGACGGAATCGCAATTCTTCTGCTCACGAATCTTGGCGGCGTTGACGGCAGCGACGGAAATGTCGCGGGTCCCTCCGGGTCCGCCAATCCTGGCGCGGGCGGCGGTCTGCATATTTCCGGCAACAACGACACGTTTGTCTCGGTTCAGCAAAGCACGGTGCAAAACAATTTTGCCGCCAGCGAGGGGGGGGGACTTTGGGTTCAGGCCGGCAGCCGCCTGCATGTCGTCGGTGGTTCGCTCGTTCGAGACAATCTTTCGCAGAATGGCGGAGGACTTTACAGCAACGGCGGACGTGCGTCGATTATCGACAGCGCGTTTGCGAGCAACGACGCGACGCAATCAGGGGGCGGAATCTTTATCGAAGCGGGCGGGGAAGTCTTTTATAATACGCCTGCGATTTCCGGGAACACATCCGCGAACGTCGGCGGCGGCGTCTTCAACGCGGGACTGCTCAGTCTCTAC
>JBGTFW010000352.1:0-10068 GCA_041747075.1 Pirellulaceae bacterium
CTCGCCCAAAACCTGGGCGTGGACGGAATGGGGGTCCAGCCGGAGAACCCGGCCCAGCACCTGGCGCAATCGCGCCGTGTCGAGCATCGTGCCTGTGCCCACAACACGGGCCAGCGGCAGGCCGGATGCCTCGGCCATTACCTGAGTGAGAACATCGACCGGGTTCGTCACCATGACGATGATGCCGCGGCAGCCGGCGAGCCGCCGTCCGATCTCCTTGATGATCACGGCATTGTCCCGGAGCAAATCCAGGCGCGATTCCCCAGGTCGTCCACCGCGCCCGGCCGAGATCACGATCGCATCTGCGTCTGCCATCTCCTCAACCGAGGCAGGCCGCACGGCGGCGGTCGGGTAGAACAAGGCGCCCTGGGCCAGGTCCATCGCCTCGCCCTCGGCCACTTCCAGGCTCAGGTCGTTCAGCAGCAACTCGTCCGCGGCTCCCGAGTGAAGCGTGGAGATGGCGACACTGGATCCGACCCACCCGGTACCGATGATGCCCACACGTCGTTCCATGAGATCCTCAGCGAAAGAACTGGGCGGCCGAACGACCGAGATAACCGAGCGGCCAAGTTGGTCGGAAGTACGATTGAGAACGTGGCGGCTCAAGGTCCGTTTGCGATGGAGCGACGGACGACGGGCCACTGCCTGGAAATTGTCCGTTGCCGACGCGTTCCGATCAAGTCCGGGAAACACCGGTCAGGCGGTTTTGAAACACGGAGTCAAGGGAGTACACAGGGAATGTCTCCACGCTGGTCGAGGTCCGGACAGGTTTCGCCCATCGAGTCCTCGACGCGCTGTCGGCGGCTCCGCGTTCATGCCATTGTTATCAGGCCCAGTTACCACCGGTGTGCATGGTGGCCGAAACGTCGTAATCTTGAGTCTTGGGATTAAAGACCATTCGCATTTCGTTCGGGTAGTCGGTGCCTATACAGTCGAACCGTTCGATTATTTGATCCAACGTCAATGAATAAAGTCGCTGATGCCGGTGTCGATCGGACGTGAACAGCAACGCATCAAGTCCGCCAATTTCATTGAAGGCTGGCATGAAGACAAAGCTGTGCACAATCTGGTGGCAGAGGAATAGGACGGTCCGCAAGTCGGTTGATGGTGATTCAAAATCGTAGAGCTGATCGAGTTTGTGACAATTCATCCGCGTAACGGTCTTGCCAGACCACGGATACGTGGTGAGAGTCAATTCTTGCTCGAATGTTGAATTCGAGAGCTTAGATGCTTCGATTAGCTTGCGGATCGAATAGAAGCCAAGCATGAGGGTTTGCTCAAGGCGAGCGAATAAAACGTCCGGCCATCTTCGTTGAGCTTTGCGCGAGCGTAACGCGTCGGCTTGTTTGAGTAGGTCATTCTTCCAGTAGCAGGATTCGTCGATCATGGTTATGTCGGTTCGTCGAGGGAGTGTCGAGACCATCCAAGTAGAGACACTGATATTCAACGTTGGTTCGGTAGGCCTGATAACGTCACCGATCACGGGGCGGCGACGGGTCCGAGCGATTGCCGGTCGTGTTGTCCGTTGACACCGCCGAACGTTCAAAATGACGCGCTGCCGCCTTCCTTGGGTCCCCGCCTTCGCGGGGATGACGCGCTGCGGGGATGACGCGCTGCCGCCTTCCTTGGGTCCCCGCCTTCGCGGGGATGACGCGCTGCGGGATGACGCGCTGCCGCCTTCCAGGCGGCTTGCGTTTGGCCCGCGGCTAGCGCCGGCGGTTTACGCCTGGCACGCGATTCGGTATTGCCACTGGATCGTTCGCGGCATGTCGGTTGACACGTCGTCCGGAGTGATCGCGATCCGTCGCGTCGCGCGGTCATATGCCGCTTTGGTTCCCTTTCCCGGACTAATCCATAAACGGCGGCCATCGAAGTCGATTGCGATGCCGCGCGGATTGTGCTCGCCGCAAACGCTGTCGCCGACCAGTTCATAGGTCGTCCCGAGCCATGACGCCGGGCCGCCGAGTCGGCAGGCAACCTGGACCTCCACGGTTGCTCCCTCCTCAATCGTCTCGAAACTGGCTGACCAGTGGCTGGTTCCGGCTGTTCCAAGTCCGAGGATTAGCGCGTGGCCATTACGAACTTGCCGAACCAGTTGCTGAAGCGGTGGACTGGACGGCCAGGCCGTACCGGTGTCCCGGGACCGCAAGAGGATTGATCCTCCGCCCTCCGACCGGGAAACGTCGTGTCGATGCCGGTCGCCCGCCTTGTGGAAAACGATGGCCAGACCGCAACCGGTCGGTTCATTCAGGAGCAGTGGAATTTCATCCGGCATTGCGTTGGCGGAAGGATGATTTTGCCTCCGCCGGTTTTGAGAGCGCGGCGCGAAAACGGGCGCGGCGGTTGATCTCTTCCATTTGCCGAAAGAACTCCGTGAGAAAAAGGCTGACATTGCGGCACGCGGTGCTCTGGGGGTCTTGTGGATTGCACCCCCCCATCGCGCTTTCCAGAAACCGCTCGGTGTCGACCCGCATCTGCGTCCGCAAATTGTAGTGCTGATTTCTTGTCATCGTAAAGCTCCCGCTGAATGATTCGCCGTGCCGCCGAAATTATTGCTTCGACAACCCGTCATTGAGTTTCCTGGGCCGGTGCTCTCTTTCGTGAAAGGCGTCGATTTTTCCGAACTGCGCGATGGACTACGAAAGACAGGTTGTCCATTGTGAGACGGTGTGACAGCACCGATGAGGCTCCCTCTCCCACCAACGCTGATTGGTAATGCCGACGGGCCTTGTTACGCGCCCGTTTTTACGCGCCAGCGGAGCCACGCGTCGAGGAAGGGCTGGATGTCGCCGTCGAGAACGCGATGGAAATCGCCGATCATATGGCCCGTCCGCGCGTCCTTGACGCGCTGGTCGGGATGCAGAAAGTAGTTGCGAATCTGTGAGCCGAATCCGACTCGCGCCTTGGTCTGGTATCGCGCCGCTTCCTCCTGCTCCCGTTTGGCTTCCTCGAGCCGGGCAATCTGCGCGCGAAGGAGTTTCCAGGCTGTCGCGCGATTCTTGTGCTGACTTCGCTCGTTCTGGCACTGGACCACGGTACCGGTCGGCATATGCGTCATGCGAATCGCGCTGTCGGTCTTGTTGACGTGCTGGCCCCCTGCTCCGCTGGCGCGAAACGTGTCAATCCGCACATCGGACTCGTCGATATCCACGGCGGCGCTTTCGGGGATTTCGGGCGAGACATCGACCGCGGCGAAACTGGTTTGTCGCTTGCCGTCGGCATTGAAGGGACTGATTCGAACGAGGCGGTGGACTCCATCCTCCCCCTTGAGATACCCAAAGGCCATTGGGCCGCGAATGACAATCGTCGCGTTGTTGATGCCGGCTTCGTCGTTGTCGCTCCGGTCGATGAGCGTCGCCGAATAATCGTTTTCCTCGGCCCACGCGATGTACATGCGGAGGAGCATCTCGGCCCAGTCGTTGGCGTCGGTCCCGCCGTCGCGTGCGTGAATCGTGAGGATCGCTCCGCGCGCGTCGTGCGGCCCGTTGAGCAGGGACTTGAGTTCCAGATCGTCAAGCTCGTCCTCATGCCGCTGGATTTCGCGGACGACTTCGGTCTCGACCGACGGGTCGTCCTCGGCGAATTCGAGGAGGTCTTCCAGATCGGCGCTGGTCCGCACAAGTTCGGCAAGCGGATCAGCGACGGCCCTCAGTGATTTGAGTTCAGCGATCGTTTCCTGGGCCTTTTCCTGGTTGTCCCAGAATCCGGGGGCGGTCATCCGGTGGTTTTCAATATCGCGAATCGCGACGACCCGGGAATCGAAGTCAAAGACTGTCTCGCAACTGAGTAATTCGCTCCTGGATCAAGCTGGCGCGATCGTAGAATTCGCTTTCCATGAGTACGGTTCCGGGTCGCTTCGAGGGAGGGAGAAAGGGGCGGAAATGGCCCGCCAGTGAAGAATAATAGACGAATTCGGGCGACGCGGTAAGAGGCGATCTCCTGGGCCGGATTGATTATCGGGGCTGGACCTGAATTGCCGTCCGGGGAGCGGGCCGGTGCAACTGGCTTGAAAGAAAATCCGGGCGGGCAAAGACGACCGCCCATGCCTGGTATAAGATAGGACTTTGCCCCGAAAACCTTGCCGTCAAGCTCGTTCTCTCTCCCCTTCCAGAAGCGGCAAGCGGTTCGTTGACCGGGATTTGGTACGGAATTCACAAGAAGGAGGCCTGCCGATGGGTTCGCCGACGAAACAGGAAACGCCACTGAGCACCAGTGCCAGCACGACCGAGGCGCTCAAGGCGCGTTTGCTGAAAAAAAACCAGGACAACGACGTCGACAAGTACTTCAAGGCGCTGGTGAAACTCGAGGGAAGCGACCTTCACATGAAAGTCGGTCAACCCCCCATTATCCGCATTCACGGAACTCTCAAGCCGCTGAACCGCGACCCGGTCGGTGCCGACGAGATGGTCGATCTGCTCGTCCCCATGCTCGATGACCGGACGCGGCGGATTTTCGAAACGACAGGCGGAGCGGACTTCGCGTACATCGTCAACGTCGAAGGGACGGACTGGCGATTCCGCGTGAACATGATGCAACAACTGGGGCGCGTGGGACTGGTCGCCCGCCGCGTCAACAACTTCATCCCCAACTTTGAGGGATTGCACTTGCCGCCGATCATCGAGACTCTCTGCCACCACGACCAGGGCATGGTCCTGCTGGCGGGCGTGACGGGTTCGGGAAAGAGCACGACGATCGCTTCGATGCTCAACTACATCAACCGGCACTACGTCAAGCATATTCTCACGCTTGAGGACCCGATCGAATTCGTCTTTCGCGACGAGAAATGCCTGATCAACCAGCGCGAAGTCGGAATGGACGTGACGGATTTCGGAATCGGCATGAAGCACGCCGTCCGCGAGGACCCGGACGTGATCCTTGTCGGCGAGATGCGCGACCAGGAGACGTTCATGACGGCGATTCACGCCGCCGAGACGGGTCACCTCGTTTTTGGAACGATTCACGCCTCGTCGTCGCCGTCGACGATTGGAAGGATTCTCGACCTCTTTCCCGAGGAAATGCATTCGGCGATCCGCAGTGCGATTGCGATGAACATGAAGGCGATTATCGCGCAAAAATTGCTGCCCAGCATTCGCGAGGGGGTCGGTCGGGTTCCTACCGTCGAGATCATGACCTTCAATCCGACGGTCAGGAAACTTGTGCTGGAAGAGGAAGACCACAAGCTGGCCGACGCGATCCGCATCGGAATCGAAGAAGGCATGCAGGATTTCACGATGAGCCTGAAGCAACTGGTCGACGACGAATTGATCGACCGGCCCACGGCCTTCCAGGTCGCGCCGAACCGCGACGCGCTGAAGATGGCGCTCAAGGGGATTAACGTATCGCAGCCTGGTATTCTCTGATGACGCGTCGCGCTGTTTGGACATTGATCGCGCTGGCGGGAGGGCTGTTGTTTGCCGCGCCGCTGGCCGCGCAGACGGAATGGCCCCCGTGGCCCTCCGCCGGCGGTCATTCGATCGAGCGCGGACCGGGGGGCTATCTGAGCTGGATGAAGCTGGCGGCCATCGCCGTGATCTGGCTCGCGTGGGTGCGGATGTCCGACTGGATGAATCGCGATTCGGTTCGATTCGACGAGTACACAGGGGTTTCTCCGAAAGCGTGGAACCTGGTTTCGGTCAGTGCGTATCTGGGGGGGCTGGCCGCCGTCTTGTTCATTCCGCTGTTTCTCGCAGGATTCCCGCTATATGTGCTCGGTGCGTCGCTCCCCCTGGTGATTTATGTTTTTTTCCTGCGACGAGGCAAGATTCCCGAGGAGGCAAGGGCCGGCAAGGTCTTCTTGGAGACCGTTGAACAGTCCGCCAGTCCGCTGACGCTCAAGGCATTCGGCGACAACGTGGAACACGCGCAATCGAATCTCATTCGCGCGCGGCAGTCCGAGTATTTCGAGCTGACCGTCGCGACGTTATACGACGCACTTGTCAAGCGAGCCGGGCAAATCCTGCTCGACTACACGCGCGACGCGGCGACCGTTCGCTACCAGATTGACGGGCTGTGGCACCCGATGCCGGCGATGGAGCGACCGTCGGGCGACGCGCTGCTGGCCATCATGAAAACGCTGGCGAACCTCAATCCGCTCGAACGGCGCCAGTCGCAGCACGGCCAGTTCTCCGGAGTTGCCGGACGGGACAAGACGACATTCGACCTGACCTCCCAGGGTGTACCCACGGGTGAGCGCGTGCTGATCAAGCTCGTTCCGGAAACGACGCTTTTGCTCGAACTGCCCACTCTTGGCATGCAGCCGGATATGATGAGCCGACTTGCGGAATGCCTTTCACCGCCGGGGCTGGTTGTTATTTCGGCACCTCTGGCGGGCGGGCTTTCATCGACCTGGCAGGCGGTTCTCAACGCCGCCGACCGATACGTCAGCGACTGGGTGGCGGTGGTCGACCACGACGACCGGGAGACGGAACGAGTCAACATCGAGGTTCGCCAGTTCGATTCCCGCGCCGGTGAATCGCCGCTTGCAAGTTTGAAAAAGCTGGCGCTCAAGCAACCGAATGTGTTTGTTGTTCCCAATCCGGTCGATACGGCGACGATGGATTATCTGATCGACCAGGTCAACCTGGAAAAGCGACTGGTCGTCACGCAGTCGCGCTCGTCGACGGCTGCCGATGCGTTGCTGAAAGTCATGTCGCTGGCCGCCAACCGCAAGGGCTTTGTTCGCGCCGCAAAGGCGGTTACGTGCCAGCAGCTTGTCCGGCGGCTGTGCGACCAGTGCAAACAGTCCTTTCAGGCAAACCCCCAGGCGATCGCCCAGATGGGAGGCGATCCGCGACAGAACACGACGCTTTACCGGCACTATGAACTGCCTCCGATCGAAAAGCGCGTCGACGAGGAAGGCAAGCCGATCGAGATGTTTCCGTGCGCGACGTGTGGCGGCACGGGGTACATTGGCAGGATTGCGGTGTTTGAACTAGGATTAATCGACGAGGAGATTCGCAAGGTGTTGCTCGCCGAGGCCCGCCCCGAATCGGTGGCGCGCGTCCTTCGACAGCAGGGCAACCTCACTTTGCTGGAAGAGGCGTACCGTGCCGTGCTCGATGGTCGCACGACGATCGCCGAAGTTCAACGCGTGTTGCAAAAGAAATCCTGATCGCGCATGTCCGAGATTCCGTCCATTTCGCTTGACGAGCTTCCTCCACTCAAATTCGTCGCGCACGGCGAGACGGAGGACAAACGCGAGGCAAACCTGCTGGCCGTTCAGCCCTCGCCCGGTTACCCGCACGCCGTTTTTCTGCTCGCTGACGCGATCACCAAACGGGCCGACCTCATCCTCATGGATTTCACGGCGGGCGGCGTCGGCGTCCGTTACCAGGTGGACGGAACCTGGTACAACATGCCCGCGATCCCGCGCGACCAGGGAGACTACATGCTGGCGAGTCTCAAGCAACTGGCCGGTGTCGATTACCGCGAACGGCGGAAGCGCCAAACCGGACAGTTGACCGCCGATTATCTGAAGTACAAGCACAAGTGCCGCTTGACAAGCCAGGGCATCCCCGCCGGTGAGCGGGTCGTTGTGGAGATTTCGCGAAAGCGCCCCTCGCTCGAAACGCTGGAAGAAATCGGGATGCGCGCCGAAATGCGAACGCGCTTGCTGGCCGCAATCAACGAACCTGGCGGACTTGTACTCTTCAGCGCCCTGCCTGGCGACGGGCTTTCAACGACATGGCGCGCGGCGCTGCAATCGGCCGACCGCTATATGCGGGACTTCTTTACACTTCAGGAAAAGTCGAGGCAGGAGCCGGAGGTCGTCAATGTTGGCGGGGCGACGTGGGACGCTTCCGCCGGCGAGACGATGCAGTCGGCGCTCAGGTCCCTCCTTCTCCGCGAACCGAACGCGCTCGCGTTCACCCAACTGGACAGTGGCAAAACACTCGATGAAATGACCTCGCTGGCCAGTCAGAAACACATCACGATCGTCACGCGAATCCATGCGAGACATGCCGCCGAAGCGGTCGCGCGGGCGATCATTCTGAAGCCAAACGTCAAGGAATTCGCGCGGGCACTTCGCGTCGTCGTTTGCCAACGCGTCTTGCGGCGACTTTGTCCGGCCTGTCGCCAGCCCTTTCAGCCCAACCCGGCGCTCATCACGCAACTCGGTTTGCCACCGGCGCGCGTCCCCGTGCTCTACCGCCAGTATCAGCCCTCCGCCGATCAAATGGTGGACAGCCGGGGAAACCCCGTTGAGATTCCGCCATGCCCGCGATGCGGCGGACCTGGCTTCCTCGAACGCACCGCGCTGTTCGAGTTTCTCGAGGTGGACGACCGGTTCCGCAAGGTGATGGTCGAGAGCCCGTCCGTTCAGGCGCTGACCGACGCTGCCACCCAATCGGGACACTTCTCGATGCGTGACGAGGGGATTGTTCTCGTCGCGCGCGGAGAGACGTCGATCGAGGAACTGCAGCGCGTGCTGAAAAAGTAGACTTGCCAGAAACCCTGAAACGCCAGCCATCCGGAAGTGCACAGGAATCATGATCCCGGCCATCACCATCGTCAGTATGCTGATCATCGTTCTCGCCATGTGGTTTCTGGGCTTGTGGAACAATGTCGTCACGCTGGTCAACCTGCTGCTGGCGACCCTCATCGCGTCAAACTGGTTCGAGCCGCTTGCCTCGCTTCTCGACGGCGGAACGAGCAGCTATACGTATTTGCTGGACTTTGTCAGCATCTGGCTTTTGTTCTTCGGATCGTTTACGGTCTTGCGAGTCACCACGGATTTTCTCTCGCGCGTTCGCATTGAATTCGACAGATGGGTCGACATGGGCTTGCGAACCGTTATCTGCCTGGTGACCGCATGGGTCTTCGCATCGTTTCTGCAATTCACCATGCACCTTGCTCCACTGCCTCCCGCGGAATTTCAGGCTGATCCGATGACCGTCAATTTCGCGGGAAGTCCCGATCGTGTGTGGATGGGCTTTTTGCAAGGCCGATCGCGCGGGGCGTTGGCGGCTTCACTGAACGAGCCGCTTTCGGGAGAATATATACGGTCGGACCTTCACGACCGCGACGCGGACCTCAATGCGCGGGTTTTTGATTCCCGCGGCGATTTCATTTTCAAATACCACGACCGACGGAGACGACTCTCCGAAGAAAACGACTTGAGGGTGCGCCGGTAACGGATGCGCCGGTAAACTGGCGGAGTCCTTAACTGCAATGCCTGGTGGAGCCCGTCGATGACCGAATCGTTTCAACTTCCTCCCGCCATCGACCCCGATTCGGAAATCGGGTATCGCCCTTTCAGCCCGCTCGCGCTGGTGGCGATCCTCCTTTCGCTGTTTGCTTTTCTCACGATTGCTCATCCGGCTTTCGTGTTGCCCGGCCTGGCGGCGCTGGTTGTCGGCGTGATTGCCGCCATGCGTTGCGACCATGGTCGGCGAATGAGCGGTTATCGCCTTGCATTGGCGGCGGTTTTTCTCGCCACTGCCGGGATCTCGCTGGGCTTCGGCCACCGGGCGGGGCGCAACTTTTGGCTCTGCATTACCGCGAGGGACCTTGCAAAAACCGTGTTTGACGACGTCCACGAGGACTTGCTGGAGGAAGTCCTCGCCTATGCGACCGAACCCCTGTATCGCCAGCCCGCGGGAACCGACATGGTCAATTATTACGCGAGTACGACGGTTTCTCCGGGAATGCGCCTCCCCCCGTCCGGCGAAATCAACGTGTGGATGGAATTGCCTCCCTTCAAATGGATGGTTGACGACGAATTGAATGGCGTCAATGAGTATGTTGGCGTCGAAACCATCCCCTTGAAAAAGCGCAACTCCGAGACCTTTGTGCTGCGATATCGCTATCGGCCGGCGACGCCCGACTTGCCGCCGTTTGAGTACGAGGTCCACTTCGAGCGATTCCCGTATTACAAATTGTCCTCTGCTTATTGGCGCATCTGGTTCGAAGGCATCACTGAGAAAGGGGGGAAACCGGAACGGGCGACACTTCGGCCATCGATACAGCCTCGCAAGCGTATACGGCGACCGGCTGATCGCATCCCCGAGGAATGAACCGGGCAACGTAGCCGCGCTTGCCAAAGCGTGGCTATTTAAATAGCGAAAC
>JBGTFW010000353.1:0-2800 GCA_041747075.1 Pirellulaceae bacterium
CGCCGCCAGCGGCGGAGCCGGCCGCCGGGTCCGAGTCACCGCCAGGGGCAGTGTCGTCGCCTGGTGCTGCCGCGTCAGCGGGTTGCTCCTCCGGAGGAGGCAATTTCGCCCAGGCTGTCAACAATTCCTGCAACTCGCTTCGACGCCGTGCATCGGGTACATAACGGGTGACGGTCGGGTTGCCGGAACGCGGTTGCTCGTCCAGCCATCGCGCTTCGGCCAGGCTGACGGGCGCAAACGTCGTCGGTTTTCCAAGGAATTCGACGATCTCCTTCCATTCCTTTTCCAGCAGTTGAACTTCCGGCGCGTCGAAAGCGTATTCCATCGCCAGTTGCTCGAGCCGAACGAGGATCGCCGCCGCCCGCGCGGCAAGTACCGGCTGTTGATCGAGGTTCGGGCTGGTTTCCAGCGCCGCGAACTCTTGCCACTTGCGGGGCAGGGAAAATTTTTCGCAAAGTTCCGATATCCTTCGCGCCGCGTCCCCGGCCGAAATCACGGCCACCGCGGACGCGACGTTTTCCGGATCGTCGCAATAGGTCAACGGCAGTTCCTCGGGCAATTGTTCGCCCGGAGCCAGTACCATCGGGTGCTGCCTGGCAAGGCGATTCTCGCGAACATAGTCGACGACGTGGAACGAAACGTAGCGGACAAATTCATCGAGCGTCACTTGCCGATCCGGCGAATGGTCCGTGGCACCGTTGGCCGCGCCGAGTAATCCCGCGCGGGCGAAATAGCCAAATACCGAAGCGTTGAGTTCGGGCGCGGGCCAATTCCGCTGGCCCGGCGAATGTGAGAGCATGACGATCAAACCGCCGGACTCGTCCCGTTCGGAGTACCTTTCCGAATAAAGCTGGCGTACCGCCTCGGGAAACTGATCGGCGAGCAAACCCGGATGCACGGGCGTCGTCAACTGCTGAACGTCGAGCATGACGACAATCGTTGCATCGGCGGCACCCTTCGTCTCACGGATTCGGTCGAGAATCGATTCGAGCGAGACCATGCTCGCCGTTCGGTCGGAGTCAAAAAGGCTCGCGTCTCCGTTCAACAGCCAGGCGTTGAGCTGGTCTTTCGATTCATTCGTCGGTGTCGCGAGTCCAATCGCGTTCACGTAAAACAGCAAGACCTTGCCGATGGGGCCGCCCGCTTGAATGCTCCCGTCATCCGCCAGTTTTTTCCAGTCGGGCGATTTTGGATCGAGCAGCTTGAATGTTTCAGCGACCTGCAGGTTCGATCGATTGGCCGCCAGCGACTCGCGGGTTACGGCGTCGAGAAACGGAGTTCCGGAAAGCCAGCCGGGTGTTCCCGATTCGGCCTTGACGAGCACCAGGTCGGTCTTGTTTCCCCAGTTGAGCCAAATCCAGACCAGTGCACCGACGAGCAACGCCGCGACGGCTACGAGGCCAAGTAGTTTCGACCAGTGAACGACGCGATTCCAGTTAACCGGAGTCTTTTCCCGGTCCGCCCAGTCTTCCGGATAATCGCCGGACGTCGCGCGCGCGTCGGGACGTTTTTTCGCCGAACGACGTTGCCAATCGTCGTTCGGCGGCGGTTGCGGTCGGGACGAGCGCACGTCGCGACCTTTTTTTTTCGGTTCGCGCTGCTTCCGGGGTTTGTTCGTCTGGTCTTGCCATTCTTCCATTTCGCGGGTCGCCGATCGCGTGAACCATGGGTTTGCAAAGGCTGGTGACCTATCGATTCTAAACGGGCGCCCCCGGGATTGGCAAATCATCCCTTGGCGCAACCATGGAGTTTAGGTGTTCAGGTCCCCGTGAATCTGACCGGTGTAGTTGTTAATCCAATCGACGCCCTCCTGATAATCGGGTACATGGGGTTTCGTCTGCCTCCGGCAGACTCCACCCCATGCTTTAGGCTTTCGTGGGCTTCGCCCCTGTCGAACAATCAATCAGGCAGACCGGGTTTGCCAGCTTCCCTGGGCAAACGAAAAAGACCGGACAGTCGCAGACTGCCCGGTCCCGGTTTTTTTGACAATTTGCGCGGGTGACTATTTGGCCAGAATACCGATCTCGACCTGGGCACCCTGAAGTCCGTCCACCGAAATTCCGGGATTCGTCGTTTCCGCCATGACGACCCCCGCGTCCGAAGCGATCACAGTCATTTCCACTTCGGTACCGTTGCTGGCGGCGACGAGCAATTTCGCGCCGTCGGGCAACCGGTAGGCCTGCTCGAACTGGATGGCGACTTCGGAATCCCGCGCGGCGACGATTTTTCCGATGATCGTGGACGAAGCCGCTTGCGATGGAGGTCGTACACTTGAAGCGGGCGAGGTTGGCACCGCCGGAGTGGTTGGTACCGCCATTATGTTCGCGGGCTTGACCACCGGCGGCAGTGCGTTTGGTTCGGGAGGATTCTGGCTCACGTTCATCGGCTGTTGATTGTTTGCCTGGGGATTGAACCCGTTGGTGGACTGTTGATAGTCCCACGGAGTCTGAAAACGGGAGGCGTCGTATCCTTGTCCGTACGCGGGGTCCCGCCATCTCGAGTTTGAGGTAATGAATCCGTTGGCGGTGGGAACGAACCTGATGGTATCGTTGATCGTCTCGGCATCCCCGCTGCCCTCGATCTCCTCGCCCCCTTCGATTTCTGTCTGCGGTGGCTTCACGGGAGGCGGTTCCGGCGGCGGGCACCAGGCGTGAAGTTGCGCGGCGGCCTCGCGAATCTGGGGCACGGGTTCGATCCAGCAGCCGTCGTCGTCCTGCTTGTGGGCCATTTCGTCCAGGCGTTTGCAGATTTCCTTGCCAAGGCAGGACGCGCACGCCGATCCCCCGGCACCGCCGCCGCC
>JBGTFW010000354.1:0-9123 GCA_041747075.1 Pirellulaceae bacterium
TCCGCGGTCATTCGGGTAAGGGAAAGTAACCGCCGGCGCGGAACGAGAAACCAACGGAGACAACCATGGAATTCAAGGCGTCACTTCGCGGAGCACGAATCAGTCCGCGCAAGGTCCGCGGACTAGCCGACCTCGTCCGCGGCAAGTTCGTCGACGAGGCGCTCGACATCCTTCGATACCAGCCCCACCGGGGGGCACGGATGATCGAGGATGTCATCAAGAGCGCGATCGCCAACGCGCGCGATCCCGACCAGAACCCCGGACGAATCGTCGATGTCAACGACTTGCTGATCAGCGACCTCCGCATTGACGGCGGTTCGATGTTCAAGCGTATCCGGCCCCGCGCGCGGGGAATGGCCTTTATGATCAAGAAACGTATGTCGCACATCAGCGTCGCAATCGAGGAAATCTAGGCCATGGGTCAAAAAGTCAATCCGATCGGGTTTCGTACCGGAGTCATGATCGGCTGGAAGAGCCGCTGGTACGCTCCCAAGGAGGAATTCGCCGGTCTGTTGCTCGAGGACAAGAAACTCCGCGACTTTATCAAGAAACATCCCTCGCGCAATTACAAGGCGGCGGGAATCGACCGGATCGAAATCGAACGGACACGCGACGAGGTCAAGGTGATCCTCTTCGTCGCCAGACCGGGACTGATCATTGGCAAGAAGGGCCAGGAAATCGAGGTCTTGCAGGACGAACTGCAAAACCTGATCGGACGCCGCGTCAACCTCAAGATCGAGGAACTGGCGCGACCCGAAATTATGGCCCAGCTTGTCGCCGAGAAAATCACCGAACAGTTGTCCAAGCGCGCCAGTTTCCGACGGACCATGAAACGGGCCATCGAGGAAACGATGGACGCCGGGGCAAAGGGGATCAAGGTCCAGTTGGCCGGGCGCCTTGGCGGTGCTGAAATGGCCCGCCGGGAAAAACAAATCGCCGGATCCATTCCGCTCAGTACCCTCCGCGCGAAAATCGACTACGGCTTTGCCGAAGCGATGACCGCGCAAGGGCACATCGGAGTGCAGGTCTGGATTAACCAGGGTACTTACGGAGACGAAACCGATGGCGCTGATGCCAAAACGGGTCAAGCATCGAAAGGTCCAAAGAGGTCGTATAAAAGGTAACGCGACCCGGGGCAACCAGGTTGTCCACGGGGATTTCGGGTTACAGTCGCTTGATCCTGGCTGGCTCAAGGCGCAAACGATCGAGGCCGGACGAATTGCCGCCACACAATACATTCGGGGCGAGGGAAGACTCTACATCCGAGTCTTTCCCCACCGCTCCGTTACCTCCACCCCGCTCGAAACGCGGATGGGAAAGGGCAAGGGCGAACCCGAATTCTGGGTCGCCACGGTCCGCCCCGGTACCATCCTCTACGAACTCGGCGGTGTGACCGAACAACAGGCGAGAATCTGTTTCGCGCGACTGGCTCACAAGATGCCCTTCCGCGTGCGAATGGTCAAGCGCCGCACCATGTAACCACCAACCCGGCATAGTGTACGATGAGCGAAGCATCCGAACTGCGACAAATGAGCGACGAACAACTGGTGGCGACCCTGAACGAGACCGCGAGGACGCTCTTTCGGCTCCGCATCCAGGCCCAGACCGAGCGACTCGATGTTCCCACCGAGCTGCGCCGCAACCGTCGCCTGATCGCCCGAATCAAAACGATCCAGCGCCAGCGCGAGCTGGCCGGGGCCGGTAAACAGCCGGCCCGCGCCCACTGAACCAACAGACCCGCGAGAGCGGCAAATCACGAGACAACTTATGTCAAAACGCCAGGCCATTGGTCGCGTCAAAAGCGACAAGATGCAAAAGACCCGCGTCGTGGAGATTCCCCGACTGGTCAAGCATCCCAAGTATGGCAAGTACGTCCACAAGCGAACCTTGTGTTACGTCCACGACGAAAACAACGAATCGGGATTTGGCGACACCGTCGAGATCATCGAGTCGCGACCGCTCAGCAAAATGAAACGATGGGAACTTGTCCGCGTGATCGAACGGAGCCAGGAAGTCGACGTCGCCGCCCTTCGCGCCGCGCGCAAGCATGAAGAGCCGGAGCCTGGCGACAATGTCGTTGATCGCGCCGCGATCAAAACGCAATGATCGCGGAGAAATCAGCACCAAAGGCAACGCCCTTCATTCCGATTGATTGAATCCCGACCCGAACCAACCCTCCACCCGAACGTCCGATGATCCAGCAAGAAACCCGATTACAGGTTGCCGACAATACCGGCGCGCGCGAATTGATGTGTATCAAGGTGCTGGGTGGATCGCGGCGTCGCACGGCGGGCGTCGGCGACGTGATTATTTGCAGCGTCAAGAGCGTGCTGCCGGGCAGCGACATCAAGAAAAAAACCGTCGTCCGCGCCGTCATCGTGCGAACGAAAAAGGCGACGCGGCGAACGGATGGCAGCTACATACGATTTGACAGCAACGCGGCGGTGATCATCGACACCGAAAGGAACCCCCGCGGCACCCGTATTTTTGGCGCGGTCGCGCGCGAATTGCGCGACCGGAATTTCATGAAAATTGTCAGCCTTGCCAGCGAAGTGATTTAAAAATGGCCACCCGATTGCAACAGGTCTACAGCGAACAAATTGCCCCCGCCCTCGCCGAGAAGCTGGGACGCGCCAATCACATGTCGCTCCCCCGACTCACAAGGATCGTTATCAACATGGGAGTCGGCTCGGCGCTTCAGGACAAGAAAAACCTCGAGGACGCCGTCGACGCCATGAAGCTGATCGCCGGCCAAAAACCCGTCATCACGCTGGCTCGGAAATCGGTCGCCAACTTTCGCCTCCGCGAGGGGAACGCGATCGGTTGCAAGGTGACACTCCGCGGCGCGCGAATGTTCGAGTTCCTCGATCGGCTCCTTACCCTCGTCCTCCCCCGCGTTCGCGACTTTCGCGGCGTTAGCCCCCGCGCCTTTGACGGTCGCGGTAACTACAGTCTCGGATTGACCGAATACCTGGTCTTTCCGGAACTCAACCCGGACAAATTTACACGGTCTCAAGGCATGAACATCGTCTTTGTCACCTCGACTGACAGCGACGACGAAGGGCGCGAGTTGCTGCGGCAATTTGGAATGCCCTTCCGCGAACGCGCCGCCGAAACCGCCGCATGACCCCGTATACAATCAACCCCTGACAGGACCCACTGGTGGCACGTAAATCGAAAATCGCCAAGGCCAACCGTACGCCCAAGTACCCGGTTCGCCGCGAGCGCCGCTGCAAGATGTGCGGTCGGCCGCGCGCGGTCTACCGGAAATTCGGAATCTGCCGCATCTGTTTCCGCAATCTCGCGGACCGCGGCCTGATTCCTGGCGTTCGAAAAGCAAGCTGGTAACGAGGACCTTTGCATATGATGACTGACCCAATCGCTGATATGTTGACGCGGATTCGCAATGCCGTCAGTGTCGAACGGCCCAACGTCGAGATTCCCATGTCGCGCGTCAAACGTGGTGTCGCGGACGTGCTCAAGCGCGAAGGTTTCATCTGGGACTGGTCCGAAGTGGCCAACCAGGCGAAACCGGTACCCAACCTGAGAATCGAACTGAAATACGGACCCGCCGGTGAAAAGGTCATTCGGCGAATCCGCCGTATCAGCAAACCCGGGTGCCGCGTTTACTCACGCTCGACCGAGCTGCGACCGATCCTCAACGGGCTTGGCATCAGCATCCTCAGTACCAGCCACGGCGTGATGAGCGA
The DNA here is from genome assembly GCA_041747075.1 of Pirellulaceae bacterium. Classification (GTDB taxonomy): domain Bacteria; phylum Planctomycetota; class Planctomycetia; order Pirellulales; family Pirellulaceae; genus CAJQPP01. The sequence continues at coordinate 3,711 of JBGTFW010000354.1, forward strand.
CCGCGAGGCACGTCGGCAAAAGGTCGGCGGCGAAGTCCTCTGCGAGGTCTGGTAAACATTCGTCCAGGAACAATCGCTCCATTCAAGGTTATTTCAGGTTTCCAGCAATGTCCCGAATCGGCAAACAACCCGTTCCCATTCCCGCCGGCGTCACCGTATCGATCGACGGCCGCAAGGTATCCACGCAGGGTCCCAGGGGGAATCTCCATTACGAGACGCGACCGGAGGTCTCCGTTGAACTCAACGAGGCCGCCAGCGAAGTCGTCGTCACCCGGAAGCGCAATGACCGCTCCTCGCGCGAATTCCATGGCCTGACAAGGGCACTCATCAATAACATGGTGACGGGCGTCAAGGAAGGCTACGAAAAGAAACTTGAGTTGCAGGGGGTCGGCTACGTCTGCCGACTTGAGGGAAAACAACTGGCACTCCGCGTCGGCTACGCCAATGAAGTGAGGAAAACGGTCCCCGACGGACTCGACGTGACTTGCCCCGACAACACGCACATCAATATCAGCGGGTGCGACAAGCAGCTTGTCGGCGAGTTCGCCGCCGAAGTCCGCTCGATCCGCAAGCCCGAACCCTACAAGGGCAAGGGCGTTCGGTACCTCGGCGAATTCGTCAAGATCAAGCCGGGCAAGACGGCCACATGATCCGGATTCCCCTAACCAGTCCATTTTCGGGACCACTGCCGTGAAATTCTCAAAACTGAAAAACGTACAACGCTTGCGGCGCAAGTTTCGCGTTCGCCGACACATCAAGGGAACCACCGAGCGCCCGCGGCTGACCGTGCACCGAAGCAACAAGCACCTCTATTGCCAGATCGTCGACGATCTGTCGGGCCGCACGCTCGCCTCGGCCAGTACGCGCGACCGCGACCTCCGCGACGACGTTGGTAAAGGAGGAAACTGTGACGCCGCGCGGCGGATTGGCCAGGCGATCGCCGAACGCGCCACGGCTGCCGGGATCACACAAATCAAGTTCGACCGGGGCCGGTTCAAATACCACGGGCGCGTCGCCCAACTGGCCGATGCCGCTCGCGAGGGCGGGCTGAAATTCTGAAATTCCAGGGTTCGTTCTTCGTGGCTGGACTCGCAAGAGTTCAGAAATTATCTCCGAACACAAGTTGTAGAACACAAGATGTAATTTATGTCCAGTGAAAACAGCAGTTCGCTCGTCGAGCGGACGGTGAAAATCAAGCGCTGCGCCGCGGTCGTCAAGGGAGGTCGCCGCTTCAGCTTTGCCGCCATGGTCGTTAACGGCGACGGCAAGGGGAACGTCGGCTGGGGATACGGCAAGGCCAACGAGGTCCCGCCCAGTGTCGAGAAGGCCAACAAGCAAGCCTCTCGCTCAATGGTCAACGTCCCCATCGTCGAGGGTTCCATTCCCCACACCGTTCAGGGGCGGTACGGTGCCGCGAAAGTCATCCTCTTGCCCGCCGGTGCGGGGACTGGAATCATTGCCGGGTCCGCGGTCCGCGCCGTCTGTGAAGCGGCCGGGATCACCGACATCCTCACCAAGAGTTTTGGAAGCAACAATCCCGTCACCCTGGTCAAGGCGACCATCAACGCGCTGGGCCATCTGCGAACCCGCGAGGATGTCGAGCGCCTGCGAGGAGTATCCGAACTATGAACATCAACGACGTCAACAAGGGAGTTGAAACAACGAAACCGAAAAAGCGGCTGGGCCGGGGTACCGGTTCCGGGCTGGGAAAAACGGCGGGCCGCGGTCACAAAGGCCAGCGCTCGCGCGCCGGTTCGTCGCAGCATTCCCAGTTCCAGGGGGGCGCCATGCAGATGTTCCGCCGCATCCCGAAACGCGGATTCAACAACAAGTTCGCCGTCCGCGTAGTGGCCGTCAATGTCAGCCAGCTCGAAAGCAACTTCGAAGCGGGCGACGACGTGAATCCCCTGACCCTTGCGACGAGCGGTCTGGGAAAGTCGCGTTACGACGTGCTCAAGATTCTCGGCGACGGAGAACTGACCAGGAAACTGAAGATATCGGCTCATCGCTTCAGCAAATCCGCGCGGGAAAAGATCGAGGCCGCCGGGGGCGAGATCATCGTGCTGCCCGGACCGGCCCCGGTCGTCAAGAACAAGCAGAAAAAGAAAATCCCCCGTCGCGTCAGCGAATAGAACGCGGCGTTTAATGTGCATTTTGCTTACAGCCAGTCCGGCGGCTGCGGACACTGGTCGCGCCGATGGCGGTGACATGCGTGCAGTTTATCGGCGCGCGCACACCTTAATGACGACTCGTCCAGAACATCCCTGACCACAACGAATCGCTGCGGCACGACCAATGAAAGAACAACAAGAAGTATCGGTTCCCGCCTGGTTTTGGGTGATCGCGGCAGTTTCGCTGCTGTGGAATATTATGGGATGCGCAATACTGCTGTCTGATGTTTTCGCGCAGGAAGCGATGATCGAGTCGATGACGGAGGAGCAAAAGGAGTGGTCTCGGTCGACCCCCGGCTGGATTTATTTCGTCTTCGCGATTTCCGTGAGTACTGGCGTTGCCGGAAGCATCTGCCTGCTGATGCGAAAGAGATGGTCAGTCCCGTTGTTTGCAATTAGTTTGGTTGCGGTGCTGATTCAGATGGTTTACATGATGTTAATTGCCAGGGGCTTGCAGGTAATGGGGCCGTCCGGCGCGGTGATGCCGGCGGTAGTCATCACGTTGTCGATAATCTGGCTATTGTTCTCGCTGTTTTCCAAAGGCAAAGGTTGGCTGGTTTGATGAGCCATAAGCCAGTGTAATTGGTGATTTATGGCGGGCCATTTGGTTTCGCCCGACACCGACGATGTCTTTCGTTGAAACCTGGAAGTCAGCATGGACGTTCGGCGGCAATGGCAAATGATCTGGCGCAGAAACCGTCGATGGTTGCTTTTTGTATTCGCCATTCTGCTGGTGGCGTTTGCGGGGACTTCGTGGTTCATCGGAGGCGCATTGGTGGAACCGGCAATCCGCCCGGTTGGCCCGCCTCCGGATGACACGTTGATTTGCTGAATCACGATGCGGAAAAACACCGAAATGATGTGGTTGGTTTCCTCGATGAACACTTGCGACCAACCGGGTTCGATGACCAACTCGAATAGCGGGCGAAGGGAAACGGGGTTTCTAGCCCGGTTTCGATTGCATGAGTTCACGGAGGCTGCGGACGGCGCGGAGCTAAAGCGATTTGTTATTCCCAAGACAATTCATTCGATATTCAGGGCCTTGTTTGGGCGGCTTTCGCCAAAAAATTGGTTGTACTCAGCGATGCAGTGGGATCGGCGTAAGTGTAAACCCGGTTCTCAGTGATCGTCGAGTCAATGGTCACTTTTGTGGCCTTTCGCTGACCGTCGGCGTTGTAGAAATATTCGCCCAGAGTTCCGGATGTCCACCTGGAGGGTGGGACGTAACGGTTGGCCGCGTTCACGTCAGAGTCAACCCCGTGTGCGAACCCGTGAGGTTGCCGTCGTTGTCGAAGGTCTGTGCGGTGCTGCCGGTGGGGAATATTCCCGACGGATCGTAGTCGATCGCCGTCACGCTCCCATCGGGATACGTCGTACTCGTCTTTCTGTCCATTACGTCATATGCGTAGGTCGCCGTTTTGGTTTCAGTAGTAGCGGAACTCGCGGAGAGTTTCGGCGTGGGCAGCGCTTAAAACGCGCTGAAACGCGCGCGTCGAAAGCCATTGCGGCCTCCGCGACGCTTCCGTCGGACTTGCTCCGGCGGGGCGACAACTTTTTGGCTACCACTCAATAGCCCAATCGCGCTGCTCTCCGTGCGGGCTTGTCCCGGCGGAAGCAACGATTAGCAGCTGACTCGTCGCGGCTTCCGACCGGGATGAACCCGGCGGAGAGCCCAAACCAACGGTTGATTTGGCTGGCATTTTAGCTTGTCAATTGTGAACCCGCCGGGATGAACCCGACGGAAATCCGGGGTCCGACCATTCTGGCGAAATCGCGCTTTACAGCGTCGTTCGTTGCGTCTCTGCGTCAATTTCCAAAGGACGAATGTCGCCATCGACCCAGATCGAAACTCTCTGCGAGTTCCGCTACGGGAGATTTGGGACGTTGTAGCGGCAGCCGCCAACGATTCGGAAATGGAAAAGCACTGTCCAGCACCCCCTTCACGTAACTCCAGTCTTCGAGGTCGTTGCGAACCGCGCTGCTGACCAGCGTCATCAGGTCCGCCGCACGATAGCCCGCATCCACGCTCCCAATAAACAGCCAGTTCTTCCGCCCCAACGCCACCTGCTTTACTGTTCTCTCGGCCAGGTTGTTGTCAAACGACAGATAGCCTTCCCCGGTGTAACGACACAGCGCATCCCACTGATTGAGCGTGTAAGTCAATGCGCTGCGGATTGGGCTTTTGGGCAAGATTCGCTTGTCATCCTGTTCCGAGTCCAGCCAGTGTTTGAACTGCGCAAGGATCGGCACCGAGTGTTCCTGACGCGCAGCGGCCACCGCACCAAAGTCTCGTTGGCCCTGCAGGTTCTCATTCGGGCAAGCCTTGCGCAGTTGCGTTTCGATTGGTGAAAGCCGCGCAATGAACGACAGAGCCAGGGTCGCCCGGGCCGGATCGTTGTCCTGGGCCTGATGCCAGTAACGCCGCTCGTGAATCCAGCAGGCGACTTCCTTCACCCTGTCGCCCGCGTAAATTCCGTCGTAACCACTGTAGGCATCGGCTTGCAGGTAACCCGCGAAACCCTCAAGGAACCGGGCCGGTCCATCGCGCTGCCGCGTGCGGGTAAAGTCAAACACCACATAAGGATGATCGCAGTCACCCAGGTAAGGCCAGAATTTTGCCGTTTGAGCCGGGCCGCCCGCGAGCAACTTGATCGACGTGTCGTCGGTGTGAATGACTTTGGACTGAAGCAGCAGGAACTTCATCCGCAGAACCAGCACCAACGCCAGCTCGGCCAGCTCCGCCTGCCACCCGCATTGCGAACTGCGACGAATCGTGTAGCTGTACCGCGAGGTAATATCTTCCGTGCGATAGAGGGGCGTGTGATCACCGAATTTCGAAAGCACGACATGCGCAGACAACCCCGCCGCGGGCAAGCCTTTTTCGATCGGCTGCGGAGGCTTGTCGGCAATCGCGACGTGCCCCTCGGTGCCATGCAGCTGGCAGTTTCGACAAGCGTACTTCACACGGTCATGCTGGAGGACTTTCAGCTGTGCCGGAATCAGCTCCAGTTGTTCACTGGTTTCAACACCGATTTCGTCACGGGTTTGACCACAGCACGGGCAACCACGCTCCGCTTCGCTCAACTCGTACCGGATAATCTCGCGAGGAAGTTGTTCAACGAGGAACCCAATCGCGACTCCACCGACGACAAACGAGATGATTTGCCAGGTTCGATGACTTTGACCGGCACCAGTTCACGACCCATCTGGCCATCGGAGTCTCGCTCGCGGATCGTCCGCCG
>JBGTFW010000355.1:0-12241 GCA_041747075.1 Pirellulaceae bacterium
CGAAGTCGTTTTTCGCTTCCGGCGGCAGCGCGCGCACGCGGCGCATCGCGCCGATCAATTCGTCCTTCGCCGCTTCCAACTGGTTCTTGTCACGGACCTTGACGCGGATCGACGTGTCCAGCCGCCGGATGCTTTCCAGCAGGCACACGACTCCCAGCCCCGCGGCCATCGTCGTCGCCAGCGGATCGTCCCAGCTCCGCCCGACAACGCTGGGCGCCGCCAGGTTGTAGACTTCATCGGGGTGTACGTCCCGAACCAGGCGTTCGATCGCGGCGTGGTCGCACAGGTCCAGTTGATGAAGGTGCAACCGTTGCAGAACTCCCTGCAGGAACTGAGTCCGAACGGATGCCGATTCGCCGCGCGCCGTCGCCCCGACAGCCAGCGACTCGCTACGGTGCCGCGTGGTGCCGTGGACTTCGTAACCCAGCGCCAGCAGTGATTCCGCGAGGTACGAGCCGTCCTGGCCGTTGATTCCGGTGATGAGCGCTGATTTGTTCACTGCAATCGGAGTGCTTCCGGATTTCGCGAATGAAGTGGCGACTGGTTATGCGGCGCGCCGCGACCCCGTGCTGTCGGTGCAATCGGTCGTTTCGCCGTTCTCGCCCCGAATCGCCCGGGTGATCGGGAGGATCGATTCGTCGCGCAGTTCGTTCAGGGTTTTTTCAAACTCGAGGTGCCAGGCCAGGTCGCGTCGGGTCGCGGTCGATGCGTCTCCACGAGCGATCTTGATTCTCAGGTCTTCGAGCGACCGGGACCAGTAGTGATTGATTCTCAGTCGATCGAAGACAGGTGGCTGGCCCGACAGGACTCTCCGTCTCGATGAATCGATCGCCTGCCCGTCGAGAAACCGGAACTGGTGAACGCCGGGTTTGTAGACGCGGCGCGGGTTGACGATCGACTTTACAGTCGTTCGATCGGGACCTGCGCAGCGGAGATACGATTCGGTTACGAGGGATGCAGGTCTTGTTTGCCGACCGCCGGAACCAAAGAAGACCTGCCAGACTTCCACTCCCGGCAGGTCACCGTAATCGTCGAGGACCTTGCGAACGTCGAGGGAAAGGGGCGAGAAAAGAAACTCGTCAACATCGATAAAGGCGATCCAGCGGCAATCGCGCCACGCATGTCTCAGGCAATGCCGGTACGCCGGCAACTGCCCCACGGCTCTTGGCCATTCAACGAGAGACACCACGCCGCGGTCGATCCATGGATTCAGTACGTCGCGAAAATGATCCGTTGAGAAGTTGTTGTAGAGGTAGAAGTGCGAAACGCCGACCCCGGCGTGGAACTCCAGCCACTCATCCAGGAAAGGGGCTTCCTCGCGAAAGATCGCACAAATCGCCAGTTCATGCGGCACCTGACGGGCAAACCATTGCTCGCGCCGTTTCGCGCGCCAAACGAGCGGCCGTCTCAACAAGCGCCTCGCGGATTTTCGAAACTGTGCAAATCGGCTCACGTCAAATCCCGCATCGATGTGGATGTTTTACCCGTTTCATGCCGGACGCGCGGCGGGACGGGCAAGGTACGGTGCGACTACCTGAAATACCTGATGCGCCGTCAAATCATTCATGCACCGCGTGTGGCCCAGCGGACAATGGTATCGGTGACAGGGACTGCATGGCAAATCGATGCGCACGAGGGATTCACGCGGATTGTAATTGTGACTTCGGCGGGGGTCGGTTGATCCAAAAACGGCAACGACCGGAGTCCCCAGCGCGGCTGCAAGATGTCGAGGCCCGCTGTCCGTGGATACCAGCAGGTCGACTCGCCGCAGCAACCCCTTGAGCAATCCGAAACTCAATCGCGGCTCGTCGGCGAGCGATACGACTTGCCGGCGACTCGCCTCGCGCACGATCGTTCGCGCCATCTCGCGCTCGCCCGGTCCGCAATTGATGATCACCGAGCTGCCGCATCGATCCACGATCAATCGCGCCAGCTCCGAGAGTCGCTTAAGAGGCCATTTCTTGGCGAGTGCCTGCGCGGCGTTCCCGTTCAACATGACCAGCGGCGAACCGGCCGGCAATTTCAGGCGTCGCAGCACATGAATTGCCAGTTGTTCGTCCGCCACGGTCGTTCGCAATTCGAGCCGCCGATCCGACGGGTCGCAACCGAGCAGTGCGGCGCTGCCGAGGTAACGGTCGACTTCTGAATCAATGATGTTGCCGTCCGGACTGAGGTGTGCGGTTTGGCGGCGGTGAAGAAATCGACCGAAGAGGCGTGAATCGACTCCGACGCGGAGACGGGCACCACTCGCCATCGCCATCAACGTCGCACGAAAGGAACCGCGCAAACCAAGCGCGACGTCGGGCTTGAAATTCCTCAAGGCGTACGAGGTGGCGAGGAACCCCTCGCTTCCCGTCCATCGCCGATGCTCGCAAGGCCAGATTTCATCAACCCACGAGGTCCCGTCGAGAATCTCCGTCAAATAGGGACGCATGACCGCAACGATCCGTGCCGCATCGAATTTCTGCCGAAGCGCGCGGAGAGCTGGCGTGGCCATCGCCACGTCGCCCACCCAATTCGGCATGAGTACGACAATCTTCAACAACACGTCCTTCTTTTTCGGGAAACGCCCGGTAATCAGGCCGCCGCGCGCTGGCGATGGCTCGTCCATTGATCGAGGCTTTGCGCAATCGCTTCGCTGACCGGGCTGAGCCGCAAGCCGTGTGCGAGAGCCTTGCTGCTATCCAGTACACAGCTCGATCGAGGCGTCCTGGCCGCAACCCGCATGAATTCTTCTTCATCGCAAAAGAACGAAAAGGGGCGACGCGAAAGGCCCATGGCCTGGATCGAACGCGCGACCTGGCGGGTCGTCACGCTCCCCGGATTCGTCAGATTGTAGATACCGAAAGGGAGTCGCCGGGTCGCGCAATCGATACAGGCCGCGACGAATTCATCGAGGTGCGTGAGGCTGTTTTCCACGTCCAGGAGTTTCGGATAGCTCATGACCTTGGTGAGATAATTCCTCGGACCGTCGATCTTGTTGAAGGGAATTCGCAAGCGCCAGACGTAGACGTCACCGCCGGTCAACATCTCCTCGCCCACCGCCTTGGTCCCGGAATAAAAGCTGCAGTTTCCCTGGCGAAAGGAAAAATTGGGCGGATCGCTTTCACGAAAAGGTCGTCCGTCCGCGCGACGACCGGTAAAAATACAGCCCGATGAAACATGGCCCCACGGCACGTTTACCGATTCACTGGCCTGGCAAATCGCGGCGGGCAGCACGGCGTTGGCTTGCCAGCACGCCTCCCGGTTCTGTTCGCAGGCGTCGACATTGGGTCGTCCGGTATAACCCGCGCAGTTGATGAGAAAGGTCGCTCCTCTGGCCCGCAGCCAGCGCGCGAATTCCGTCGGCTCGGAAAGGTTAACCCGACTCCGGTCGGCCGCGCAAAAATCGATCCCGCGCCGTTTCAGCTCCTCGGCGAAAGCGCGGCCGATGTACCCGGTCGCTCCAGCCAGTATCCACATGGAATGTTCCTTCCTGAAAACGTTGGTCGTTAGATTCGCCGCGGCGGATGTTCAGGCGACGGCCCGGAGTTGGTGATGGAGCAAAGGGTTCATGGCGCTGAGCAATTCGAGCAGCACTTTACGCTTTGCGGTTCGCAATTCCGGGCGGACGTCCAACCCGACTTCGTGCAGCCAGTCGCCTCGCCACTCGAAGTAGGCGTCACGAAGGGGCCGGTCGCGCCAAACGGGAAACTGGCGAATCACCCGCTGTGAAATGGACATCCGATCGATGTGCCGGTAAAGGACTTCGTAATTCGCACCCCCCGTATCAAGGCCCGCGAACCAATCGAGTCCAAAATCGAGCGGCAGATGACAAACCCGCCGGTAGTCGAAGAGGCAGAACCCGGCCCACAGAAACCACCGCTCTCCAACTTGTCGCAGGTCGCCGTGGCAAACCAGACCTTCGCTCATCAGCGGCTGAAAGGGTTCAGTTGGAACGATCGGAAAAAGATCGTGGTCGATGAATCCGAAATATCCCGGTCGCCCCGGCAAGACAAGGTGCCTCCATGCCCAGTTCATTGCCAATCCATGCGAGCGGCTCGGATTGCGGCCCGTCCACGGATTGGACTCGAGGCGAACATGCGAAATCTCTTGCTCCCGGCAATAGTTGGCGATTTCCGACGCGGCAACGGGATCACTGGAATTGTCAACCACGACGTAAATGACGTCCCGCACGTTTCGTTGGATCAGTCGCGATTGCCAGCGGATGGTTTCACTGTCGTTAAAGGCAATGACCACCAGCAGTCGTTGATCGCGAATCCGGTCGCGCAGGGATTCCAGGCAAGAGTCGACCGGTTCGGTCGCCAGATACCGCTCGTCCCTGACCCGGTAACGGCACGTCTTGAGCGCATGAAGCAGCGGTCTCAAGCGGCTCCAGTCACGCCAACGGTATTCGGCAAGTCGTTTTGGCATTGAGACTCAGGCCGCCTTTTCCGTTCGCGAGCGGTCCCGGAGGACTGCCTCGTAAATGTTCGCGATCGACTCGAAGTTCTGTTCGATCGGCATTTGCAAGGCAGCCGCGCGCGCCGCCTCGCCGAGCCGTTGCCGATTGCCGGCCAACCGGCAAGTCTCGACCGCCGCGCGGAGTCCCCGCAGATCGCCCGCATGGTCGACGATCAATCCAGTCTCGCCGTTATCAATCATTTCACTTGCGCCGTTGGCTCGCGTCGTGATGACCGGCAGACCGCAGGCCATTGCTTCCAGTACAGTCAGGCTGCAAGCGTCATAATGCGTCGCCAGGACAAATGCGTCTGCGGCCGCATACCATGGACGGACGTCATCCACCGTCCCGACAAACGTCACCTGGTTGCCGGTCGGCATTAATTCCCGTTTCCTGGTTCGACCACCGACGACAACCAGATGCAATCGCGGCCCGTCCGTCGATTCAAGCATTCGCAGCAATTCGGGAATGCCCTTGAGCCGATGATTGTGCGCGACAGTCAGCAACACAAACGAGCCCGGGGATGCGTCAATCCGCTGGCGCATTGTGTCGCGAAATGTCGCGCGCATCGCGGGTGAGAAATCGCGCGTATCGACTCCGTTGGAAACGACATGAATGCGGTCCTCTGTCAGACCATGGTGAAGTTGAAGATCGCGCGCGACGCGTCGCGAGACGGCGACAAATCGCGCGGCCGGTTGCCCGAACTGTTGACGGGAAAGTTCCGCGAGCCGACGTTGGCGATGTCCGAACCGCCTGGCAAAAAGGAAGCCCGCTCGCGATAGTCCGTAATGCGAGTTTGCTCGCGCCGCATCGAGAGCAAACTGGCTGCCGCTATGGGGATGGAAGACATCGCACTCGTAGCCAAATCCCATGTCATGCACGACGTCAACTTCGCGGCGATCGAATTCACTGGCGACCCGCCGCGCGAACTCGAACCGGTTGCTCGACGCCAGAATGGTTGTTTGATCCATGGCGTCGGCGAGTTTGCGGCTCGGCGGCCGGGACGCGACCAGATGAACCCGGACATCGCGCGCGGCAAGCCACTGGATGTAGCGGTGGGTCCACTTTTCGGCCCCCCCCCGATTGCGCGAGATTCGATAAATAATGATGGCGACGCGCATGGATTTCCTTGTAGAAGCTGTGTTCTTTACGGGATTTCCGAGGTTACAACAAGGCAAACTGACTGCTAGCGGCCATCGAGACGGGAAACGAATGAAAACGACGATGGTCACGTTGCCTCGGTGGTGCATTTTTGGTATGGAACCGCCTTGCGCTTGCCCAAGTTGATTTCTGGAGACCGTTCATGCCGCCGATCCCGCGCGGGAACTTTCGCCCGCAACGCCAACGGTAGTTTCGCTACTCCAGAAATCGGAAAGACGCACTTGTTTGTATCCGGTTTTTTCGCGAGAGTTTATCGAGTGAATTCCGACGTCCCAACTCCACGCCACTGGTTCGATGCCACAACACTGTTGCGAATGCGAGGCTACGGGCCTGTCGGACTGACACGGGTCGAAGCCAACGTGGTCCGCGCCGCATACGAGTTACCGGAAACGCAAGTCGGATTTTGCCGCTTCAACCGTTACATGCGCACGGTCGTCCCTGTCGATCGAACGAAAATTGCGGAAGTGCTGGCCGGTTATGGAAGCAACACGCTGGTCCACCGCGCCCGCGCTGGACGGAAAAAGCCGGGCTTGCTCAAGCAGGCCGGAAAAAGCGTTGAACGGGGATGCCGGCGACTGATTCGAACCCCCATCGATCAGGCGCGACACCGATTCTCGGCGGACTCTCGCCCGGTCAGTTTCCAACCCGGCGACTCCTTCATTGTCAGCGGCAGCACGTGGGACGCGCTGGATCCCGCCTGGCTGGAGAATATTTGTGGATCGGGAGGAGTCAAGCTCGTCGCGGTACTTGCCGACATGATTCCGTGGCGCTTTCCGCACCAGTTTCATGATCCCGCGCCGGTCGAATCATTTCTCAAGTTCGCCGAAATTCTTGCCCGTCACGCGGAACTGGTCGCGTGCATCTCGCGTGCAACGCAAGTTGATTTTTTGGAGTTCGCGCAGGGACTCGGCTGCGCGGATGTCAATTCCGAGGTGATGATCCTCGGCACCGATCCGCCCGGCGAAATGGCGCGCCCCGACGGACTGCCGGACGATTTCACCGCGCGCGGATATGTCCTGAGCGTCAGTACGATTCAGGTCCGCAAGAATCACCAGTTACTCTATCACCTGTGGCGGCGGTTTGCCGAAGAAGGCCGCACGGACGTCCCGCGACTGGTGCTCGTCGGATCGCGTGGATGGCTTAGCGACGATTTGTTGTACCAGATCAAAAACGATCCGCTGGTGCGAGACTCGATCCTTGTCCTCAATCATGTGGGGGACGCCGGACTGAACTGGCTGTACCGTCATTGCCGGTTCACGCTTTACCCGTCGTTCTATGAAGGGTGGGGGTTGCCGATCGTCGAGAGCCTGCAACATGGCAAGGCCTGTATCGCCTCGCGCACCTCGTCGATGCCGGAAGCGGGACAGGGACTGGCGCTTCTCATCGATCCGCTGGACTTCGAGGCATGGCATTGCGAGATTCTCAACTGGATCGAGAACCCCGCGGCGCTCCGTTTCGTCGAGGAAGCAATTCGTTGCAGGTTCCGCCCGCGAACATGGACGGACTTCACGCAGCAGTTGATCGGCCGCGTCCTTGGTTCATGCCCCGCTGATTCGCAACGCAAGGCGGCATGAATCGCGATTCACTGGTCAGCGTCGTGATGCCCATGCACAACGCGGCGGCGTTCCTCGCCGAGGCAATCGAATCAGTCCGCGCCCAAACGCACCGCCATTGGGAACTGCTGTGTCTTGATGACGGGTCGACCGACGCAACTCCCGCGATCGTTGCCGATTTTGCAAAAGTTGACGGGCGAATTCACCCTGTCCGGCTGCCGCATCGAGGTATCGTACCGACGCTCAACGACGGAATGCGCCTTGCCCGGGGGCCCCTTGTCGCGCGGATGGACGCCGACGACGTTTGCCTGCCCTGCCGTTTCGCGACTCAGCTCGATTGGTTTCGCCGCCATCCGGGTCTTGGGCTGATCGGTGCGGCTTTCACGGTCATCGACGCGGAGGGAAAGCCCGGGAAAGCCAAAATGCCGCCCGTCAATCCGAATGAAGTCCGCAACGAACTGGCGGAGCGCAATTGCCTTTGCCACCCCGCCATGATGATGCGAGCCGAGGTCATCCGGAGGATTCAGGGACCCTATCGGGAAGCGTTCACGCTGGCTGAGGACTACGATTTGTGGCTCCGCGCCGTCGAGTCCATCGAGATCGGAAATGTCCCGCAAGTGCTGTTGCACTATCGCCGGGTCCTGAGCCGCGCCAATCCGGAACGAACCATCACGCAGACGATTTCTACGTTGGCGGCGCAGGTGTCAGCCCGCGCCAGGGCGCGGCGTCTTGCTGACCCGGCGAATCGATGGGCCAGTGCCGATCGGTGCGCGCTGCGTGCCGAGGGAATCATGGAGGGGGAGCTCAACTTCCGGATTCGGCGTGCCTTGCTGGCCGAAGCACGAGCAAGCATGCGTCAGGGATTTCCCGAATCGGCGCGTCGGCTGATCGCTGCCGCCTGTACTTTCAAACCGCGCGGCGAGGGCCTGGTTCGGCAACTCGACTGGGGCTGGCGCCGCTGGCGAGTCGCCTCGTAGCCGACGGGTCTCTCAGAACCAGCCGGCGGCAAGGTCGTCCGGAAACGGGACGTCGCAATCAAATCCGGAACAGTTGCTGTTGGGATCGAACTGCCCTTCAAGGTCCTGCAACTCCTCGGCGAGCCAGAAGCAAAAGTCGAAAAACGACTCAAGCCTGACGTACATCGGAGGCGCCGACGGGTCGCGAACCAGATTCAGTTTGGGAGGAGAAAGTTCTCGTGCGATCATTGGGCTCTACCTTGCTGTTGCAAACAGTCATCGGCGGTCCCTGCCCATGAACGATAACGATTCGATGGATGTCCGGTCGTTCAAACCAGGCAAAATGGCGAAAAGAGCGAAGCGCGTCGCGCTGCGGTATTCGGCCTGGTTCGATCGATCCCCCCTTCATTGAGTCACTTCATTTTGACTCGCGGACTACGACCTGTACGCATCAGGTCGCCAACTGGTTTTGCAGTTTCACGAATTTCAGTTATACGAATTTGTCGCTAATGACCAATGGCAGTTTTTCGGACGCTTGCGTGGCGTGCCCGCGAACATGTAGCGGCGTCTCTCCGAGACGCCAGGTCCGAGAGACGCCGAATCCGAGTCTCGGAGAGACTCGGCTACGTGGGCCGGCTACACGGATCGGCAACAGAACCTCGATTTACGAATTGACAAACGGGCGTCGTACATTTTTCAAAATCGCCGCCAGCACGCCGCGAAGCAATGGAATGCTTGCAATGACAGCATTTGCTACTGCGAGTTTTTTACTTTCCGCGGCACGTTGTCAATTGCAGCGATTCTTGGGCTTGTACCGACATTGGCCCAGACTCAGGGCCGTAGCGCGCGGACTTGAACCAAAATGAGAGGAATTTTCCGGCCCGTTGGACCGCTGTTTGCGTCAGTCCGCATTGGTCCGGTCAGGCACACGCCAGTCCGGTTGTCAATCGATTGTTGGAGCGGTTTCGGGAATTTTCCCGAGTCGGCTCGATGCGATTGGGAGAAAACGAAACTAACCTGTAAGTGCAATAGTGCTTGCGAGCGGCAAAACAGATTGCCGGGGGAAACACTTGAACCATGCTAGCATCCACGTCGATATCCCATGGTGCTTTCCAAGCGTCTGCACGGTCAGACTTCGCGGAAAACGGAGGCGGGCGACCGACACGGAGCGCAAGCGCAAGTGGAAACCGTTTGAACTGTACTTGCGCGGCAAATTCCGACAGAATCGGCGCGTCCCGGTCGGGACGCACCCGGCCAGACCTGAATTCGACGACTTCGTCGGGTTTGGGAATGGCGGCCTCGCAAGTCGTTCAAGACCCCGACGATTTGTGCCCCCCAGGCAAATGTTCACTCGAAGCGGTTCGCGAACCGGTTCGCGACGGACGCACTTGCCATAACCCACGACGGGAGAAAACCATGCAGATTCAGGGAACGTCCAGCGTTCAGTCAACCACGACCGTTCAGTACTCCAGCAACGTCCAGTCCGCCGACTCCGGTTCGGCGGTTCGTTTCGACACGACCGACCAGATCGATATTTCGAGTGAAGCGCAGATGCTTGCCAACATGAATGACGTCACGAGTCTCCAGGCCGAGCGCATTGCCGACATTCGGAACCAGATCGAGACGGGTCGTTACGAATCGGCTGACAAGCTGGGAGTCGCCGTCGAGCGGCTGCTGGATGAACTGGCCTGACCTCGCCGCGCCGGAACCTCGCCGCTTGACCTGCCTTTTCAAACCTTCCTTTCGCAGTTTGATTTTTGCAACCTGAGTGACTTCCCGCGCCGCGACATCCTGAGTGACAACGTGACATCCTGACGCCGGAGGAGAATTTGACACGATGCAACAACCTTGAATGAGAACTTGATTGACAACTTGATTGACAACCTGGAATGAGAACTTGATTGACAACTTGAATGAGAACTTGAAAGAGAACTGGATTGACAATTTGTGAATGAACGCCCTGAGCCGCCAGGGCTGCGTGTGCGCAAGAACTTTAACGAACCCCGGTCGCGACCCGACCGGGTTTTTTTGTTACCCAAACGTGGTGCAAGCTTCCAGCTTGCCGGATAGGCAACGTGGGGCAAGCTTCCAGCTCGCCGAGCGAGTCCGCATTCAAGGTTGTCAACCCGGAGCTTTTACGCCAGAAGCGCTTCAATCACGTGGCCATGCACGTCCGTGAGTCGGTAACGGCGCCCCTGAAACTTGTAAACCAGCCGTTCGTGATCGATTCCCAATAATCTGAGGATCGTCGCCTGCAAGTCATGCACGTGAACGGCGTGCGGACTGAAATGATGCTTGTCGGGAACGACCGGCTCGCCGTGTTCGTCGGCTATGTTGTAGCCGTAGTCGTCGGTTTGTCCATGAACGTACCCCGCGCGAACCCCTCCACCCGCCATCCAGATCGTAAAGCACCTCGGGTGATGATCGCGCCCGTAATCGTCCGCCGTCAGTTTGCCTTGCGAGTAGGGCGTTCGGCCGAATTCGCCTCCCCAGATGACGAGTGTCTCGTCGAGCAGTCCCCGTTGCTTCAAGTCTCGAACGAGTGCGGCCGAGGCCTGGTCCGTCTCTCGCGCCTGATCGGGGAGCGTTGCCGGCAGACGATCGTGCTGGTCCCATCCCTGGTGATAGATCTGGACGAAGCGGACACCGCGCTCGACCAGCCTTCGCGCAAGCAGGCAATTGGCGGCGTACGTTCCGGGCTTTCGGGCATCCTCGCCGTACAGTTCAAAAACCGGTTCCGGTTCGTCCGAAAGGTCGGTGACGTCCGGAACACTCGATTGCATTCGCCACGCCATCTCGTACTGGGCGATCCGCGACTCGATTTCCGGATCAAGCTCCTGCTCAAACTGGTGGCGGTTCAGATCCGAAAGCGTGTCGAGCATGGCGCGGCGTCCCGACGGGTGGATTCCGTCCGGGTTTGAAAGGTAAAGGACCGGGTCCGCGCCAGACCGAAAGCGTACTCCCTGGTATCGCGAGTCGAGAAAACCATTTCCCCACAGCCGCGAATACAGCGGCTGGTCCGCCTGGTTGGCCGTAACAAGTACAACAAACGCAGGCAGGTTTTCGCTTTCGCTTCCCAGTCCGTAACTGAGCCACGACCCCATGCACGGTCGCCCGGAAATTTGCGACCCTGTCTGAAAGAACGTGATCGCCGGGTCGTGGTTGATCGCTTCGGTGTACATCGATCGGACGAAGCACAATTCATCGACAATCCCGGCAGTGTGCGGCAACAACTCGCTGAGCCACATCCCGGACTGGCCGTGTTGCCGGAAGGGAAACACCGAACCCGCCAGCGGAATTGACGATTGGTTAGCCGACATGCCCGTCAGTCGCTGGCCGCGCCGGACGTGGTCGGGAAGTTGCTCGCCGTTCCTCGTGTTGAGTAGCGGCTTGTAGTCATACAAGTCATGTTGCGACGGCCCACCGCTTTGAAACAGATAAATGACCCGCTTCGCCCGCGCGGCAAAATGCGGAAGCGACGTGGAAACGTCGTCCTCCGCTCCGCTTGAAAGCATGGGAACGGCCCGCCCCTGCCCGGGCGAGAGCAAATGACCGAGCGCGACGGCACCCAGCCCCGCGGCGCTACGGCCAAAAAAATGCCGGCGCGTCATCGAGAACGGATTCCATATTCCAGGACGCGGCAAAGGTCGAGAATTTATGTTCATCGTCTCCATACCGCCGCGTCACTGTTAAGAATCGCCTGGGCCGTCACGGTCATCGCGGCGATTTGCAATCCTGAAATCGAATCACCGGGCGTATCGTCAGCGGCCAGGCCAGGTATCGGTGCCCGTGAAGGGTGTTCGCCGACCGACAGCAATTCGGCGAATCTCTCCGGTTCCGCCTGAATTCGCTTCACTTCGCCTTCATATAATGATATGAGCAGGTGTCTCTCGCGTGGGTCCGGGGGCCGGCTCGCCAGTCGAACAAACATCGCATCAATCGCGCTCCCGGCGTCGTCGGGATGTGAAGCGAGAGCACGTTCAGCCAGCACACGCGCCGCTTCGACGAACTGCGGATCATTCAGCACGACCAACGCTTGCAGTGGTGTGGTCGTTAACTCTCGTTTGGCGGTACAGGTCTCTCGGCTAGTTGCATCAAACGTCAGCATCGAAGGTGGCGGCGCGGTCCGT
>JBGTFW010000356.1:0-2546 GCA_041747075.1 Pirellulaceae bacterium
TCGGCGGTTACGCGGTCGGTGCCGAAATCAATTCGCGGCTCGCGAGGGAAGTCGTCGATCGTGAATCGCTGTTATGGATCGTCGAATGGCTTGCAAACAACCCGCTTTGGATCATTCTCGGCACGGCCATGTTGACCGTGACTCCATTGCTTTTCAGGAAACTGCTTCCTGGCAAGCCGCCCGCGGCGAAATAATCACGGGAGCGCTTTTATGGAAAACTCCTGATTTCGCGAGTTCGTTCCGCCTCGGCATCCTTCAAACGAGCTTTGGTCGCGGCCTGATTTTCCGCGAGCTGTTCCAGTTCTCGCTCCAGTTGCAGCAACTTGTCGATAAACGGCGCGGCTGCTTCGCGATTGTCAGCCAGCGCCGCCACGTTTTCGCGCATCCGCGACTGCTCATCGAGCAACTTGTCGCGCCGGGCAGCCTGCTCCGCGAACTGCCCCTCGATTTCCTCAATCTGCCGGTCAAGGCCAATGAGCCGACGGAGAAAGGTCTCGACGCCTTCGCTGATCTCGACACCCTGACCAATCCATTTCTCAAGGTCCGACTCGGCGACGGCGGAAAAGGGTTTTCTCTCCTGGTATTCGCTGCGGAAAATGACTTCCAGTTCTCGCGTCGACTGGGGTTCCAGGTGAATCTCAAATCGCAAACGCGCTTCTTCGCCGTCGTCCCCTCGGTGTACGCGGTCGGGTTCGGGAGTGACCGTTGCGTCGGCGTCTTGCGCTCCCGGGGTGTACAACACAAGGTCACGGCCATCGGTATCCTGATTCAACAGTAGGTAAATTCGACTTTGTTTCCGGGTGCCCGTTAAAACGACCAGTCGATCCTCGACCGAAAGCCGGTTGAGGGACCCTTCCGTTGATTCAAAAGTTCGTCGAAACTCGACGCCGCGATCCAGGCCATATACGACTTCGGCTTCCACTCCGGCGGCGATGCGGTTGAGTTTTCCATCTCCGACAAAGTCCCCTTCGCGGAGGACCGACACCGGACCGGAAACGATAGGCAACCCCGTGTCGTTGGTGAATTCAATAGCGTGCATCGGCGGGAGGTCCTCGATTTCGTTGCACACGGTCAATAGTCGCGCGGGCAGTTCGCTGGAGAAGACCGGCAAGGCAGCACTTCGGCCCGCTCCAAGGTCCACGGGCTGGTCGATCACGTACCGAACCATTTGTGCCGCGCGACCCTCGCTGGCTGCGCTGCGAAAGGCGGTCTCGATGTCCATTGCCGAATCGGGCATCCCGCCGCCAGGAAAAAATCCGCCGCCGCCGCCGAACCCGCCGCCACCGCCTCCCCCACGGCCGTCGAACCCGCCCGGGGCGGGGGGCGTGGAAAACGAGTCGGTGTCGAGACCAAACGTCTGCGAAACGACAACAAGCCCTTCGATGAAATCGTAGACCGTGTTTCCGAGAAAAGGCCGTTCCGCCATCAGCGGAGCGAAGACGTTGGCGTGAAAGGCTTGCGGGCGGCCACTGCGCAACTCCATCGTCACGCCCTCCCAGTCGACACCCGTCACATTGTCGACATGCGCCCAACCCTGAAGGTAAACCTTTTCGCCGTCGAACGCGATGCGGTAGGTCATTCGCCAAATCGGCATGTCGACGACATAGGCAAATTCCACCTTGCGGACGCCTTCCCCCTCAAGCAGCAAATCAAGCTGTTTTTGATTCGCCTTGCGGGACTTCACCAGGCCGGCCATGGCGTGATCCAGTTCGTCGCGCAATTCCTCTTTGTCAAAATGGACGCGATCGACCTCTGGCAAGGGAATGGAGCGAAGCCCCTCACGGCTGACCAATACCACGGTCTCGACGACTTGCTCGTTAATCGAGCGGTTTTCCACGCCGTAGATCGTCCCCGTAACCGGACCGCCGTCAACGACCAGTGTTACGGATTCGCCACGAAATCGCTGAATCAACTGCGCCAGAGTCATTGGCGCACCGACCGAACGCGCTGCAATGTCTTCCGGGTCGGGTGCCGGCTTGTATTCGATGGCCCGCGCGGTGCCACCTCCCTGATCGGCGAAGACAAGGCTCTTCAGCACATCATCGACGTCATGACTGCCGAAGCGGATTTGCAGGCGCGCGTTTCCGTCGATTTCCCCCGAATGTTGCAACTGGCCGACGCCGGAATTGTAAAGGACGAGGCGCCGTAATGGCGGCAATTCGGTTTTCGGAAACGGTTGGCCCGCACTCGTTTCGTCGCCCGTGACGGCCTCCGGCAATCCATCGTGAACCCCGGCAGCATCCGATGCCGCCCTCGAATCGGACTCCGCTGTTTGCTCCCTGTCCGTTGAATCCTGTCCGTGCGACTCTTGCGACGAACACACAACCGCAGCCAATGCGCAGCAGAAAGCGCAAACCGTCCAACGTGGAAATTGCCAAGGCATTTCAAAAGCTCCCAACAAAAGCCCCTGTCGGGATTCGCGACGCAGATGACACCGAAAGCCCGCCAAAAGAGTTGCTTTCCGTCGCGACGCTCTCTATTATCTTTGGAACCTGGCCAGGGGCAAGTCGGTAAACGGAAAAAAACAAAAATGAACATCCCCTCTG
>JBGTFW010000357.1:0-3600 GCA_041747075.1 Pirellulaceae bacterium
AGACCGCCGAGCAAGAATATTGCAAACAGACCAACGAACGATTTGGCTACCATTGGTTCAAGTATCGTCCTCGACGGAAAACGAGTTCACCGTTAGCGTCGACTTTGCGGTCAGTCGGCCCGATAGCGCAACGATGGGTGAAAGAATCCATGATAAGCACAAAATCACCGTCACGACGCGCCCAACCGGCAACTTTGGCAAATTTTACCATGAGACACAAATAGGTCTTCGTTTGAAGGGACGGTCGACAAGATCGAGTACCGCGAGTCCGACGGAACGCTCGCCGGGACCGACGACTACAGTTGCGACTCGATCCTCAGACGCGGTGGACGTTGTCATCCCACGTGGCGGCGCCGAGAAGAAATTCAAGGACAACGCATACGGAAGCATCGACGCAGTGGACGTTTTCATCCCAAGTGGCGGAGCCACGGCCGTGTAAAGCATGGGGTGTAATCCGCGAACGCGGATGAAACCCCATTCATGTTTCTGTCAAAATCATCCTCCTGGACGGCCAGTGCGTTGGACAGCAGAAAGGCCGCCTTGTCCAGGCGCTGCTCAAGCCGCGACTACGCACCGCGGCAGGCATTGCGCACGTGTCGTTCAAGTTCATCCACCAGTTCGTCAAGCGTCAAGTCATCGACGCGGATTTCAATCGAATCGGGAGCGCGAACGAGGCGGCCGACTTCCCGCGTTTCGTCGCGCAAGTCCCTGATTTTTTGCTCGGCGACTACCTGATTCAGTTCCAGATCCGGTTCTCCGTCAACCAGTTCCAGCCAACGACGTTTCGCGCGAACCAGGGGATCAGCGGTCAGAAAGAACTTGCAACCCGCGTCGGGAAAGACAACGGTCCCCTGGTCGCGGCCCTCGCAGACGATGTCTCCCTCGGCGGCGATGCTCCGTTGCAGCCGAACAAGGTGTTCGCGAACCGGCGCGCGCGTGGCGACTTGCGATGCGAGTTGAGCCAGTTCGGGCGCGCGAATCGCGCGCGTCACGTCGCGCCCCCTCATCGTCACGCGCTCCCCCCGCATCTCCAGCAACAGATCACTTAACGATCGCGCGACCGCGGCGGCGTCGTCCAGTTCGACGTTCTTCCCGCGAAAGTGCCAGGCGACCGCGCGGTACATTGCGCCCGTATCGAGAAACCGGTAGCCCAGGCGCTCCGCCAGTCGCCTGGCCGCGGTGCTTTTGCCGGCCCCCGCCGGGCCATCGATGGTCACAATCATTTCGGATCGGGGGGAGGCGATTTCTTCAACGGCCCGCTTGTTCCAGTGCAAGTCGGTCGCCGCATTGTTCCATGATTTGATGCGCGATCTGGTTCACGGAATAGCCGCCGGGAAGCCTGACCAGCAATTTTCCGTGTTCGTCACAGACGCCGCGGATTTCGCCGTAGGAATGACTGCTCCAGCGAATTGCCAGCAGCACGACGGCCACGTCGGGACGAATGATGTATGGCTCAAAGGCGGCATTCCCGGTGTGCTCCGTAACCGAGAACCAGTAAAGCTCTGAAAGTCCAAACGCCGCCTTGATCGCCTCGGCCGATTTCTGGCGTCGTTCGCCACCGATGAGAAACACCGCTTTGCCACCCAGCAGTCGGGAGACGGCCTTGACCTCGGCGGTCGGCTCCTGTCGCGCGGGGTCCTCGGCGGGCCGCGCGTTTTCGGCAATGAACAAATCGGCCGCGCGGAAGACCTGTCTCAACTCCGGCGAGAGGGTTTTCTCGTCGACCGGCAATTCCTCGATCACCGGCAGCAACAAATCCCTCAGCTCGGCGTTGCTCGGCGGCAACCCGGTTTGAACGACTTCCTCGATGGCACCAAGCAGTGTATCGGCATGCGACGCGAACGTTTGCTCGCCTCGTTCGATGCGACTCGCCTCGTAACGAATCTTGTTGATCAGTTTTCGCTGGCGCTTGTTCCTTGCGCGATGAGCCTGCAATTCGCCGTCGAGTTCGCCGATACGACTGCCCACTTCCGACACTCTGCCGGGATCGGCGCGGTGATCGGCGCGCATGTTGCGTTCAATATGGACCTGATGCTCGCTCGTGATTCGGCGCAACTCAAAAAACAGGCTCCGTTGATCCGGATCAAACGGCCAGCCAATCTCCTCGATGATGACCCGCAGCGCCGATTGGGACTCGGCGGCCAGGTCGAGCGATTGTTCAAAGACCGCTGGCGATGCGTCGATCGCATCGAGAGACTCGCGGACAAGGGCCGACGCGTCGGCCGCCACGGCGAAACACTCGCCCAGCGTATCGTACAACTCGAGCGGGTCGACCACCGGTGCCGCAGGCGCGTTCATCCACAGGTAGCAATCGGGGATTTGCCGGGCTCGCTGGATGATGTCCTCGTCATTGGGTCGCACTTCCGCGTCGAAATCGGCACCTTCTCGAATGCGCCTGCGGCGGGTCGCCGCCCACCGCGAGCCTTCCGCCTTCATCCTCATCCGCGTCTCGATATCGCGCAGCGCATCGGCGACCGAGGACTCCTCGAATTGTTCCACGACGCGCGGCGACGAACGCTGGACCACGTCCGACCGTCCCAACGTTAGCATCTCGACCGCCCTCGTGGCTGGAATAACCGGTTCGTCGGGCGGTCGCGAAGGGACAGGATCGATGCTGCCGGACGTGTCGCTCTTTCGCGCCGCAACGGAGACTGGACCGCCAGGCAAAGGGCGTTCGGAGCCTGCCGCCGGGTCCGCAGCGTCCGCTATGTCTTCCAGAAAGGCTTCGGCAAACGTCCGCAAGGCGCTTGCCAGCGGCGGATCGTCGACGGACCTTTCAACGAGGATTCTCCAAAGATGCTCGATCGCGCCGCGAGATTCCGGTCTCATTTCCATTTCCCTGTCCACCCCTCTACTTCTTTGTTTCTTCAAGTTGTCCTCGCCGCGGCCCGGTTGCAGGATTATACGAAATAACGGCGGGGCGAACGTGCGGCATTCAACCTGACGTTGTTTCGCGATTGCCAGGTTCCGCTCGACATTTCGATCAAGGCGCGGTCTAATGGACGATCGCAAGAAGAACGCTTTGCACCGTGAGCCAGCGTATCACTATTCGAGGAACCTGTGAACAGAGAGGTACTATCATGAAGCCGGGACTGATTTATTCGTTTAACATCGTCGCCCTTGCGTTTCTGCTCGCGCCGGTTGCAACTGCCCAGGACTCACCCGAAAGTCACGAGCGCGCCCTGCGCGAAGCACGCCAGAAAATGGATCACTTTCGCCAGGCTCAAAATCATTTGCGCGAAGCTGGCGCGAACGACATGGCCGACATGGTTCGCCAACGAATGGGCCAGTTGGAAGAGCGTCTGCATCGGGCGGAACTTCAGCGGATGGAAGAGCGACGTCGCGAACACGCTGAACGCGGCGAAGATGCCGAACAAGGCGAACAGACCGAACGCGCCGATCGTGAAGGGGGGCACGGCGAGGATGGTGCGCACGAGCAACACCCGGGTGCCGACGCGCACGACTCGCATGGGCACGATGCGCACCCGGCGACCGACGTGCATCAAAACGACGCGCATACGGGTGCCGCCGAGGGCAACGCTTCCTCGTCCAGGCGTGACACCGCGCGCCAACGGCGAGTCGGCGAGGATCGCCCGGCGG
>JBGTFW010000358.1:0-12128 GCA_041747075.1 Pirellulaceae bacterium
ATCGACGGTGAAACGGTGCGAAGAACCCGTGAACTGGAACATGGACAGACGGTCGTGACCCAGCTCGCCGAGGGGAAATTTCTCGCTCAGGTCACCGACATCGATCCGTGACAGCATCATTTTTCGACTTCGCTTGATTTGCGTAAGTTTTGCCGTTGACACGATCCCGGTGCGGCACCACTATCCCCGCGATTAACGAAAAAAACGGCCGGATTGCCGGATTAACACAAGGAATCACCATGAAGTCTCGCGTTGTCAGCGTATCTTCACTTGCAATTGCCATGATCGTCCTGGCTGGCGGTTGCCAAAGCAGCCGCCTGAACATGCCTGGACTGGCCTTCTGGAAAAGCAACGATCGACTGGCACCTGAGTATATCGAGCCGCCGTCGCACCAGTTCAACCCAGGCGACACTGCGCTGGTCGATACCCGCAACGCAACAGAGAAGAAGGCGAACATCGATTCGGGGGACGGACCACCGGCGCGTCCGTCACCGTCAAAATCCGCGAACGGTTCGCTTGAGGCCTTTGCCGCCGACGTCGATAGGTCGTGGGAACAGTTGGCCGAGCAAACGCGCGCCAGCGCCGACAAGCACTCCGACGCGATGAACCAGGCAATGGTCGACATGGGCAACATCAGCAAGCCACCGTTGGCTAACGGCGGCTCGCAAAACATGGATTTTGCCGGAACCTCGCCTTCCCGGGGAACCAGCACCGCTCCACCGATGTCTGAAACGCGCACCGGGAACGAAATCCAGAGAACTCCAGTTTCGTCCGCCGCACTGCAACCTGGTCCGGGAACAACGTCCACGTACGAACGGATCGCGTCGCAAACGCTTTCACCATTGACGCCCGCAACGTCGTCGACCTCAGTGGCAATTCCTCCGCCGCCGGGGTCCCCCATGTCAGCCAGCACCGGCGCGCAGGACAATTCGTCGCTTGCCGGTTCAACCGCGTCTCCGACGTATGGCTCGACGCCTTACCCGGCGTTTCAGCCGCGCAGTGACATGACCGCCAGCGCGGCCAATGGCGACACCTCCGTTTCAACGACGGCATCCGGCAAGAATTCGTCGATGTCGACAAGTCTGAACGTCCTGGCGTCAACGTCGGGAATGGTTCCTTCAAGTGGCATTCCGTCGATGCTCAGTCTTTCGGGACAAGGCACGTATGCTCCGGGCAGTGTCCGCCGTCCCGACCCGATCAAACCTGAATCGATGTCAGCACCGCATACCGCCGCCGGGGGCGGAGAGTTTCGGCGCTAGATAAATTCCGTTACGCCCCCGGACGGAGTTGTCAGGCGGGAGCGCGGATTTCATGACAGGCTAGTCAGCCCCTGTTCGCCGTAGACGCCCGCTTTGATCGTCAAGCGGATGGATCAGTTTGCCAGGCCACGTCTCGTTCTCGGCATCGCGGTGCTTTCCGGATACATTCCAGGCTGAACAATTGAGGACAATTGTTCTACACTCAAACTCCCGTCCGGCTTACTTGCTCTCGCCCACTTCGTGGCTGAAAACGCGACTTCAAAACCTGCGCTTCGGACTTGTATTGCAAACGTGGCGGGTACTCTGCCTGAAAAGCCGCGCGTCTGTTAAACTCGCGCGGATGGTTGCTTGCCCCGCCTTGATTGGTTTGAGTCCGTGATTCGATGACCCTCCGAACGCGCTTCGCGCCCAGTCCCACCGGTTACCTGCATATCGGCGGTGTCCGTACCGCGCTGTTTAACTGGCTATTGGCTCGCCAATCCGGCGGGCAGTTCATATTGCGGATCGACGATACCGACCAGCAGCGAAATATCGAGGCGGCACTCCGTCCGATCCTCGACGGGTTTGCATGGCTGGGGATCGACTGGGACGAAGGCCCGACGGACGATGGTTCCGGCTCGAAAGGCCCGCACGGTCCGTGCTTTCAGTCCCAGCGGGGCGAACGCTATTCGGCGGCCGTGGAAAAACTCCTGGCCAGCGGAGCGGCTTACCACGATTACGCGCGGCCCGAGGAAACCCAGGCACTGCGCAGCGAAGCCGAACGTGAAAAGCGCGAGTTCATCTACGATCGGCGGTGGATGGCCGAAACGGCGGACCACGCCGCGGCCCTCGAGGCCGAAGGACGGCAGGCAGTCGTCCGGCTGAAAATGCCGCGCGACGGCCTTTGCGAATTCGTCGACCTGATCCGCGGCCCCGTGAGCTTTGAGTGGGCGCGCGAGCAGGACCACGTTATTCAGCGGAACGACGGGACGTGCCTTTATCATCTCGCCAGTGTCGTTGACGATGAGGAATTCCGAATCACGCACGTCGTCCGCGCGATCGAGCACCTGAGCAACACTCCCCGTCAGATTTTCATCGCTCGCGCGCTCGGATACGAATTGCCGCAATACGCCCACATCCCGTTCGTCGCCGAGCCTGGCAGCAAAATCAAGCTGAGCAAGCGAAAGGTCGACAAGTACCTGAAGAATCGCGAGTTTCGCGAGTTGTACGAACGAGCCGCCCCGATCGCGCGGCGAATCGGTGTCGAGCCGTCACCCGAAGCCTTCAACCCGGTGCTGGTCGATTTCTATCGCGACATCGGCTTCCTCCCCGACGCGATTGTCAACTACCTTCTCCTCCTCGGATGGTCGCTCGACGACAAAACCGAAATGTTCTCGCGCGACGAGATGATCCGTCATTTCACGCTCGACCGCGTGGTCAAAAGTGAAGCGAGCCTTGATCCCGCACGGCTCATGGCGTTTCAGTCACGGTATATGAACACACTCGACGTCGAGCAAAAACATGCACTTTGCGAGCGATTCCTGATCGACGCCGGAGTGCTCAGTGAGCCGCTTTCCTCCGGGGACCAACAGCGAATCAAACAGGTCGTCGCCGCCGCGGGCGACCGGATCGTTATCGCGGGGGACGTTCTCCAGTTCGACGGGTTTTTTGTCACGTCCGGGCAGCTCAAAATTGACGAAGCCGCCTTTGACAAGCGAATTGTTCGCGATGCGGAGGCGGCTGGACGGCTGGCCTCGTTTCGGGAGGTTCTTGCCGAATCGGGGGACTGGTCGGCGGGCGCGCTGGAAGACCTGCTGAAGCAATGGTGTGACCAGGTTCAAATTCGTGTTGGCGACGTGATTCATGCCTTGCGTGTCGCCGTGACCGGTGAGGCGCAGGGATTCGGAATGTTCGACGCGCTGGAGATTCTCGGGCGCGACGAAGGCCTGTCGCGAATCGACCGCGCGCTGGAACGCCTCCGGGTCTAAAACGAATATCCGAATCGTTCGAGGTCGTCGGCGAGAAACCGAGTGGCCAGTTGCCGTGTTTCCGCGTCATAATAATCGCGATACGATCCGCGACGACGCGTCCAGTTGGACCGGGGAATCTCCCGGACTTGCAAATCGAGCCGATCGGCTACGGTTTGAAAGTCTTCCCGCAACCGCTCGAACCTCCCGATGAACTGGACGTGTTGCAATCCGTGGTACGGATGTGACTGGGGCAAGATGTGATTCTTGAACCGCGTCAGTGGCGTGGGGCGGATTCCGTTATAGAGGGAGTGGCCGAATTGGGCTTCCGGGTTCAAGCCAAGCCGAATCGTGTCGGCAAGCGACAACTCGATCGCGCCCCCTTCCGGCAAATGCCAGGCGTCGTCCTCGGTCCCCTCGGTGAACATTTTCCACGCGGAGACGAGCCGGTCGAAAGGATTTCGAACAAATCCGAAACTGAAGAGTTCGCGCCACGATTCGGGCAATTCCTCGCCGAACCACGGCCCGTCGTAGTCGCCGCCAAAAACGACGTTTCGAATCGAGTTGCCGCCCGTCTTGGGCAAGTGAGCGAACAGACAGGGAGGCTTGTTCAGGTGAAAGAGCGGCATTCGTTGTTTTGGTTCAAACCGAACCCTGGCCGGGTCTACCCCCGGTTTTTTTGATTGAAGTGCCGAATTCGGTAACGCAGTTATTGCGTGGTGGGACTCCCGTGAAACTTGTAAATGATACAGCCGCCAATGCCAAGCATTACGACCCCGGCGAGAATGGCCAGTTTGATGATTCCATTGATGCTTCGTCCGCGAATACGGGTGGGTCCGGAATCACCTTGTTGCATGGACGTGGAGGAGCTGGAATCGGGGCGCGACGGCTGGCGCAACTGCGGCGGTGCCGGCTCCATCATCAGTGCGTTGGCATACGCCGAATGGGTCAGGTTAAATACCGGTACGTGGGCAAGCGGAACCGCTCGGGCAGCGACGTCCAGGTCGTCAAAGTCCTGCGACGTCGCAACGCCAAGGGCGAGGACGAGCGAAGTCCAGACCGTAATCGCAAGCGTGGACAGCATGGGAAACTCCTGAAAAATAAAAAGGGAATTCGGAAATCCGAACGAATCAATAGCATCCAGGCGTTGGGAATCCCGCGCCCGTTTGGGGGTGTCAGCCTGTCAGACTAGCTTCTGACTTCGAGGGGAAGGAATTGGCGGGTATTGTAACCGGTGTAAATCTGCCGCGGACGGGCAATACGAAAATGGTCGGATTCGTGCATTTCCTTCCAGTGCGCAATCCAGCCCGGAAGGCGACCCATGGAAAAGAGGACCGTGAACATCGGAACGGGAATCCCCATCGCGCGGTAGATGACCCCCGAATAAAAATCAACGTTTGGATAAAGCTTGCGTTCGATAAAGTATTCGTCACTGAGCGCGACCTGTTCCAGTTCCTGGGCAATATCGAACAAGGGGTCGTCAATGTCGCGCTTTTCCATCAGACGGTCGCAGGCGCTCTTGATGATTTTCGCCCGCGGATCAAAATTCTTGTACACGCGATGACCAAACCCCATGAGACGGAACCCGTCGTCCTTGTCCTTGGCCATGTCCACGTACTTCTTTACGTTTCCGCCATCGTCGCGAATCCGTTCGAGCATGTTCACGACGGCCTCGTTCGCGCCACCGTGCAGCGGTCCCCACAAGGCGCAAATGCCCGCGGCAATCGCCGCGAAAAGGTTCGCCTGGGACGATCCGACCATCCGCACCGTCGACGTGCTGCAATTCTGTTCGTGATCGGCGTGGACGATGAGCAGCATGTTGAGGGCGCGAACGAAATCCTTGTCGATGTCGTACGGCTCGCAGGGGACCGCAAACATCATCTGGAGAAAATTCTCGCAATAGGAAAGATCGTTTTGCGGATAGATAAAGGGCTGGCCGATCGACTTCTTGAAACAGTACGCGGCGATCGTCGGCAGCTTGGCGAGCAGGCGAAACATCGAAAGGCTTACCTGGTCGGGATCGCGCGGGTCGAGCGAATCCTGATAAAAGGTGCTCATCGCGCTGACGACGCTTGAAAGCGTGGCCATCGGGTGCGCGTCGCGGGGAAAGCCCCGGTAAAAGTAGCGAATGTCCTCGTTGAGCAACGTGTGCCGGCGAATACTGGCGCTGTACTCGTCCAGCTCGGCGCGGTTGGGCAATTCGCCGTTGATTAAAAGGTAACAGACTTCGAGAAACTCACATTCGGTGGCCAGGTCCTCGATCGGGTAGCCTCGATAGCGAAGGACCCCCTGTTCGCCGTCGAGAAATGTTACCGCGCTGCGCGTCGACCCCGTGTTGACGTACCCCTCGTCGAGCGTGATGTAGCCCGTTTCGCGCCGCAAGCTCGATATATCGACCGCGTGTTCCTGCTCGGTCCCGACGATGACCGGCAATTCCAGATCGGTGCCGTCAAGGTGCAGTCGGGCGGTGCGTTTAGCGGTCTTTTTCTGCGAAGCGACGCTCGTCACGTACGGTCTCCTGGGATTCCGGGGTTGCGGAAAGTCCCCAGTGTAGCCCTTGCTTGCAAATGTGGAAAGCACCAATGCCCACAAGCGCCGAAGCGGTCAAATGAACGATTTTTGGGGAACCGAGGGTGCCAGTTTCGATTGCGACCCTCCGGCACCAATCACAGTCAGGCGGTCACCCCCTGAGCTGATGAACCTTTCGTTTTTCCAAAATCAAATCTGAAACGAAACAGTCAACCAGGACTGGGCCGCAGCACGTCATCCCCGCGAAGCAGCACGTCATCCCCGCGAAGCCGCACGTCATCCCCGCGAAGCCGCACGTCATCCCCGCGAAGGCGGGGACCCAAAGGAAGGCGGCCCAAACTCAATTCGATCCAAATCCACCAAACGGGTCGCCCGACGGGATTCGTTAGCAAGTCATGTCTCGAACGGATCTCAACGGAAAATTCGTTCCACACTCAACTCCAGCGTCAGTCCGTTGTTCAGCACCATCGCCGTTGAGGCTTTTTCGCGCAAGGTCTCGCTCATGCCATCGCCATAGTGACAAACTTCAACGGAATTCGATTCCGGATCAACGATCCAATAGACAACGACGCCGTTGTCCAGGTAAATCCTTCGCTTGCTGGCAAGGTCGAGTTCACGAGACGACGAATGATGATTGGAGACACGTTCATGGGGTTCCATCCGCGTTCGCGGATTCCGCCCCATGCTTTATAATCATGTCGCTCCCTCAAAATGCGGTCCAATCGAACCCGTCATTTGTGCGGCCACGGTCTGGATCGCTTTGCCAGCCTCGCGGCAGTCGGCGAGTGTCACGTCGAGATGCGTGACGGCGCGGACGTGTCGCTCGCTGAAAGGAAGCATCCATACGCCCCGCTCCCGTAGCCGTCGGCAATACTCCCCGGCGACCGTCACACGCTCTCCGCCACGACCAACGCCGCTGCCGCCGCCTTCCTTGCCGACTCTTGTGCCGCCGCTGTTGCCATCTCCACCTTTGTCGTCACTTTCGTCCTGGAACGATCGATCGTCGATCCGGAAAATGACGATGTTGGTGTCGACCTGGGCCGGTTCCAGCGCGAGACTCTCGCTTTGCCGCACTGACTCAGCAATGACCTGGGCGGCGGCGTGGTCATCGGCCAGACGGTCGATGTTGTTTTCCAGCGCGTAAAGCGCGCCGGCGGCGATGATCCCCGATTGCCTCATGCCCCCTCCAAAGAGCTTGCGGTGCCGCCGCATTTCGCCGATCCACTCCGTCCGCCCGACCAGCGCCGAACCAACCGGCGCACCCAGTCCTTTGCTAAAGCAAATACTGACGGTGTCGAAACCGCTCGCCCAGCGGTCGGCGGAGACTCCCGACGCGACGACAGCGTTGAAAAGCCGCGCACCGTCGAGGTGGGTCACCAGTCCGTTGCCGTGCGCCCAGGCACAAATTGCCTCAACGTCGGCCAATGGCAGGATGCGCCCGCCGCCGCGATTGTGAGTGTTTTCCAGACAGACGAGTCTCGTCCGTACGGCGTGTTCGTTATCGGGATTGATGAGTCCCTCGACATGCTCCAGTTTCAGCAGGTTCTCCGGGCCTTCGATGGTTCGCGCAACAACGCCGCTGAGCTGGGCGAATCCGCCCTGTTCGTACTTGTAGATGTGACAGCCCGCTTCGCAAATCAATTCATCGCCGGGCCGACAGTGCAATCGCACCGCGACCTGGTTGGTCATTGTCCCCGACGGCATGAACA
Organism: Pirellulaceae bacterium; assembly: GCA_041747075.1. Taxonomy (GTDB): domain Bacteria; phylum Planctomycetota; class Planctomycetia; order Pirellulales; family Pirellulaceae; genus CAJQPP01. Next base: position 7,444 of record JBGTFW010000358.1, read on the forward strand.
TTGCCGACTCCTTGCCGAGCATCTCCGCGATCATGCGTTGCAACCGATCGACAGTCGGATCGACGTCAATCACGTCGTCGTTAACAGGTGCGGCGGCCATCTCCGCGCGCATCGCGTCGGAGGGTCGTGTGACCGTATCGCTTCGCAAGTCAATCATGAGTCATATACAACCAGTTGGCGGCGGCACTCGGTGACGCCGGTGGCGTGCGGTCATTTCCCCGGCACGCCCGGTCACGGAGTGCCCGGCCCACAACGATCCATTGTAGTCCGCTTGTGATTCGTGTAGTCACGGTGGTGATCGTTTGCCCCACGCCGAAAGAGGACGACAGCGGGAAGCAGCGGGAGGCCTAACGGGCAGCGACGGCGCGGTATCCGTCAGGGTTTTTCGATTGCCAGCGCCATGTGTCGGCGCACATTTCGTCCAGTCCGCGAGCCGCGCTCCAGCCCAGTTCACTTTCGGCGAGTGCCGGGTCGGCGTAGCATTCGGCAATGTCGCCCGGCCGGCGATCGACGATATCGAAGGGAATTTCCCGACCGCTGGCCTTTTCAAAAGCGCGGACGACCTCGAGCACGCTGTAGCCGCGTCCCGTTCCGAGATTGTACACGACGATGCCGGGGTTTTCGGCCAGCTTGTTCAACGCCGCAAGGTGCCCGATCGCCAGATCGACGACGTGAATATAGTCGCGGATTCCCGTGCCATCCGGTGTCTCGTAATCGCCGCCAAAGACGCGCAGACGTTTCAGCTTCCCGACAGCGACCTGCGCGACATACGGAAGCAGGTTATTAGGGACGCCCGACGGGTCCTCGCCGATGTCACCGGAGGGATGCGCGCCGACAGGATTGAAATACCGCAACAAGGCGACGTTAAGGTCCGGCCATGACGCCTGCCAGTCGTGGAGCACGAACTCCATCACCAGCTTGGACCGCCCGTACGGATTGGTGATTTCGGTGATTGGCGTTTCGGCGGTCTCGCGAAGCGGCAGTTCCCTTGCCAGTCCGTAAACGGTAGCGCTAGAACTGAATACGAGGTTCCTGACGCCATGTTGTTGCATGGCGTGGCAGAGATTGATCGTGCCGGTGATGTTGTTGTCGAAGTAGCGCAGCGGCTCGGCGACGCTTTCACCCACTGCCTTGAGTGCCGCGAAATGAATGACTGCATCGAACGTCGCGCTGTCAAAGACACCGTTGAGGGCCTCGCGATCGAGCAAGTCGACCCGGTGAAACTCGAGGGACTCGCCCGCCAGTTCCTCGACGCGTCGCAGCACCAACTCGCTGCTGTTGGCCAGGTTATCGACGACCGTGACATGGTGACCGGCCATCAGCAGTTCAAGTGCGGTATGGCTGCCAATGTATCCGGCGCCTCCGGTGACCAGTATCTTCATGAAAACCCCGAAAAGTGACGTAAGACGGATATCGCCGATTCCGATTGTGTCTGAAAATGGGTGTTACGCCTACGTCATCTCCGCGGCGTGTCATCCCCGCCGCGCGTCATCCCCCCGCGACGGCGTGGACCCGGGAAGGGCCGCGTTGAAGCGACTGCCTGCGACAATTTGCCGCGCTCGATCGAGTGTCGAGGATTTACAATGACGGAAAACCACTGATCGAGTCGAGTTGCCCCCCGTGAATTCCTGGTGCCTGATCGCTGAAACGACTTCCGACCTGCTGGCGGCGCGGCTGCAAATGGCGTTCACGCTGGGGTCGCACATCATCCTCGCGTGCCTGGGAGTCGGACTGCCCCTGATGATGTTTGCGGCGGAAGGACTTTCCCTCCGCGGCGATCCGCTTTGGCGCGAACTGGCGCGGCGCTGGTCGCGGGCCTTTCTTGTACTGTTTGCCGTTGGTGCCGTTTCAGGAACCGTTCTCTCATTCGAGCTGGGACTGTTGTGGCCCGCCTTCATGGGGACGTGGGGAGCCGTCATCGGGTTGCCGTTTACCCTCGAGGGGTTCGCGTTTTTCATCGAAGCGATTTTCGCCGGCATTTATCTGTACGGATGGGACCGGCTCTCGCCGCGCGTTCACTGGCTAACCGCCATCCCCATTGCCGTCTCCGGTGCCGCCTCGGCGTGGTTTGTCGTGACCGCGAACGCCTGGATGAACGCGCCGCGGGGTTTTAAATTGGTCAATGATCGGGTCGTGGATGCCGATCCGATTGCCGCCATGCTCAATCCGGCGACCGGCGCGCAGACGACGCACATGATCCTCGCGGCGTACATGGTCAGCGGTTTTCTCGTCGCGTCGTATTATTCATGGCGGATGGTTCGCGGCGATTCGAGTCTCTATGTACGGCGCGCCCTGATGCTCGGTTTGGCGTTGGGCTGTCTCGCAACGCCTTTCCAGATTTGGTCCGGCGACTGGTGCGCTAAAGTCGTCGCGCGGACACAGCCCGCCAAGTTCGCCTCGATGGAGGCGACTTTTGAGACGCAGACCCATGCACCGCTGCACATTGGGGGAATTCCCGATGAAGGCGCGGAAACGGTTCACTATTCCATCAAGATTCCGGGTTTGCTTTCCTTTCTGGCCCACGGAGACTTCGGTGCCGAGATCACCGGGCTGGAAGAGTTTCGCGAGGAAGACCGGCCGCCCGTCGCCGTCGTGCATATTGCATTCCAGGTGATGGTTGGTCTGGGGTTTTTTCTGCTGCTACTTTCTGTCTGGACGCTGGGTCGCGTGGTCCTCCGACGACCGCTCTATGGCTCAAGGAGTTTTCTTTGCGCCGTGATTGCCAGCGGCCCGGCGGCGGTCGTGGCGATGGAGTCCGGATGGGTCGTCACGGAAGTCGGCCGACAACCATGGATCGTTTACGGACAAATGCGAACGGTCGACGCGGTGACCGGAGCAAGCGGTTTGTGGGTTTTGCTTTCTGTAACCGTCACGATTTATGCCGTGTTGCTGGTCGGCGCGGTGCTTTCCCTCCAGTATCTTGCCCGCCAGCCGAGGTCTCTCGATGCCGCCTGAGTTGCTCATGCTGGGCACCGCGCTGTTGGCCCTTTCGGCTTACGCGATCTTTGGCGGCGCGGATTTTGGCGCGGGCGTATGGGATGTGCTCACGCGTCGTCGCCGCTCGCCTTCGGAAAGGGAACTGATCTATCATGCGATCGGTCCCGTCTGGGAAGCCAATCACGTCTGGCTGATTTTTGTATTGATGATCCTCTGGAGCGCGTTTCCCTCCGCCTTTGCCGGAATGTGCCGGGTCGTTATGCTGCCGCTTTTGCTGACGCTGGTGGGGATCATTTTTCGCGGCGCGGCCTATGCCTTTCGATCGATTTACGAACAGGTTCCCGGTTCGCGCCAGCGATGGGAAGTGATTTTTTCGTCGGCGTCGATTGCCGCCCCCTTTTTCATGGGAGCCGCCATCGGAACGATTGCCGGCGACAACCCGGAAGTGACGGCTGACGGAAGTTTTCATGGCGACTGGCTGACGGGCTGGATTCGGCCTGAATCGATTTACTTTGGCGCGTTCGCGGTCGGCATTTGTGCATTCATGGCCGCGGTTTTTCTCAATCGCGAAACGTCGCTCAATGGCGATGTGGAATTGAGCGAGCGTTGGCAACGCCGGGCGTTATGGTCGGGCGTGATCACGGGCGCGATGGCAATGGGCGGCCTCGTTGCGGCGTGGCTGGCGATGCCTGAATTGTGGAAAGGAATGCTCCGCATCGGGTGGATCGCGGTCGCCGCGTCGATGGTGTGCGGACTGGCGACAATTCTGCTGGTTCGCGCGGGTCGCGCCAGTCTCGCGGCCGCAACCGCTTGTATCACGGTCGCGGCGGTGTTGGCCGGTTGGGGACTGAGTCAATACCCGTTGCTCGTTGCCCCGAACGTGACGATTGCGGGATCGGCGGCGCCCGACCGGGTGCAATGGATTCTGCTCGTTTCGATTGCGATTGGAATGTCCCTGGTCGCCCCGTCACTGTGGTGGTTGCTGCGGGTATTCAAGAGTCAGGAGACCGGCGACGGCTAAAACCAATTGGTTGTAGGTGGGGCAAGCTGCCAGCTTGCCGAACCTGCCTAAGCTACCAGCTTGCCGAATCCAGGATGCTTGGCAACAACGGGAAGCTCGAGCGATGTTGAAGCAACTCCTGACGGTTGTCTGAAGGGCCGCAAGCTGTCGTCGTCGTTGTAAAGAATGATTCCAGCTTGCTGGAAATACTCGACGGGATCGAACCCGGCAACAACGGTCTCGATCTGAAAATCGATGTCGTCATCCAGCGGATTGTCGACAAGATAAATGTTCTTCGGAAAGCGTCCCTGGGCGCGGGGATCGGTTACGGTGTCCCCGGCGATCGAACCGCACTGGGTGGTAATCGTCAACTGTCCCGGATGCGCGGTCAAGGAAGCATGCGAATCATCCGGGCGAAGCACATTCCAGGGAATCAGCTCTATGCCGTCGAACTCGTCGAGCAGATCAACGCTCATCGCGGTTCGCGGGGGCAATTGTTCGGCACGTTCACGCTGGGCGAACGCATTGCCCGCGAGACCGAGCGACAGGCCGAAAGCCATGACTATCGAGTTATGATATGAAGGCGTTTGCATTGCCCAAAAAAAAAAGGAAGGGTCCACGGATTTCGCGGATTTTCGCAGAAGTTCACTCGCTTGCGATTCTTTTATTGCCGTATGTCGTTCACTCGCTTGTGCTCTTGCGCTTCGGACTCGTAGTGTCTCACGCTTGGCGTTGTCGAACTAGTAGC